>NZ_JBEPNO010000011.1:0-186187 GCF_040546275.1 Nakamurella sp. UYEF19 | reverse complement strand
TTTCTGCGCGGCTGCCGTCGTGGTCCGTTTCGGAGCCACTCTCACCCGGTTGCGCCAGGACCGACATCTCCGGCGAGCCTTCGGCCCGCCTCGATTGCTGGTTTCTGTGCGGCTGCCGTCGTGGTCCGTTTCGGAGCCACTCTCACCCGGTTGCGCCAGGACCGACATCTCCGGCGAGCCTTCGGCCCGCCTCGATGTCTGGGTTTCTGCGCGGCTGCCGTCGTGGTCCGTTTCGGAGCCACTCTCACCCGGTTGCGCCAGGACCGACATCTCCGGCGAGCCTTCGGCCCGCCTCGATGTCGGTGGGCTGGGTTAGGTTGGTCTTCACCAAAGTTCGGTCGACGCAGGAGTCGTGTGAGGCCGGGTCGAGCAGGCTCCGTACCGGCGGTCCTCTCGGGAAGATCCCCCGCTGCCGGTCGGAGGACGTCAGCGTGGGCGAATCAGTCGACAGATCCAGTACGGAGCGGAGCGCTGCCTCCGGCGTCGCTTCCCCGTGGACGGAGGCCGATACCGAGACCGTGGTCTGCTGCCTGTGCGGGGTGCCCGGCCGTCAGGTCTACGACCTCGCGCCGTTCGGGCTGGTGAAGTGCCCCGTCTGCGAGTTGGCCTTCATCTCGCCGCGGCTGACGTCCGATGCCCTGCAGCGCCTGTACGACGAGCCCGCCTACTTCGAGGGCGGTGTCTACGGCGCCCAGAGCAAGTGGTCGCCCGCGATGGTGCTGCAGCGCACCTGGACCGCCGGGCGCCTCGATCGCATCGCCGAGGAGAGCGGAGCCACACCGGGACGCCTGCTCGAGATCGGCAGCGGCTACGGACTTTTCCTGGCTGCAGCGCGCGATCGTGGCTACCGGGTGGCCGGGGTCGAACTCTCCCGGACCGGCGCGACCCACTCGCAGCGCAACCTGGATCTCGACGTCTTCTGCGGGCAACTCGCGGACGCTCCCGTTCCTGACGCGGACAAGTTCGACGTCATCTGCTTCTGGGACACCCTCGAGCACGTCCCGGACCCGTTGGCGTTCCTCCAAGAGGTCCGGTCCCGGCTCGCCGATGATGGGATCTTCGCCCTCTCGGTCCCGTACCTCTCGTCGCTGCCGGCCCGGTTGCTGGGACGCCGGTGGTGGACCCTCAAGCCCGAGCAGCACATCTGGCACTACACGCCGGCCACCCTGCGGCTGCTGGCCGCCAAGGCTGGGCTGTCGCTGACCGGCATCGTCACGTCGCCGGTCAGCCGCAGCAACGTCACCAGGCTGGACTCGCTCGTCGCGCTCGGTCGAGCGGTACCAGGATCGTCCTCGTGAGAGCTCCCGACATCACCGGCGTCTTCGCCGACGTGATCGGCCAGCCCGAAGCGGTCGATGTGCTGCGGATCGCGGTCGCCGCCGCCCACGGTGACCCGGGCGTCCCCACTGCGGCGATGACGCACGCCTGGCTGTTCACCGGCCCGCCCGGATCCGGCCGGTCGGTGGCGGCCAGAGCGTTCGCCGCCGCTCTGGAATGCCCGGACCGGGGCTGCGGTCATTGCTCGCACTGCCACACGGTGTTGTCCGGCACCCATGCCGATGTCCGGTCCGTTGTTCCCGAGGGCCTGACCATCTCGGTCAAGGAGATGCGCGCCGTCGTCCAGCTGGCCGCCCGACGGCCGGTCACCGGGCCGTGGCAGATCGTCCTGATCGAGGACGCGGACCGGCTGACCGAGGGTGCGTCGAACGCGCTGCTGAAGTCGATCGAGGAACCGCCACCGCGCACCATCTTCCTGCTGTGCGCGCCGTCCACCCACCCGGACGACGTCTCCGTCACCATCCGCTCGCGCTGTCGTGTGCTCTCGCTCCGCATCCCGCCCGCGGCGGCCATCTCGGAGGTGCTGATCCGTCGCGACGGCATCGACCCGGAGATGGCGCAGTGGGCGGCGTCCGTGGCGGCCGGTCACGTCGGCCGGGCCCGCCGGTTGGCGCGGGACGAGGAGGCCCGGGACCAGCGCAGCCGCATCCTCGCGCTGCCCGGTGCGCTGCGGTCGATGAGCGACGTCTTCAACGAGGCCGGTGACCTGCTTGCCGCGGCCAAGGGCGAGGCGAAGACGGTCTCCGACCGGCGTGACGGGGCTGAGCTCGAGGAGCTCAGGACGGCGCTCGGGGCGGGCGGAACGGGTCGGGGTGCGATCGGTGCGGCTCGCGGAACAGCCGGTGTGGTCAAGGATCTCGAGAAGCGGCAGAAGTCAAGATCGACCCGGACCGAGCGGGACGTACTGGACCGGGCGCTGGTGGACCTGTCCGGTTTCTACCGTGACGTGATCGCCCGCGGGCTCGGTGCTTCGGTGGAGTTGACCAACCCCGACATGGCCAGGGAGGTCGACACGGCGGCCGCCCGGTACGGTGCTGTCGGCGCGCTTCGGAGACTCGACGCGGTGCTCGCCTGCCGCGAGGCGATCGAGCAGAACGTGAAACCCCAGATCGCCGTCGAGTCGATGATGATGAAGCTCTACCGCGGCTGACCCGCCCGTTGCGTCCTGCAGAGTGCTCGCTATAGCGAGCACTCTGCAGGACGCAACGAACGCCGGGCGGGGGTTGAGGACCCGAGCGCGTAGCGTCCTCGTCATGGGAATGCTCTGCGCGGTCACGTTCACGGCGAACGGGCAACTCCACTACGCCGACCCTGGTGATCTGCACGTCGAGGTGGGTGATCACGTGCTCCTCCCGACCGATCGCGGACCCGTGGTGGCACAGGTGATGTGGGCGGCCGAATACTCCTCGGAGCCCACCGACGGCTTCCCCGTCCTGCTCGGACCGGCCACCGCCGCCGACCTGGCGGACCAGGAGTCGACCCGCAAGGTGAAGGCCCGCACTCTGGTCGCCAGCCGCAAGCTGATCCGCGAGCACGGCCTGCCGATGAAGGTGCTGGCCGTCGATCCGCAGCCGGCCAACAACAAGACCGTCATCTACTACTCCTCGCCCGACACGGTCGACTTCCGCTCCCTGCTCCGCGACCTGTCAGCCACCCTCGGTTCGCGCGTCGAGCTGCTCCAGCTGGCCGCGCGGGACTCGGTGCGAGTCACCGGCGGGATCGGTACCTGCGGGCGCGACACCTGCTGTTCAACGTTCCTGAAGGACTACGAGCCGATCACGCTGGCCATGGCGCGTGACCAGGACCTGCCGGCCAACCCGATGCGGATCTCCGGCGCCTGTGGTCGGCTGATGTGCTGCCTGAAGTACGAACACCCGCTCTACCAGGACTTCAAGGCCACCACGCCGGCCATCGGCGAGCCGGTCGATTCGCCGGCCGGCCCCGGCACCGTCATCTCGCACTCCGTGCCCGGTGAGTCCGTCGTCATCCGCCTCGCTTCCGACGGCACCAAGCAGGTCTGCCCGAAGGCCTCCGTCTGCAGCGCCCGCAAGGCCTACGACTCCCGCCCGCCGAGTTGATCCGCGCAACCACACAGTGGCGGGGTGCGGCTTCCGACCGTGCGGGAGTGGTCCGCGGAGCGGTTAAACTGGTCCGGTTGCCCCTTTAGCTCAGTCGGTAGAGCGTCTCACTCGTAATGAGAAGGTCTACGGTTCGATTCCGTAAAGGGGCTCAACGGCAGCGGCCCGGTCTCCTGGATGCACAGGTGACCGGGCCTCTTGCATGACGACTGACAGACTGGACTCCGCGCTGGCAGCGAATCGGCGGCTGAGCCCTTGGACAGCGGACTGCTGGCGGCGTTGCTGCGGTTGGCAAATCGAGGAGATCATCGCATGGAGGTGCCGGACACCGCGCGTGCGATCGCGGCTGCGTCGTCAATCGCCGTATCGCTCGGCCTGCCGACCGGCGGCGCGATCATCTTGCAGAACTCGAACAAGCTGGCGCTGCGGTTGACACCGTGCGACGTCCTTGCCCGCGTTGCCCCTGCAGGGCGGGAGGCTGCACAGTTCGAAGTCGAGCTCGCTCAACGGCTGACCGAGGTCGGCGCCCCGGTCTGTCCGTTGGAGCCTCGGGTGGACCCGCGGGTCTACACGTGCGACGGCTTCGCCGTGACGCTGTGGACCTTCTACGAGCCCGCCACACCTCACGTGTCGCCAGTGGACTACGCCGCGGCGCTGGAGCGACTGCACGCTGGCATGCGGAGGGTCGACATGCCGAGCCCGAGCTTCATGGACCGGGTCAGAGAGGCGGACGAAGTCGTTGCCCACCATAATCTTTCGCCGGAGCTACCCGAGGCAGATCGGGTGTTTCTCAGCGGCACGCTGGCCCGGCTGCGACAAGCGATCGGGGAGCGGGGCACCGTGGAGCAGTTGCTGCACGGCGAGCCACATCCGGGAAATGTGCTCAGCACGAAGAGCGGCCCGTTGTTCATCGACCTCGAGACGTGCTGCCGTGGACCGGTCGAGTTCGACCTCGCCCACGCTCCCGACGAGGTCTGCGAGTACTACCCGAACGTCGACCAGGTTCTGTTGGGCGAGTGCCGACAGCTCGTCCTGGCAATGCTCGCAGCGTGGCGTTGGGAGCTTGGCGACCAGTTTCCGAATGGAAGGCGATTCGGAGAAGAGTTTCTCCGCCTGCTACGAGAGGCTCCACCCTGGCCGACTCTGGACGCGGTCACCAGGCGACTGGACGACCTGTAGAGGTCGATCAGGCGAGGGTCGAGCAGGATTGGCCTACCCCGCTCATCTCAGTTCCGGTGCACGACACCGAGAGTCGACAGTTCGATCGGATTGGTCGGTGCATCGACCCCCGTGGGCGAACCCCCGTCCAGGAAGACGAGCAACAGCATCGTCTCGTGCTCGGCGGACTGGCCGGCCCGGGCGAAAGTACCGTCGACCTGCACGGCGACGACGGCTCGATCCCCACCCTCGCGGTGACCGGTGACGAGCGTCTGCACCGAGCCCAGCGTGCTCTCGACCCACTCGACCCGGTAGCCGGGTCGCGCGCCGAACGCACGGGCACAGGCGTTGGCAGCTGCCGTGACCTTCCGATCGTCCGCCTCGCCGCCGGTCAGGACAGAGACCGAGGCTGCGCGCGAGCAGGTCGTCATCGCAGCTCTGGCCCCGTTCGCCGCGGCCTGCGCTGCCTGGTCCGCGGAAACGGCAGCGTCCCGCGCCGCCTGCTCGGACAGTTGGCGCTCCCGCGACTGCACAGGGAGTTCCGCCGTGGAGGCGGTGGTCACCGTCTGCCGGCTGGTGAACGTCGAGGGTGTCGAGGTGGCAGCCGGCGTCGGGCCACCCGGCAACGAATCGGGCCGGGACGCCAGACCGGTGAGACCCACGATGATCGCGACGACAGCCGCCGCGGCGAGCATCCCGGCGAGCCAGGCGTGTCGTAGGCGGCCGCCTCCATCTGATCGACGCAGCCGGGCCAGCTCGCGCAGGACCCCCTGTTGTTCCGGGGCGAAACGCTCCTGCTCGCCGAGCACCTCACGGAGGTCCTGAGTGTCCATCAGTGGTCCTTCTCGAGTTCAAGCACGTCGGGGGTCAGTCGGAGGGTGGCCAGGGCGCGGGAAATGTTCGATCGCACGCCGCTGGCCGAGATCGACATCGCTTCCGCGATGCCGGCATCGTCGTAGTCCAGGTAGTAGCGGAGGACAACCGCGGTCCGTTGTTGCCGCGGGAGCAGTCGGAGCAGATCATCGAGGACCTGACGGGTCTCGACCTGGCCAGTGCGATCCCCCTCGGTTCTGTCGAGCAGCTCGCTGTCATCACAGGGCTTCGTGTTGCGACGCATCACCTTTCGGCGTTCCGCCAGGAAAGTCGTCACCACTATCCGGCGGACGTAGGCAGAAGGGCGCTTCATTGCACCGATCTCGATCCACCGGCGTGAGGCGATGAGCAGGGCGTCGATCAGCACGTCGTGCGCCGTCTGACGATCCCCGGTCAGCACACCGGCGAACCGGGTCAGGCCGGCCAATTCCGCCGCGACGAACGTCTCGAACTCCACGACCGCCCCTTCGTCGGCGTCACCCTGTCAACTATCCAATGTCGGGGGACTCCCGAAACGCTGCATCGCCCGCCAAACTGGGCCGAGCCGGGACCGGGATGTCCGGATGGGTGCCAGATGTCGATCTTGTCCCCGGTTCATCCGCGCCGAAAGGCTGCGGGTGGGCAGGACATCGTCATACCGTCGGCAGATGACGACGATGAAGAGGTACGCGTCCGGCGTCCTGCTCGCCGCTCTCCTCGCCGGTTGCACCAGCGCGACCACCGGCTCACCGACGCCCGCGACCGCGGCGCCGGCGTTGAGCGGTGCGCTCGCCGGCGTCGCCCCCGCGGCCCTGGGGGACAACGGCGATTTCGAATTCGGCGACACGGTCCGGCTCGAGGCGCTGGCAGCGGCCGACAAGAAGGTCTGGGGCTACGAGATCGGCGCCGGCAGCGGGTCGCTGAGCACATACCGGGTATTGATGACGGATGCCCTGGGCATCGATCTCGGCAAGTCGACGTCGATCCTGAACGTCGGGGCACCGCCGGCCACGTTGGTGGTGGTGTCAGGCGGGCAGGATGCGGCGGCCGTGACGGCTGCCGCGACGAAGTCGGGTTGGAAGGGCAGTGGCACGCTCATTCGCGCCATCGACCTGACGAATGCAGCCGATGAAACCGCGGTCCTCACCATTTCCGTACCGCAGATCCGCCCGGCGGGCGCGGACGTGGTGCTCGGGGGCGCCAGAGCCGACCTGTCACTCGCCGGATCCGGCAAGGGCGCGGGGTCCGGCGCGGTTCTCGCGGCGGGGACCAATTGCCTCGGTGACGTCGTGATGGCCCAGGGCACGGGCTTCGCGGAGAAGGCAAAACAGTCTCCGACCGCTGTCGGCGTCCGGGCGACCGCGGACAAGATCACCTCGGTGATCTGTCGCGGAGCCGGTTCCGCCGACGAAGCGGCAGCGTTGGCTGATCGGGTCCGCACCGACCTGGCCTCGGGAAGTTCGAAGGCCTCCCGGCGACCGTACAAGCAACTGCTCCCCGGTGCGGTCGTCGAGATCCTCAGCGGTACACCGTCCATGGTGCGGATCACCGTCGATACCACCGGCCAGACCCCCGACCTCGTGCGGCGGATGCTGTTCCAGGACGACCTCCCCGGCGGGAACTGAACCTTTCTCCAGTTCGCGGGCGGATCGACTCCGGTCCGGCGCTCCGGATCCCGGTGTGACACGCTGATGCGTAGGTCGACGGCGGCGGGCGAGACCGCTGGTTCGTCCTTTGGGTTACTGGCGAAGGTCGGCCGGCTGCTCCGGGGCTACCCCGGGGTTCATCACCGTAGTAACGCATCACGTCGCAGGCATGGCGTTCCGCTCCGCGGAAGCAGATGCCCGCCTGGAGGGGACAGGTCACCGGTCGCCGTCGACCGTCACGATGGGGGAGGAGACGATGATCGACGATCGTCTGAGGCTGACCACCGCGCTCGCCGATGCGTTTCTCGCCGGCCCATGGACCGGACCTGGCCTCCGGGATCGGGCTGTGCAGGTTCTCGAGGCCAGGCACGGGTGGGTCCGCAGACTGGTCCGCGAAGTGCTGGAGGCCTATCCGCGGCCGCCGTCCGCACGACCGAGAGAATTGGCCGCCTTCGTGGGCATGACCGCGACCATGTCGGAACTCGACCGCCGGGCCGAGCGTCGCGACGGCCGGGTGCCGCGGCCCGTGCACCGATTGACGACGCCGACTTCGATGGCGCCACCACGGTTTCCGGTGATGGCCGTCGACCACGCCGGGGATCTCGCCGATCACCTCGGTGTCACGCTGGGGGAACTGCTGGCCTTCGCCGACCCGAAGGAGTGGCTCGGTCGGGCGAGATCACCGCGCCTGCATCACTATCGCTCGACCTGGGTGGTGACCCGCAATGGTGGCGCCAGGCTCTTGGAGGCCCCACTCGATCGCCTCAAGATCCTGCAGCGCCGAGTGTTGGAGACGATGGTGGCGCCCATCCCGACACATGCTGCGGCACACGGGTTCGTGCCGGGTCGGAGTGTCAGAACCGCTGCGCAGCAGCATGTGCGGGCAGATTGGGTCGTCAATCTCGATCTGCAGTCCTTCTTCGCAGCCATCACGGGCGGCCGGGTCTACGGAATCTTCCGGACCGCCGGGTACCCGGAACCGGTGGCCCATCTGCTCACCGGACTCTGCACGCACCGAACACCGACTGCGGTGCTCACCGCGATGCCGACCAGTGGCCGGGATGACGGGGCCTTCCGGTTGCGTCGACGGCTGGCCGAGCCGCACCTGCCGCAGGGCGCGCCGACATCGCCGCATCTGGCCAATCTCAGTGCTTTTCGGCTCGATCGTCGACTGGCGGCCTACGCTGACGCCCTGGGTGCGACCTACACCCGGTACGCAGACGACCTGACCTTCTCCGGCTCTGGGCGGGAGGCGACCGCGCGTGGCATCGTCGCCGCCGTCGGAAGAATCGTGCGGGAGGAAGGATTCACGGTCAACCACGCCAAGACCAGGATCAGCGGTTCCGCCAGCCGTCAGCAGGTGACGTCAGTGGTGGTGAACCACCGGACGCGGGTGCCGCGCGAGGAGTACGACCTGCTGCGCGCGATCCTGCACAACTGCGTCGTCCAAGGCCCTCGCAGTCAGAACAGATCAGGCGTCAACGACTTTCGCGCCCATCTTCGGGGCCGGATCGCCTGGGTGGGAATGCTGGATCCCGGGCAGGGTCGACTTCTGCTGGCCACTTTCGGTCAGATCGCGTGGGACTAGTCGTCTTTCATCTGGGTCAGCACGGTCGCGCAGATCTCCCGGAACTCGACCAGCTGAGCGTCCGACAGAGGATCGAACATGGTCGACCGCACGGTTTCTGCGTGGCTTGGGGCTACCTCCACCAGGCGTGTGTGGCCGGCATCGGTGAGAATGGCCAGCTGGCCCCGCTTGTCGCCTGCTGCCTGCTCGCGCCGCACCCAGCCGTAGTCCTCCAAGCGGGCAACCGCATGCGAGAGCCTTGACTGCGATGCCTGGACGATGTCGGCCAGCTGGTTCATTCGCATCGACCAACCGGGGGCTTCGGACAGCATCGCCAGGATCAGGTAGTAGGCATGGGGCATGCCGGCGGCCTGTTGCAGATCACGTTCGATGCGAGCGTTGAGTGCCGCCGTCATCTCGAGGAAAGTCCGCCAGGCCAGCTGCTGCTCGTCGCTCAGCCAGGGATCGTCATTCACTGGCAGATCATACCGTTGATCCCGATGACCTTTGCCGCAGTAACTTTCACCTGCTTCGAGGACGTGAAGGCAACCCCTGCCGACACCCCCCGTTGGGCGGAGGCGAGAATCATCGGATGACGTTGAACGAGGCCGAATCCGGCGCGCTCGTCCGGGCTGTCCAGTTGGCCGGACTCGGCGCCGGCACCGCCCTGCCCAACCCAGTGGTCGGCTGCGTGCTGCTTTCGCCGGCGGGATCGCTCGTGGGCGAGGGCTTTCATCACCGGGCCGGCGGGCCCCACGCAGAGGTAGTGGCCCTGTCCGACGCCGGAGACGCCGCGCTGGGGGCAACGGCCGTCGTCACCCTCGAGCCGTGCAATCACACCGGGCGCACGGGACCCTGCTCCCGGGCTCTTCTCGCGGCCGGGGTGGCGAAAGTCGTGGTGGCGGTGCGCGATCCCTGGCCGGCGGCGGCCGGCGGCGTCGAGATGCTGCGCGAGGCCGGAGTCGAGGTGGTGGTGATCTCCGATTCTCATTCTGCCGCAGAGGATGTCAACCGGGTGTGGCTGACCGCGACCCGACTCGCGCGGCCGTTCGTGACGTTCAAGGCCGGTGTCACCATCGACGGCCGGGTCGCCGCTGCCGATGGGACCAGCCGATGGATCACCTCGCCGGAGTCCAGAGCCGATGTGCATCGCCTGCGCTCGGAGGTCGACACCATGATGGTGGGCGTCGGAACGGTCCTGGCCGACGATCCTTTGCTGACGGTGCGTGATGCCGAGGGCCGGCCGGTCGTTCGGCAACCCCTGCGGGTGGTGATCGACTCGCCCGGGCGGACGCCGGCCGAGGCGAAGGTGCGCAACGCCGACGCGGAGACGTTGATTGCCACCGCCGCCGAATTCGGGAACGGTTCACGGGTGGACGTGGCCGCGGTGCTGCACGAGTTGTACCGAAGGGGGCGTCGACACGTGCTCCTCGAGGGCGGTCCGCGCCTGGCCACCGCCATGCTGGACGAGGGCCTCGTCGATGAGATCCTGTTCTACGTAGCACCTCTCGTGCTGGGTTCCGGACGTTCCGTCCTGGACGGGAGCGCCGTCGGCACGCTCGCCGACGCCCACCCCGCGCAGTTGCGCGCCGTGGACAGATTCGGCCCCGACGTCCGGCTTCGCTATTCGCTCCAGCCCTGACCAATCCCCCCGCGACCGCGCCGTCCGATCGGAAAGCTACTTGGTGGCGGTCTTCTCGATGCTCATGACCAGGATGACCCGGTCCTGGCTGTCCGGCGGCGGCTGCTGCCCGGCGTTCCCGTACCGCTTCCCGAGACGGACGTAGAACGCACCGGTCGGATCGGGAACGATCTCGACGAGCTTCCCCCGCAGTTCGATGAAGTCGTAGGGGTTCTCCGGATCGGAGATCGACAGGCTCATCGACGGATTGTGTTGCAGGTTGCGGAACTTCGCCCGCTTCGTGGTGTGCGTGAACTTGAGGTGCTCGCCGTCGAACTCGAACCACATCGGGTTGACCTGCACCGTGTCATCGGGGCGGATGGTCCCCAGGTGACCGCAGTTGGGCTCGCTGAGCAATCGCGCGTAGGCGTCAGGAATGGTTGCTGTCATGTCGACAGTCAACGCCACTGGTTCCCGCGTGTCCCCCCCCGAGGGTGCCAGGCCCGTCAGGCCGTGGCGAAGGAATCGACGACCAGGTGCGCCCGCGATCGGACGTCAGTCGAGCGGGAGTCCCCGGAGGCGGGCGAGGATCCGCGGCGAGTGCAGTGCTGCCCCGTCTCCACCCAGCCACGAGTTGATCTCGGGGTCGTGGCGACGAGTTCCGCTCGCGACGTACACGAAGACGGCGAGGAACAGTCCCAGGACGGCGATCCCGAGCGAGAGGAACAGCGCCTCCCGGATCCCGGCCAGGCCGCCGACGTGGACGGCGAGCACCAGGAGCACGGGCGCGATCAGGAACGCCGCCTCGCTGCGCAACAGTTCGATCAGTGCGAAGGCCCGGCCGATCTTCTGGGACTCGACACCGAGGCCGGCCAGGAACAGGGCCGGAGCCACCGCGGAGCCGGCTCCGAATCCAAGGAGCACGCTGGCGATCGGGATGCACCAGGCGGGGTTGGCAGACCAGGCCACTGACAGCGCAACACCGATGCCGGCGATGATGGCGACCAGTCCCGACGCGGCCAGCAACGGAAGGCCGGATCGGGTGATGTAGCGGTGGAACAGCATCGAGGACACGGCTACCCCGGCGACGAGTGGCAGCAACTGCAGGCCCGCCGCGAGCAACGGGACGCCCCGCTCGCTCTGGGTCCGGGTGATCAACGACAGCGCGGCGACGAAGGCGCCGCCCCCCAACATCGCACCGATGGTGCCGGAGACGGGGAGGGAACTGGACAGTGCGCGCACCGGCATGAGTGGTTCACGGCGGTGTCGGTACTCGTAGACGATCAACGTCAGCAGAGCGAGCACACCGACCGCGATCGGCCCCCAGAACCATGGTGAGCCGAAACCGACCCGACCGGCCAGCGCGCTGCCGAGAAAGGGCAGGAAGGTCGCAGCGATCGCCAGCGGGAACACCGGCTTGTCGACCGGAAGATCGGGATTCATCGGGGGCCATGCGTCGTAGCCGAACCAGGCCGCGATCCAGCCCAGCGCCCCCAGCACCGCCGCCGCGATGAACAGCCATCGCCACTGGCCGATGTGGGCGAACACGTTGCCGAGAAACGGTCCGAGGGCGATGGCACCGAACAGACCGACGTTGACGAATGCCACCGTCACCGGCAGACGGGTCGGCGGGAACCGCAGGATGAGCGGCGGGAGCGCCGCGACCAGCAGCAACCCGGTGGCCATTCCCTGCAGCACATGGCCCACCAGATACAACGGAGCATTGGGCGCGAACGCGGCCAGCAGTGACGCCCCGACGAACACCGCCTCGTAGATCAGGAACAGATGCCGCTGCACGAACCGCTGGGCCAGGTCGGCCGCGACGACCGCCCCCAGGGCGTACCCGGCGTTGGACATCCCCGACCCGATCTCCAGGGTGCTGGGCGGCGCGTGCAGGCTGCGCGCGATCAGGTCGGTCACCACCGAGGTGGCGATCGTCAGCACGATGAACGGCGACAGGGCCAGCAGGGACAGTGCGACGGCAAGGAAGTAGGGGGAGAAGAACCGGTGTGCCCGGTGTTCGATCTCCGGGGGGGAGAGGACCTGATCCAATGGTTCCGAGACAGCGGCCGACGGGTTCGCTGCTCGCGTAGAGGTCACAACGAAGATCCAACTCCGATGACGCCGCCCGCATTCCCTTCGTCGGAGCCGACCTGCAGACTGCGACGAACGGGTGAAGGGCTGGGGTCGATGGGTGAGTGGGC
The DNA here is from genome assembly GCF_040546275.1 of Nakamurella sp. UYEF19. Lineage (NCBI taxonomy): Bacteria > Bacillati > Actinomycetota > Actinomycetes > Nakamurellales > Nakamurellaceae > Nakamurella > Nakamurella sp. UYEF19. Next base: position 173,723 of record NZ_JBEPNO010000011.1, on the reverse strand, counting down.
CCCGTGGGACTCGAACCCACAACCCGCGGATTAAAAGTCCGCTGCTCTGCCAATTGAGCTAGAGGCCCTGATCGCTGCTGCCTGACGGCTGTTTCCGGGGGCCTGAGCACGCTCGAGCTGCGGGTGCACCGACCTCCACTGCATCCATACCGTACGGGAGGCGGCCAGAGATTTCGAACGACGGCCCGGGGACCGCCGTGGGCCGGCGGCCCGGAGCAGACGGGAGGGGCGTCCGGTCTAAAGACGGGCGGGACGGAGATTTCGCCGGCTTCGCGCAGTGGCGATGACGGCGAAGGTGACGCCGGTGATGCCCCACGCCAGGATCGCCAGGGCGCAGAAGCCCCGGACGCCGAGGGATGGGGAATTCAGGGTCTGGAGTGCGAGCGTGTCCCAGAGGGTGTGGACGAGCAGCAGTGGCCAGATTCGTCGGGTGCGATAGAACAGCCACGCCAACGCGAACGACAGTCCGATCCGGCCGATCGCCCCGACGCCCCAGAGCGGGATGTGCAGCGCGGTCCGGGCCACGGTTCCGACCAGAATTGCCGTGACGGCGACCGATCGGTCGTCCCATCGGCGGGGCAGGAGGCGCTCGGCCAACCCGGCGGCGGCCAGGATCAGCAGCGCCATTCCGCATTCTTCGAGCACCGAGGTGATGACCGAGTTCAACACCGAGACCAGGAGGCCGGCCCCGCGGGTGGTGGCGCTCCGGAAGGTCGGGGCTTTGGGGTGGTAGAGGATCCCGACAAGCAGGGACCAGCCGGAACTGGACCCGATGGCGAACGCCGCGGAGATCACCAGCAGCCTGGTGGTGCGTGCCGGTCGCGGCGGGCGGATGACGGGGATCCGAATGGTGGGAGGGTCGGATCGGTCCAGGCGTTGCTGCGCTGCGCCGGGTAGAACGAGGTGTGGTCCGGTCCATAGGGGAGCAGGTCGAATCGCCGCCCATGCCAGTGCATAGCCGGCGATGCTGGCGACGAGTGCGCCGATCAGCCAGGCCAACGGGTGATTTCCAGGTAGGACGGCGGCCGTGGTGACGGCCAGGACCAGCAGGGCGACCACCGGAAGCCACCACGTGAACGGCACGGGGGATCGGCCGTCGGGGACGGAACGCAGACTCATCCGCGGTCGGACGTCGGCTGTCCAGGCAGTTGGCCGGAGTGGCGTCCGTCCTGGGACCGGTGGTGCCCATGGATCGAGCATCGGGTGATCGCCCCCCTTGCCCTCAACCCTGTGCTGGTCCCGGGCAGGTTCGCGACCGGTGTCCGACGGTACCGCAGGCCCGACGGTGGTCGGCAGGTTCATCACGGCCGCGAACCGGGCCCGACGGCGGCGGTCACGGGGCAGTGATGGACGATGACCGTGACCGGGCATCTGGTCGGTGGCGTTGAGAGAACGGGGCGATGCGGGTGTTCGGTTATCAGGTGCCGGAACCGGATGAAGCGATGTTGATCTCCGGTGGGAAGGCGGCGGGTGACGTGCCGTTCCGGGTGGTCACCGGGCACGGCGCGTTCGTCACTCCCTTCTTCCGCAAGGCCCGGTTCCTGTCGCTGTCCATGGCGGAGTCCGAGGTGACGGAGGCGTGCGTGACCCGGCAGGGCATCGCTCTGAATGTGCGGGCGGTGATCGCTTTCAAGGTCGGCAGCGATGTCGAGAGCATCGTGAGCGCGGGTCAGCGTTTCCTGTCCGATCAGTCGCAGATGTCGGTGCTGGTGGGTCGGATCTTCGCCGGCCATCTGAGGTCGATCGTGGGGTCGATGACGGTCGAGGAGATCGTCACCGAGCGGCAGAAGTTGGCCGAGGGCGTGTTGGACGGGTCGAAGCAGGAGATGGCCAAGATCGGCTTGACCGTCGATGCGTTCCAGATCCAGTCGATCGACGACATGAAGCTCGGCTACATCGCGGCGATGGCCGCCCCGCACAACGCCGCCATCCAACGGCAGGCGCAGATCGCGCAGTCACAGGCGGACATGGCCGCGGCCGAGGCCGAGCAGCAGTCCATGCGGGCGCAGGCCGAGTACGCCCGGCAGACCACCATCGTGCAGGCGCAGTTGGCGGCGGAGGTGTCGGTGGCCAAGGCCAAGGCCGATCAGGACGCGGCGGAGGCCGAGCAGCAGTCGGCGCGGGCGCGAGCAGAGTTCAGCCGTCAGACCAAGGTGGTGGAGGCGCAGTACGACTCGGAGATCCTGGTAGCCAAGGCGAAGGCCAATCAGGCTGCGGCGCAGGCCGAGCAGGAGTCGCAACGGGCCCAGGCCGAGTTCAGCCGTCAGACGTCGATCGTGCGGGCCAAGGCGAAGGCCGAGGTGGACAAGGCCGAATCTGAAGCGTCCCAGGCGGGGCCATTGGCGCAGGCCACTTCGCAGCGCGAGGTGTTGGCGGCGCAGACGGAATTGGCCACGCGGAATGCCGAACTCCGCAAGCAGCAGCTGGTCGCCGAAGTCGTGAAGCCGGCCGAGGCCGAGGCCGAGCGGATCAGGGTCTTGGCGCAGGCCGACGCCGAGCGGACGAGAATCCAGGCGGAGGCGGCTGCCTCGAACAATCGGGTCTCGTTGGATCAGCTGCTGATCGAGCAACTCCCACAGATCGTCCGGGAAGCCGCACAGGGGTTGGCGAAGGCCAACGTCACCGTGCTGAACGGATCCGACGGACTGGGCGAGATCGCCTCTGGACTGGTAAGTCAGGGATTGGCGATCTTCGATTCGGTCAGAGCCGGAATTGCCGCCAAACCTGAAACCGATCTTGACCGCAAAGGCATCAGTAGGGGGCCTGGAGATCGGTGAACATCGGGAAATGTCGGACGTTGCGCGTGAGAAGGCTCGAGCCGGTGAGCATCGCCGTCGCGGCGATGGCAAGGTCGGCGCCGTCGATGGTGTGGTGACTGGGCAGCCATCTTCGACCGAGCGCTCCTGCCTTCTCTGCGACATCAGCGTCCACCGGGTGCCACCGAAGGGTCGAGAGCAGCAATCGGGTGGCTTGTTCTTCCGCCGGTCTCATGCCTGCGAGCACCTCGAGTCGGGTGATCTCGCTGGCCAACAGCGGCGCCGATTCGCGGGCGTTCTCCAGTACGGCCGCTGCACCTCCATGGCCTCTCAGGTAATCGATCAGGACAGCGGTGTCGACGAGAACCGTCACGAGTCGTGGCGCAGGCGCGACCCGGATCGCAGATCGTCGACCCAAGCGGCGCCGTCCATGTCGTGGTCGCGCCAAGCTCCGAACGTGCGCCGCATGATGGCCAGGTCGTCCTCGCTCGACCGCTCCGCGCCATAGACCGTCTGAACGGCGTCACGAATCAGCGCCGCGATGGACCGCCCGGTCCGCGCCGCTGCTGCATCGAGAACCCGACGCTCGTCGTTCGACAACGAGATCTGCGTCCGATTCATCATGATGTAAGCCTACATCACTTGAAAGCTGGGTCAGGAAAGGTGGGTCAGGTCATCGGCCCTTGCATCTATGCAGAGACGAAATGCACAGAAATTTAGTTGCTCGACGACAACTATCGGTGCATGATTGCGGGCGGCAACTAGATGTACTGCGCAAGCAAGTGTGAGAGGGAGGGTGGGAGATCGTGACGAGCAACGTGACCGAGGCCGAGCAGATCGGCCACTTCGACCAGGCCGCCGAGATCGCCGACGCCCTGATCAGTCTCATGCGTCTCTACGGCAACCTCAAGGCCAAGGTCGCGAACACCGCCGATCCCGAGATTGCCGCCCTGTTCCTGCTCGTCAGGCTGGTCAAGGACGGGCCGCAGCGGGCCAAGGAGCTCGCCGAGACCACCAGCGCCGACCCGTCCACCGTCTCCCGACAGGTGGCCACGCTGGTCAAGAACGGCCTGATCGAGCGCAAGGCAGATCCGGAGGACGGGCGAGCGTCCATCCTCGTGCCGACCGAACTGGGCGTGACGCGGGTGCAGGAGCACTTCGTCAACCGCGGCCAGATGATCGAGCCGATGATCGCCGATTGGCCGGATCTCGACCGCAGCGACTTCCTCCGACTGCTCCGCTGCTACACCAACCGGCTCGAATCCCGCCGCGACGAGGTCATCCACACGATGAGCCGGACGCATTCCCTCCAGAACCCGAAACCCGTGCTGCCCGAACAACAAGCAGCGACACCACCACACCCGCAAGCCAGCACCGAGAGGTCCAACTGATGGCCACCACCGAAACATCCGCGCCGAAGAGCGTGGCCCCGCCCAGTCCGGCGGGGTTGTCCCACAAACAGATCCTCACCATCCTGGTCGGCCTGCTGCTGGGCATGCTGCTGGCCGCCCTCGACCAGACGATCGTCTCCACGGCCATCCGGACCATCGGTGACGACCTGCACGGGTTGAACATCCAGGCCTGGGTGACGACCGCGTACCTGATCACCTCGACGGTGACCACCCCGCTCTACGGCAAGCTGTCGGACATCTACGGCCGGCGCCCCCTGTTCCTGTTCGCCATCTCGATCTTCATCGTCGGGTCGGCGGCGAGCTCGTTCGCCACGTCGATGCCGATGCTGGCGGCCTTCCGCGCCTTCCAGGGCATCGGAGCCGGTGGTCTGTTCTCGATGGCCTTCGCCGTGCTGGCCGACATCGTGCCTCCCCGCGAACGGGCCAAGTACCAGGGCTACTTCCTCGCCGTGTTCGGCACCTCCTCGGTGATCGGGCCGCTGGTCGGAGGGTTCTTCGCGGGCAGCAGCAGCATCCTGGGCATCGCCGGATGGCGCTGGGTCTTCCTGGTCAACGTCCCGATCGGGGCCATTGCCCTGGTCGTCGTCTACAAGGTGCTACACATCCCGCACGTCCGTCGTAACCACCGCATCGACTGGTGGGGCGCCCTGGCTCTCGTCATCGGCATCGTCCCGATCCTCATCGTCGCCGAGCAGGGGAGCGCCTGGGGCTGGGCCTCGGGACGCATCCTCGGCCTGATCGCTGTTGCGATCGTCGGAGTCGCCGCATTCATCTTCGTCGAGTTCAAGATGAAGGACGAAGCGCTGATCCCGATGCGGCTGTTCAAGGCCCCGACCTTCAGCATCGGCCTTGGCGTCAACGCCCTCGTCGGTGTCGGTATGTTCGGCGCCATCTCGATGCTCCCGCTCTACCTGCAGTTGGTGAAGGGTGTGACTCCGACCCAGTCCGGCCTGCAGTTGCTGCCGCTGATGGTGGGCCTGATGGTAGGCGCCATCGCCTCCGGCCAGCTCACCTCCAGGACCGGCAAGTACAAGATCTTCCCGGTGATGGGTACGGCGATCCTGGTGGTGGCGTTCCTGCTGCTCCTGACGATCAAGGTCACCACCAACTACCCACAGCTGGCCGTCTACTTCGCGCTCGTCGGTCTCGGGTTGGGGCTGTGCATGCAGACCCTGCTCATCGCCGTGCAGAACTCGGTGCCGGCCCGGGACATCGGTGTCGCCACCTCGTCCGCGACCTTCTTCCGTCAGCTCGGCGGAACGCTGGGTGTCGGCGTCTTCTTGTCCTTGCTCTTCAACACGCTGCCGGACAACATCGGCAAGGCGGTCAGGGTGTCCTCGGCCGACCCCTCGTTCCAGCAGGCGGCAGGCAAGGCGGCAGCTGCTGCCGGTCAACCCGTCCAGTCCTACCTCGGGTCGCTCGGTGGTCAGTTGACGATCGACTCGTCCTTCCTGAGCAAGATCGATCCGCTGATCGCGCACCCCTACCAGGTCGGATTCGTCAGCTCGACGCACGTGGTCTACATCTGCGGTGCGATCTGCATGGCGATCGCTTTCGGGCTGGTCACGATGATCAAGCAGGTTCCGCTGCGCACCATGTCCGCGCTGCAGGAGACGCAGATGGAGCAGGCCAGCCTCGACGCCGAGACCCTGCCGACCCCGGCCGGAACGACCGCCACCGCAACGGCGACGGCCACTCTCGGATCCGCCGGGGCCGCCTCGGATGTGGGCGGTCAGGGTGTTCCCGCGTCCGCGCCATCGGAATCCGTGGACGGCACTGCCGGCCACCACGTTCCGGCACATTCGCCGGAGGCAACGGGCGAGCACGTCGCGGTGGCCGATCTGATCGCCGAGTCTGACCTCCTGGCCAACGGCCAGAGCGTGGGATCCGGAACCGATCACGGCAAGCACGAGGCCTGATCCAGCGCAGAATCCCTGACGAACACTGCGCATACGGAAGTGCACTGCGCATACGGAACTGCGCTGCGCAGACGGAACTGCGCTGCGCATACAGAAGTGCGCTGCGCAGACGGAACTGCGCTGCGCAGACGGAAGCGACCGAAATCGCCGCGTTGGCAACGAATTTGGTCAGAACCGTATGCGCAGCGCGGAACCCTCTCGCGGGCCGCCCGCCCCGGCGCCGCCGCTCCTCGCTTCAGCCCATGCAGAAGTGCGCCGCGCATACGGAAGTGACCGAAATCGCCGCTTGGACGAGGAATTCGGGCTCAACCGTATGCGCCGGGCAGAACGGTATGCGCGGAGTACGCGTAGGTCGCCGCGCGGCGGGGCTGTTACTGCCAGGGGGCGATGAACGGGAGCCGGCGGTCGTCGACGGCGGGCGTCGGGCGGCCGTCCACCGAGAGGTAACGGCGGCGCGGGCCCTGTGCCGCAATGGATTCCACCGCGCCGACCAGACGGTCGACGTGCTCGGTGGTGGTGCCGAGACCGACCGAGGCCCGGATCGCGTGACCGGTGCCGTCCTCGACGTTGCAACCAGCCGCACCCAGCAACTTGCGCACCAACGGCTGCGCGCAGAACGCGCCGTCGCGGACCCCGATGCCGTGCTCGGCCGACAGGGCCGCGGCGACCACGGCTGATGACTGGCCGGCGATGGTGAACGTGAGGACGCCGATGGTCTCCACCTGCCCACCGAAAAGGGAATGCACTGTTACACCGGGGATCTCGCGGAGACCGTCGCGGAGCACGTCGGTCAGCGACTGCTCGCTCGCGGCCAGCGATGGTCGGTCCGCCTTGGCCAGCACGTGGCACGCCGTGGCCAACGCGACCGCACCCGGAACGTTCGGCGAACCGGCCTCGTGACGGTCCGGGAGCGGCTTCCACGTAGTCTCGTCATCGGTAACGGATGCCGTCGCGCCGCCGCCGATCAGGTACGGGTCGGCCGCGGCCAGCCAATCCGCGCGACCGACCAATGCGCCGGAACCGTAAGGGGCATAGAGCTTGTGGCCGGACAGGGCGACGTAGTCGACACCGAGCTCGGCGATCGAGAACGGGCGGTGCGGCGCCAGCTGGGCCGCGTCGAGGGCGACCCTGGCTCCACGGGAGCGAGCCACCGCGGCCAGCGCCCGGACCGGCCAGATCTCGCCGGTGACGTTGGACGCGCCGGTGACGACCAGGAGAGCCGGGCCGGCGGGGCGGGTGCGCAGCGCGTCATCGACGGCACTGACGGCCTCGGCCGGCGACGACGGGGCGGCCAACCGCACCACGTTGATCCCCGGACGGTTCCAGGGCAGCAACGCGGCGTGGTGCTCGGTCTCGAACACGACGACCGTGGTCCGCGTCGGCAGGCAGTGGGCCAGCAGGTTGAAGGAGTCGGTGGTGTGCTTGGTGAACAGGACGACGTCGTCAGCGCGCCCACCGACGAAGTCGCGGATCGGTGCGCGGGAGCCCTCGTAGAGCGACGTGCAGACCTTCGAGTGCCAGCCGGCGCCGCGGTGGACGCTGGCGTACCGCTCGAGCAGCGCGTCGACGGTGTCGCGGACGATTCGCAACGCCGGAGCCGAGGCGCCGTGGTCGAGGTTGGCGTACTCCACCTGGCCGCCACCGGCCAGCGGGACCTGCGAGTGGGCGCCGACGATGTCCAGCCCGGGAGCGTGCGGGTGGACGACTCCGTGGGCGGGAGCGACGGGGGATTCGGCGCACCAGCGGGGCCGTTCGGCGGCTGACGTCGCGGAAATCCAGTCGGGACGGTCGAGAACAGCGGTCATCAAAGATCCTCAGGGTCCTTCGGACCACCGGATAGACCAGGGGCCCGCGCTTGCCGGATGCACCTCGCACCAAGCCAGGTCTTCATCCGGGGCACCCCACCGCGGTAGGAGGGTTGCCGGCCAGCAAGCCGGAGCTATCCGCTGGCACTCATGACCTTCGAGGGAGGACGCTAGCAGAGGTGACGCGAGGTGCGGAAGCCCTGTCTCTTCGCAACTTCTGCGGGCTCGATGTGACCTGGCCGACGCCGGGCCGTCTGCTCCGGTGGAGTCGGGTCCACGAGTCGACGGTGTTTGCGCAGGTCACGCTCAATCCGTGACAGGTGATGCCAGGGCTGCCTCGGCGTTTTGGAGGTCGGTCCGCTGATGTCGTATGCTTCCGTAGCTCCCAACGGACAGCCGTTGGAGCCGGGTGTTTTTTGATTCAACGGTTCCCGGCTTCATCGTCTAGGCCCCCATCGTCTAGCGGCCTAGGACTCCGCCCTTTCACGGCGGCAGCACGGGTTCGAATCCCGTTGGGGGTACGCAGTAGGCCTTGTTTCACCTCAAGGCCCCGTAGCGCAGTTGGTTAGCGCGCCGCCCTGTCACGGCGGAGGTCGCGGGTTCAAGTCCCGTCGGGGTCGCCAAACGCGGGCCGGGTCCAGTTCACTGGGTCCGGCCTGTTGTTTGAGGCCAGGTAGCTCAGTCGGTACGAGCGTCCGCCTGAAAAGTGGAAGGTCGCCGGTTCGATCCCGGCCCTGGCCACCACATCTGAACTCCCCCAGTCCGCTACGGCGAGCTGGGGGTTTTCTGCGTCAGCGCTGAGTCCTGGTCCCGCCCGCGGTCGCTGCGCTGGGCCCTCGTGAAGGCGGTGTCACGGGCCCCGGCCACGCCGACGTCGATGGCGCCCAGCAGCGATCCGTCCGGACCGGTGGCCGACACCGTCACCTCCGGCGGGCGCAGCGGCACGAGCTCGCGGAGGCGGCTGCGGATCGGGCCGAGCAGCAGGTCGCCGTTGCGGCCGATCCCGCCGGCCAGCACCACCTTCCCCGGATCGATCACGGCCACCACCGCCGCGATGACGGTCCCCAGGTGGTAGCCCTCCTCGAGGACCGCGCGGTCGGCCGCCGGTTGCCCGGCCCGTGCTGCTGCGAAGACCTGCTCAGACGACGAAACATCCGCCAGGCCCTCGTCTCTGGCCCGGTTGACGATGCTCTGCGGTGCGACCGATGTCTCCAACCGCGGATGACGGTGACCGGGGCTGAAGGTTGGGTCGCCCGGCGCGAACGGCAGGTAGGCCAGTTCGCCGGCCGCGCCCTGTGCACCCCGCAGCAGCCGTCCGTTCAGCACGATCCCCATGCCGAGGCCGGTCCCCGCCGAGACGAAGACGAAGTCGGGCCCCGACCCGCGGGCCGTCTCGGCGATCGCGGCCAGGTTCACGTCGTTCTCGATCTGCAGCGGGGCACCCAGCCGTCGCCGTAGTTCGGGCACCGTGTCCGTGCGTTCCCAGCCGGGCAGATTCGGTGCCAGGCGGATGATGTCGTTCTCGGCGTCGAACACGCCGGGACCGCCGAGGACCACGAGGGTCAGCTCGTCCCACTGCCGCCGGGCCGCCTCGACGGCGTCCCGGCTGACCTGCTCGATCTGGTCGAGCAGGATCCGACCGGAACGCAGGCGCGTCTTGACCTCGCTCCGCTGCAGCACCTCCCCGGCCAGCGTCACCACCGCCACGCGCAGCCACGCGCGCCCGACATCGAGGGCGACCACCGTCCCGGCGCGGCCGTGGATGCGGTAGACCCGCGGGGTCCGACCGGTGTTGCCGGTGCGGCGGGCCTGCTGGTCGAGCAGGCCGAGACGCTCGAGGTTGTTGACGGCGAGGGTCACCGTCGGCTTCGACAGGCCGGTGCTGGCCACGAGTTCGGCCACCGAGGCTTCCGGACGTCCGGCGATGTCGTCGAAGACCGCGCGCTCGTTGATGATCCGCACGGCGCTCGACGTCGTCACCACCAGCGGACCGCGCCGCCTGAGACCGATTCCGGATGCCATGCCGGAGATCATGGCACGGCCGTCGTTACCGGTTGCTGCGCAAGCTGACCGACGTGGTGACCGTCGCCGTCCCTGGTGCCGACACGGTGATGGTGACCCGGTGGGATTCCGCACCTGAGTAGGTGTGGTCGCCCTGCACCGCGTAGAGGCCGTTGATCGAGGTGTTGACCGCCGGATCCCCGCTGAGCGTGCCGGGGCTGCTGTGGCCGTCACCCCAGTTGATCTTGACCGTCAGGGTGTCGGTCGTCCGGCCCGGAGCGGCCACGGTCGCCAGCGGGCCCTGCACCGTCCGGGTCCGGTCGAGGGTGGCGGCACCGGCCGTCAGGTCCAGCCGCCACCGGACCTCCGGGGTCGGGTAGAAGTTCACCCCGGCAGCCTGGAGGCGGTCGCCCTGGGCGCCGAGACGACCCAGGAAGTACTGGTAGGCCGGGCTTTTCACCGTCCGGGTGACCTTCGGCGACCACGCCAGCTCGGCCAGCGCCAACAGGCGCGGCATCACCAGGTAGTCGATCTCGGACAGGTTGCGGATCGTCTCGGTCCACATCGCGCCCTCGACCCCGATGACGTCGTGGTCGGTCACGCCGGTGACGTAGGTGCTCGGGTCCCAGTTGTAGAACTGGTCGATGTCGCAACCCTTCTCGCAGGCCCACGTCTGGCCCAGCACCGCCGGCACCGTCTCGGTGTAGCGCTGGTCGAGGTAGGCATGCGTGGCCGGCGCCATGACGATCTTCATGTGCTTCTTGACCGCATCGGTGGCCGAGACGGTGTCCGGATCGCTTCCGGAGGCCGGGTTCCAGTACTCGGCGACGGATCCGGGCGCGAGAGTGGTTCCTGGCCCGGAGATCTCGGCCCAGCCCATGGCAGTTTTGCCGGTCGCCTTGACGATCCGCGCCTCACGGTTGACCAGCGCCGCATAACGGTTCTCCGCCAGGGTGGTCGACGGGGTCTCGTCGCCGCCGAGGTCGTAGTACCGGCTGGAGGACATCGCGCCGAGCTGCTGGACGATGGCCGTCAGGAGGGTCCAGGTGTTGGCGCTCTCCGGGCAGAGTGCGCTGTAGCCGACGTCGCCGGTGTAGTTCCACACCGGCGGATGGTTGGTGCTGCAGTTGATGTCGGCCGGGTGACCGTCGAGGTAGGGATTGGCGGTGTCGCCGAATTCGGCATTGATGATCGCGTTGGTGTGGCCGGGGCTGTCGACCTCCGGGATCACCGTCATGAAATGTGCTGCGGCGTAGGCGACGAACGAGCGGTACTGCGCCTGGGTCCAGAAGCCGCCCGGATCCACCGTCCGACCGTCGGTGCCCACTGCCCCCTTGGCGCCGATCGACGTCAGGCGGGGAAAACCGTTGATGACGATGCGGAATCCCTGGTCGTCGCTCAGATGCAGGTGGAAGGTGTTGATCTTGTAGGCCGATGCCTGGTCGATGAGTTCCTCGGCCACGGCGGGTGATTCGAAGTGCCGTGCGATGTCGAGCATGATGCCGCGGTAGGCGTAGCGCGGGTAGTCGGTGATCCTGGTCGAGGAGATGGTCCACGGACCGGAGCGCCGTGTCGGGCTGTCGATCCAGGACGGCAGTAGCTGACGGAGTGTCTGCACGGCGTTGAACAGCCCGTGGGTCGTCTTGGCCTGGAGAAGCACGCCGTGGGTCGTCACCTCGACCCGGTAGCCCTCGGCCTGTTGATCTGCCGAGAGGCCGGGGACCGCGCCGAGGCTCAGGGTGATGTCCCCGTTCCGGGCCGGACCGGAGACGACGGGCAGGGCAAAGCCGGTCGACGGTCGGAGGTCAGCACCCAAGGAGCGGGCGACTGATGTCGTAGCCGACTGGGTCGCGACGATCCGGCTGCCCTTGGCGAGGGTGAAGACGCCGGTGCCGGGGACGGAGGTGACCGGCTTCGGGACAACGGAGGAGATCGCCGGTGCGCTGGTGCTCAGGTAGGCAGACGCGGGAACCGCGGCAGGCAAAGGATCGGCCGCAGCCGCCGGGACCGCCAGGCCGGCGACCGTCAGCGACAGCGCGGCGAGCAGCGCGACCGTCCGAAACGGACGGAAGGGATGAAAAGCACCGTAGGCACGGGAATGTCGCATGACTGCTCCTACCGGAGAGTTGTTCGGACAGCTCACGAGAACCCAACCGCGGTTCGAACCCAGTAAGTCAGACTCCCTTACGAAGGTCAAGGATCGATCGGCGGTCGGTCGCGTCCGTCCTCGCGCCGGCCTCGTTCAGGCCCAGGGGATCGGCAGGGTGCCCAGGGCCAGCAGGCTGCCCTTGAGCTGCCGACCTCCGGTCGTGACCACACCGCACTGCAGGCTCGCTTCCGCCGGAATCTGTGCTCCGGAGACCTGCGCACTGTCGGAGGTGGCGGCGTACAGCTGCACCGACAGCCCACCGTCGGCCGTCGGGTCGGCGATGCCGGTGAGTTCGCGGACCACCCGGAGGCAACTCGCCTCCAACTCGGCGCGCGTTGCGGAATGCTGGCCGGTGAAGCCGCCGGCGAAAATCTCCAGGACATGCGGCAAGCCGCACGCGCCGCTTTCGCTTCCCTGGTCCCACGCAGCGGTCTTGATGCAGTAGCCGATCAGGTTCCGGTTGTGGCCGTTCTGCAGGGCATGACGAAGCGATTCCGTGTAGGGAGCCGCGTCCGAGTTGGTCGAGGCGATCACGTTCGGGAGAACCGAGACGACGCATGCCAACCAGTGTTGCCCGGCTGCCTCCTGGCGCGGAGAGGGTCTGGACAGGGCCGGCCAGGCCACGGCGGTCCCGGTGGGCGACCAGAGGCCGAAGATCGGCTGCGTCGCCTGACCGAGGTAGGCCGAGTTGCTGTCGTAGCAAACGTTGATGTTGGGGTCGCTGATGCTCTGGTACGTGGCCGTCCCTTCGACCACCACGGGACTCGGATCACTGATGACGCGGGTGATCTCGCCGTATCGGAGACCATTGCACGGCCCGATCTTCTGTCGCGGGTAGACCTGGATCAGCGACGCGCTGCCGCCGGCGGCCACCGTCGGGCGCTTGACGGGGTCGGTGACGCAGTCACCGACCCCGGGAGGCCCGGGAATCGGCGTGGCCTGCGCGGTTCCGGTCACGAGGTGCGGCCGCAGGCCCGACATGACCAACACCGCGAGCAGCGCGACGGCCATCACGAGTAGTCCGAGTCGGCGTGGCGTCATCTCATCGCTCGCTGACCATCGCGATTCCCCCATCTTCCGGTCCTCATCGTATCGACCCGGCGTGCCCCGAGGAGTTGGCTCCCGCCCACCGCGGCGCTACCCGCCGTCGGTGGTCTGCTGCTGGCTGTCGGGCTGCGCGGCGCCCTGGCGATGACGCCGGCTCGGCGCCGATGGCGACGCGTTCAACAGATTGAGCCCCTCATACCTTCTCGACCGTCACGGTGACGCTCGACAGCAGCTTCTTGGGCCTCCAGCGACGGGAGACGACGACGTAGTCAGCACCTTGGAGCTCGACGATTTCGCCCACTTCCGGAACAGCGCTCATGTCGAAGGTGCCGAGCTTGCTGTCGTCCTTGCTCGACGACGAAGACGCCAGGAAAATTGTGTTCATGTGACCCATCCTGCTTGAGCTTTCGCTCCGGCGGCAGCATCCAGCGACATGACGCGGGTACACCCTGCGCCGCAGTCAGAGTCCGTAGACCCGCTCGGCGTTGTGGCGACCGATCATCGCCGCGACTCGGATTGCGTCCTTCTCGGCCCAATCGCCCTGACGGATCCAGCTGCCGAGCACGTCGCCCATGCCGCGGCGCCAGAGGACGGCGCCGAGCATGTGCAACTCGGGTGGGCCGAAGGCGTCGGAGGAGTACAGCTGCTTGGCGAACGGGGCCAGCTCCAATGATTCGGCCAGCAGCGCCGTCGAGCGCGCGCCCACGTGGTTCACCGAGAGGCCGACGTCGAAGTACACCTGGTCGAAGGCCTGCGCCAGGTACCCGGCCTGCCGCTGGAACGGATAGCAGTGGAGCAGCAGAACCGGCACGGCGGCTACCACCGGGTCGCGCAACAGGGGGAGCAGCAGCATTGGATCGACCCGGTGCAGGTCGAGATCCCGGTCGCCGAAACCGACGTGGAACTGGATGGGCAGGCCGGCCAGCGCCGCCTGGTGGATACCGAAGGCCGCGAGCACCGGGGACGTCAGGCGGATGGCTCGCCCCTCGGCGACTTCCGTGGCCCACTCCTGCACCGCCGCAACGACTTCTGCGGATGACGGCACAGCCCAGTCGATGTCGAAACCGCACCGGTAGGCCACCACGGTCTTCGTGCCCACCACCTGCGGGCCGAGATCACGAAGCCCGGTGCGGAGGGCCTCCACGTAGTCCCGCGGCCGGATCCCTTTGGCCATCAGGGATTCCGCCAGGGATTCCAGCCGGATGATCTCCACCGACTCGCCTCCCGACCAGGTCGACAGCACCGGAGCCGATACGATCTGATCGCCGGCGAAACCGGTGTCGACCACCCATGTCCCGACGCCGGCAGCGGTCAACATGCGGCGGGACAGATCCTCGGTTCCCAGGGACGACCTCGCGGCAACGTAGTCGTCCGCCTCGGCGTGAGCCTCCAGCCCGAGGACCGGTGCACACCAACGCCGAACGGCAAAACCGAGCTGGGAGTCGAACTGCGTCATCCACGGTGGGATCGGATCGGGGGAGCCCTCGTTCAGCGACTCCTCGAGCGTGGCTCGCGAGATCGGCCCGGCGAAACACCCGTGCACGTGATGATCGATCAGCGAGAGGCGGGTCAACGAGTCAGCCAGCCCCGTCGGTACGGCCTGAATCAGCCCGGCAAAGGGGTCGGGTGAATTCATGCCGACCACACCCTGCGGAGCGCGACAGTCATGTCCTCCAGTGGAGTCTCGGCGTACGCGGCCAGCTCCCAGCGCCGGACGGCGAGCAAGGACTCGACGATCCGTCCACCGAGAATCTGCTGGGCGAGCGCAGAATTCGCGAGCAGTTCGGCCGCCTCGGCCGGATCGTGGGACAACCGGGGGACCGGATCACCGGGGATGGACGAGGGATTCACCGCCACCTCGTCGGGAAGTGCTGCGGCCAGCTCGATCCCGCGCAATGCCAGACCCAGGACGGTCGCCACCGCCAGATAGGGGTTGGCCGTCGGGTCGATGCACTTCACCTCGATGTTGGTGCCGGACGGGTCGCCGGGGGTGGCGCCACAGAGTCGAACTGCAGCCTCCCGGTTCTCCAGACCCCAGCACGCGTACGCGCCGGCCCAGGTACCGGGTCCGAGTCGACTCCCGGACAGCGGGGAGCCGGCGAGTACCGCGATGAATTCCGGGAGGCCGGTGACGATCCCTCCTAGTGCGGAGGCACCGGCCGGCTGCAGGCCGTGGGGCCCGCTACCACCCGACAACAGCGGCTGCCCGTCGGAGACGAACGAGATGTGCAGGTGCGCACCGTTTCCCGCAGCACCGACGAACGGGAGAGGGGAGAAGGAAATGCCGAACCCGTGCCGACCGGCCACTCGCCCGAGCAGCACCCTGGCCAGCACCACCTGATCGGCGGCGCGCAGGGGAGGAGCCGGGGGGAGGGAGATCTCGAATTGATCGGTGCCGTATTCGGCATGGACCTGCTCGACCGGAAGACCGGCAGCGGTGAACGTTCGGAGTAGATCGGTGTGAAAAGCACTGCACGCCAGCAGGGGTGCGGCGCCGTAGGGCAGCCAGGTGCCGGCCGTCAGACGTTCGCCCGTCAGGTCGGTCAGGACGAACTCGAGTTCCGAGCCCACCAGAACATCGACGCCGGCGATCTGAGCCTCCGCGACCACCGTCCGCAGCCGTCCTCGTGCGCAGCCGGGGTCGGGTCGACCCTGCTGATCGAAGAACTCCACCGGACCCCAGGCGATCTGGTCGCCGATCGCGGCCAGGGAGCCGGGCTCCAGTCGAAGGCGGAGGTCGCCGGTGACGCCGATCGCCGGGGTGAAGGCGATGCCGGCGCCGTCGACGCAGAAGGCGTTGAACGTCGGTGATGCGCCGAGTCCGCGGCGGTGGAAGGATTCCACCCGTTCCGCCGGAACGGATTTCGCCCTGATCACGCCGGCCATGTCCACGATGGTGCCGACGATCAACTCGATCCCGCCCGCCTCCAGTCGGACCTGCAGAGCGGCCAGATCGGCGGTGGTTGCGCAACCCGGCAGTGCCGGTTCGGAGAACATCTGCACGGTGAGCGTCTGCCTTCGTCGACCGGTTGTTGTGCTCACCGTACGACGGCCGCTCCGGGAAGGGTCGTGTGGGGACCGGCCCATCCGTCGCGGAGGCTCGAGCAGCTCGGTGGCCGACCCGCCGGATTCGGGTCGGCCACCGAGTTGTCACGGGTAGCTGACCACCTGGCTGGCAGTGCCAGGAAGCGCTGCGGTGACGGGCGCACCGGTGCCGTCGATGACGGAGTCGATCGATCCTGATCCGTCCAGGAAGACGGTGAGGAGGTCGTGCATCCGCACGCCGGGCTCTTGCGGGACCTGGAAGGCCGTCGTGGCCGCGATGGGCAGACCCTGGTTGAAGAAGCTGTAGCTCCCCATCCCGTAGCCCTCGAACGTCCGGACCCGCGGCGACACCACGAACGCCGGATAGCCCTTGAAGGTCGGGCTCAGCGACCAGGCCGCCTGGCTGGGCGGGTCGTACGGCATCTCGTTCTGGAAGAACACCGTGCTGCCGCCCTGGCCGTCCCAGGTCACCTCGGTCTTCTGGTAGTGCTCGACGAAAAGACCGAAGGCGCTGACGTTATCGCCGTTGACGATGACGCCGTGGTCCGCCGTGTTGACGGTCCAACCCACACCCGTGCCGTGATCGGCCCGCCACGCCCAGATGTCATCCAGCACCACGTCGGAGCTGTTGACGATCAGGCTGGTGGTGGCCTTGCCGGCACTTGCTCCGCCGATCCGGAAGAAGACATCCTGGATCTGGGTCGGATCCGAAGCCTTGCCACCCCGTTGAAGTTCGCCGCAGTGGAATCCGGTGCGGGCGCCGACCTGGAGCAGCACCGGCGAATTTTTCGGGCCGGCGTCGAAGATGACCCCGGAGAGCTTGGTGCCGGGGACGTCGAGCACCACCATGGCCGCAGTACCGCGCTGCGGGCTCAGCGTCGCGAATCCCAGCCCGAGGACCACGGTGTCGGGACGGCTGATGATGATGGGTCCACCCAGTGCGTAGACGCCGGGCGTCAGGATCAGATCCCTGCCCAGCAGCAGCGCGAAGTTGATCGCCGTCAGCGGGGTCTTCGGATTGGCGACGAAGAAGTCTCGGAGCGGCTTCGAGGTACCCGCCGTGGCCCCGCTCGACCATGACGTCCCGACCGAGTTGTGCTGCACCGCAGGGACCATCACGCGGTACGCCCCGCGGGCGTCGGTGTAGAGGTAGGGCGCGTCGGCGCTGACGGACGTGGTGTCGAGGGTGGTGTACGGCTGAGCGCCGCCGAAGCTCTGGGCCGGTGCGCCGACGGTGCCGGCGAAGACCTGGTTCCAGACCCCGTTGCTCCAGCCGGCCAGGTCGCTGTTGCGCACCAGGAACTGCTGTTGGGATCCACTCACCACAGGGGCGCCGGTGAACTTCGAGTCGGCGATGAAGCCGCCGCTGGCAAACGACGGGTTGCTGCAGTAGTCCATCAGGGAGAGGAGGCCATTGACCTGGACCCGGCGCATCGG
The DNA here is from genome assembly GCF_040546275.1 of Nakamurella sp. UYEF19. Lineage (NCBI taxonomy): Bacteria > Bacillati > Actinomycetota > Actinomycetes > Nakamurellales > Nakamurellaceae > Nakamurella > Nakamurella sp. UYEF19. Next base: position 156,152 of record NZ_JBEPNO010000011.1, on the reverse strand, counting down.
CGCGGCCTGGGACACCGCCCAGAACTCGGTGTTCTTGCGGCAGCCGGTCTCGCCGGCGACGTCGATCGTCAGGTTGGACAGCGAGCGCCAGAAGTTGTTCAGCGCCAGGCAGCTCCCGTTGTGGTCGCATTGGTTCCTGACGTTGATCGACCCGTTGATCGTGACCGCACCTGGTTCCTTGCCGAGGCCGGCGACCTGCGTGTAGTAGCCGACGTCGAAGATCAGCGGGGAGGTGGGCGTGCCGTAGGTACCGGGTTGGAAGAACAGCGAGTACCGCTGGGGGCCGAACTGGTTTCCGATCTGCTGGGCGGCGATCGAATCGACGGTCGACTGGATCCGGGCCTGCGGCATCGACGGTGAGAACACGACGACGTTCGGGCCGAGACCGGTGGCGGGCGTCGTGGTGCTCGGTGAAGCCGGCGGGCTCGCCTGGGCTGTCGACGCTCCGGCGGTGCCGACCGGGACGAGGAGGCCGGCGAGGAGAAGGCCGGCCACGATGACAACCTTGCTGCGCTGGAGGCGCATGGAGTTCCTTTCCGCCCGACCCCTGCCGGGCTGACTGCATGAGACCTATGTTCCAGGTCACAGCAGCAGAACACCTTTGTCCAGCGGCAGCAAGTGGGGACAGAAGCGGTCAGCCGGCTGTCGCCAAGGCCATCGCGTCGGCCGTCAGTTCCACCGAGCGCAGGCGGGACGCCGTGTTGGACGACTGATGGGCGGTGATCAGCTCGTCCGCGCCGGTGAGCTCGGAAAATTCCTCGAGGTAGTCGCGCACCTCGGAGGGCGTGCCCACCGCCGAGTAGCGGACCATCTGCTCGACCTGACGGCCGGCGTCGGATTCGATGACGAGGTCGGCCTCCTCATCGGTGAACGTCCGGCCGCCCCGCCCGTACAGCAGGGACACCCTGGCCCGTTTCACCAGCAGGAGCTCCCGCTGCGCCTCCTGCGTGGTGTCGGCGGCGATCACGTTGACGGCTGCGAAGGCGTAGGGCTCGTCGAGCTGGGTGCTCGGCTGGAAATCCCGGCGGTAGATGGCCAGCGCCTCGAGGAGGGCGGCCGGGGCGAAGTGGGAGGCGAAGGCGAACGGAAGTCCGAACGCGGCTGCGAGCTGGGCCCCGAACAGCGACGACCCGAGGATGTACAGGGGCACCTCGGTGCCCTGTCCCGGCACGGCGCTCACCCCGGGGACCAGGGATTTCTTGCCGAGATAGCCCTGTAGCTCCAGGACGTCATCCGGGAACCGGTCGGAAGAGTTCGGGTCGCGCCGCATCGCGCGAGCCGTCAGCTGATCCGAACCCGGTGCCCGCCCGAGACCCAGATCGATCCGTCCGGGGTGGATGGAGGCGAGGGTGCCGAACTGCTCCGCGATGGTCAGTGGCGAATGGTTCGGCAGCATCACCCCGCCGGCGCCGAGACGGATCGTCGAGGTGTTGGCAGCCACGTGGGCGATCAGCACGCTCGTCGCCGACGAGGCGATCGAGGACATGTTGTGGTGCTCGGCGTACCAGACGCGGCGATACCCGAAGGCCTCCGCCTTCTGGGCCAGCGCGACGCTCGCGGCGATGCCGTCGCCGACACTCTGTCCCTTGTTGATCGGCGCCAGATCGAGGATGGAGAGCGGAAGGTTCATCCAACTTCCAACCTCCCCGCCGTGGTGACTATTCCGCCGGGTCAGTCCTCGGCCGCGGCCGTCGGCATCCCCGCACCGATCAGCGCCATCACCGACGAGTCGGTCAACGTCGTGACATCACCCAGTTCGCGGTGGTCGGCGACGTCGCGCAGGAGCCGACGCATGATCTTGCCGCTCCGCGTCTTCGGCAGTTCGGGTACCACCATGATCTGCCGGGGCTTGGCGATCGGGCCGATCTCGTGGGCCACGTGCGCGCGCAGCTCCTGCACCAGATCTTCGCTGGAACCGTTGGGCAGGACGTGATTTCGCAGGATCACGAACGCAACGATGCCCTGTCCGGTGGTGTCGTCGGTCGCGCCGACCACGGCCGCCTCAGCCACCGCCGGATGCGACACCAGGGCCGATTCCACCTCGGTCGTCGAGATCCGGTGCCCGGACACGTTCATCACGTCGTCGACGCGGCCCAGCAACCACAGGTCTCCTTGCTCGTCCTTCTTGGCGCCGTCACCGGCGAAGTAGTAGCCCTGTTCGGCGAACCGGGACCAGTAGGTCTCGCGGAACCGGGCCTCGTCCCCCCAGATGCCCCGCAACATGGCCGGCCACGGTTTCGTCAGCACCAGCAGACCACCCGAGCCGTTGGGGACCGGATGTCCTTCGTCGTCGACCACGTCCGCGCTGATTCCGGGGAGCGCCCTGGTCGCCGAACCGGGCTTCGTCGCGGTGACGCCGGGGAGCGGACTGATCATCATCGCCCCGGTCTCCGTCTGCCACCAGGTGTCGACGATCGGGCAGCGGTCGTGGCCGATGTTCCTGCGATACCACATCCAGGCTTCCGGATTGATCGGCTCGCCCACCGATCCGAGCAACCGCAGCGACGACAGGTCGTAGCGGGCCGGGATGTCGTCACCCCATTTCATGAAGGTGCGGATGGTGGTCGGGGCGGTGTAGAGGAGCGTCACCCGGTAGCGGTCGACGATCTCCCACCACCGGCCCTCGTGCGGGCTGTTGGGCACGCCCTCGTACAGCACCGAGGTGGTGCGGTTCGCCAGGGGCCCGTAGACGATGTAGCTGTGGCCGGTGACCCAGCCGATATCCGCTGCGCACCAGTACACATCGGTGTCCGGCTTCAGGTCGAAGACGGCGTGGTGGGTGTAGGCGACCTGGGTCAGGTAACCGCCGGTGGTGTGCAGGATGCCTTTGGGCTTCCCGGTAGTGCCGGAGGTGTACATGACGTAGAGCGGGTGCTCGGCGTCGAAGAACTCCGGGGTGTGGTCCGTGGACTGCGAAGCCACCACGTCGTGCCACCAGACGTCCCGGCCGGCAGTGAAGGCGACGTCCTGGGCAGTGCGCCGGACGACCAGCACGGAGCGCACGTCCGGGCACTTCAGCAGCGCCTCGTCGACGGCCGGCTTGAGGGCCGACGGTGCTCCGCGCCGCCAACCGCCGTCGGCGGTGATGACGACTCTCGCGTCGCAGTCGAGGATCCGATCGGAGAGGGCGGTGGCCGAGAATCCGCCGAAGACGACGGTGTGCGGCGCCCCGATACGGGCGCAGGCCAGCATCGCGACCACCGTCTCGGGAATCATCGGCAGGTAGATCGCCACCCGGTCGCCGGCCTTCACGCCGAGCTCCAGCAGGGCGTTCGCGGCCTGGCAGACCTCGTCCTTGAGCTCGGTGTAGGTGATCGATCGTCGATCGCCCGGCTCACCCTCGAAGTGGTAGGCGACCTGGCCGCCGTGGCCGGATTCGACATGCCGATCGACGCAGTTGTAGGCGACGTTGATCCGGCCACCGACGAACCACCTGGCGAACGGTGCGTCCGAGAAGTCAAGCGCCGCACTCCATGGAGTCTCCCAGGACAACCGCTCGGCCTGACGGGCCCAGAATGCGGGACCGTCCGCTTCCGCTTCGGCGTAGGCCGCTGCGGTGACGTTCGCCTGCGCCGCGAAAGCGCCCGTCGGGGCGAAGCTGCGTGATTCCTGGGAGAGGTTCGACAGCGTGCTCGTCATGCGCGGGGAAAGGTCGGCAGGACCAGGCGCTTCGCGGTCGCATTCATCACGCCGGCCATCGAGCCGTACCAGGCGAGCGCCGCCGTGACCAGGCCGAGCCAGCCGCCGACCTTCGTCATGCCGGTGGAAGCACCGAACGCACCGATGGTCAGGAAGAGGAAGGTCAGCGTGAGCACGCCGAACACGGCGATCAGCACCCCGGTCGTCCGGGTCGAGCAGATGAACATGTAGACGGTGAAAATGGTCCAGCCCAACAGGAACAGGCCGAAACCCTTGCCCTCGTCCGCGCCCATGCCGGCCAGGACGCCGCGGTCGATCAGGTACCAGACCGCCATCCAGAACGCACCGTAGGAGGTGAAGGCGACGGCCCCGAAGGTGTTGCCCTTGATGAACTCCCACATCCCGGCCAGGATCTGCGCGACACCACCGTAGAAGAAGGCGAGGGCCAGGATGCCGCCGGTCACCGATGCCGGGACCAGGCCCGCGTTGACGACCGACAGGAAGAAAGTCGTCATCGCGAACGCAGCCAGTCCAAGGGGGCCAGGGTCAGCCACTCGTGATGCCGGGGTGGAGTTCTCGGTGATGAGGGGCGACGACGGCGCGGGCTTCGTCGACGACTCGGCGGGCTGGGCCGAAGCCTTGGTTGATGCGGCTGGTGCGGTCCTCATTGCCATGCGGTGGCACTCCTTCCGATCGCCGGGCAGTGCCTGGGATCAGTTGCCGGCGGCCTCGTTGCCGCCTGTGATGAAGGTGACAGGAGTCCGAGGTGGCCGGTAGGGGCGTTGCGGCGGGAGGGCGGACGCTGCGCCGGATGACGGCCCGTGTGCGACGAGCGGTCGGTCGGACGGGCCGAACGGCGCCGCGCCTCAGAGGCGTTCGCCGGACCCGGGTTCCCCGGCAGGCGCCTCGGGCAGGTGGAGCCTCGCCATCACCCGACCGACACCCGGCGGTATCGAGTGGGAGGTCGAGAGCGAGACGACCACCATCACCAGGAAGGCGATCGGTACCGACCATGCGGCCGGTTGGGCCAGCAGGGTGGCAGCCCATCCGGCGGGGAGCGGCAAGGTGATCGTCACCAGCACAGCGCTCGTCGCGAGTCCGCCGCCGACCAGGAGCCCGGCGACAGCCCCGGCCGGGGTCAGCCTCGGCCACCAGACTCCCAGCACCAGCAGCGGGCAGAACGTCGAGGCCGCGACCGCGAAGGCCAGGCCGACCACTGCGGCCAGGCTGAGGTTCCGGCCGAAGAGGCTCAGGACGTACGGGATGCCGACGGCCAGCACGGCACCCACTCTGAACGCGCCGATCCGGCTGTGCCGCAGCACCTTCCGGCCCTGGGGGAAGAAGTCCTGGGCCAGCACCCCGGCGACCGACACGGTCAGTCCGGAAGCCGTGGACAGGAAGGCGGCGAACGCTCCAGCGGTGACCACGGCGCCGAGGGCGATCCCGGGCCAACCCGGAAACATTCGTTCCGGCAGCAGGAGGACCGTGGCATCACTCTGTCCCGTCAGCAGCAGATCGGGGACGAAGGCCCGGCCGAGGATGCCGAAAACGGTGGGCAGCAGATAGAAGCCGGACAGCAGCACCACCACGATCAGGGTCGTGCGTCGTGCTTCTCGGCCGTCCGGGTTGGTGTAGAAACGGACCAGCACGTGCGGCAGCCCCATGGTGCCCAGGCAGATGGCCAGGATCAGCGACAAGGTCGCGTACAGCGGATGGTCGATACCAGAGCCCAAGGGCTGCAGCCACTGTGCAGAGGTTCGAGCCGGCAGCCGGTCGATCACCGGCACCACATCTCCGGGATGCAGGACCACGACGGTGCCAGAGCCCAGGACGTGGGCACCAACGGTGACGGTAACCGGTCCCCGCACGGCCGCACCGTCGAGAGTGCCCACGATGTCAAGTGTTCCGAGGACCGGTGAGTGCACGGCGGTTTCCGAGGCCAGCGTGACGGTGACGTCGGATCGGGCCGTCGGGTAACCCGTTCCGACCGTGTCCCCGTCGCGGCGCCACAGCGTCAGCAGCACGAGGGCCGGCACCAGGAGGGCGGTGAACTTGAGCCAGAACAGCACCGCCTGCGAGAAGGTGATGGAACGCATGCCGCCGGCGGCCACCGAGAGGAGGACCACCAGGCAGACCAGGGCCCCGCCGAGCCACCCGGGCGCCCCGGTCTGGGTGGACAGCGTCAACGCCGCCCCGCTGAGCTGCGGGACCAGGTAGAGCCAACCGATCAGCACCACGAGCACGCTGGACATCCGCCGCACGCTCGGAGACCCCAGCCTGATCTGGGCGAAGTCGGGCAGCGTGAAGGCGCCCGAGCGACGCAACGGCGCTGCCACCACGACGAGAAGTACCAGGTAGCCGACCGTGTAACCGACCGGGTACCAGAGCGCGTCGTAGCCGTAGACCAGGATCAACCCGGCGACACCGAGAAAGGATGCGGCGGAGAGGTATTCACCGCCGATGGCGGCGGCGTTACGACTCGGTGTGACGGCGCGGGAGGCCACGTAGAAGTCGGCGACGGTATGACCTCGCCGCAGACCGAGGGTGCCGACCCCGGCCGCGACCAGTGCAACCAGGCCGACTGCCAGTGCCGCCGCGAACTGCCCGTTCACGGTCGTCGGGCCCAGTCGGTGAAGGCCTTCTCGTTGCGCTCGGCGCGGCGCACCGCCAGGGCGGCCACGATGATCATCACCGGATACACGACGAGCCCGAGGATCAACCAGGGGACGGACATCCCGAACAGTCGCCAGGTGGTCCAGGCGGGCAGTACGGCCGACAGCAGGGCGACGAGCATGAGACCACCGACGCCGCCGACCGTCACCAGCAGGGCAAGTCGCCGCTGGCTGCGCATCAGCGAGGCGACGTACCACCGACCGAGTTCGGTCTGTTCCTCGATATCCCGGGAGGGTGGTCGGTGCGGTGGCCGCCGGGCGGCCTCGGTGCGGGGATGGACGACCCGGACCCGCTCGCTCGTCATCGCCGGCCGCGGACCGCGAGCCGGTCCCGTAGTTCCCGGACGTGGCGCCGGCTGACCACGAGCTCGACATCGCCCACCTGGACGGTGGTCCGCCCGTCGATCATCCGGATCTCCTCGACGTGATCGAGCGCGACCAGCGTGCTGCGATGGATCCGCGCGAAGCCGACCTCGCCCCATCGCTGTTCGAGGACGGTCAACGGGATGCGCAGCAGGTGGCTACCGGAAGCCGTCCACAGGCGGGCATAGTCGCCCTGCGCCTCCACGTAGCGCACCTGCGACCGCCGGACGAACCGGATGACGCCGGCCAGCTCCACCGGGATCGTCTCGTCCTCGGTGCCGGCGGCCGGTGGGCTGCCGAAGGTGATCACCCGGCGGACCGCCTCGGCCAGGCGATCGGCCCTGACCGGCTTCATCACGTAGTCGGTCGCCCTGAGGTCGAAGGCATCGACGGCATGATCGTCGTAGGCCGTGACGAACACGACCTGTGGTGGCTCTGCGAACTGGGCGAGCACCCCGGCCAGTCGTAGCCCGGACAGGCCGGGCATCTTGATGTCGCAGAACACCACGTCGAAGGAATGGTGGGCCAGCATCTCCAGGGCCTGCGCTGCGCCCGCGGCGGTCCTGATCTCGTGGATCCTCTCGTCCTGCCCGAGCAGGTAGGAGAGTTCCTCCCGGGCCGGCGCCTCGTCGTCGACCACCAGCACCGACAGCGATGGTGTCGCCTCGTCGTCCACGGTGGCTGACATGATGGCGAACGGTACCGCGATCGGCGTCTCCGCGCCCGGAACCCGTTGCTCTCAACCCCTTCCGGGGGCGAACTTGGGGATTCGTAGGCGCACCATGGTGCCGGCCCCCGGCGCGGTCTCGACCACCAGGCCGTATTCGTCCCCGTACAGCTTGCGCAGTCGGGCGTCGACGTTGCCGAGCCCGACCGACGTCCGGCTGCCGGGATCGGCCTCCGGACGGTCGCGACCGTCTGCCTCGCCGTGCGCGCCCCCGCCGGCGGACAGCAGAGCGGACCTGATCCGCTCCGGGTCGGATCCGGCTCCGTCGTCCTCCACCGTGATCAACGCGTCCGGCCCGTCGTCGGCTGCGGTCAGGGACACCCGGACCGTTCCCGGCCGACCCTCCAGCCCGTGGCGCACCGCGTTCTCGACCAGGGGCTGGATCACCAGGAACGGCACCGACATCGGCAGCACCTCGGGTGCGGCGCGCAGGGACACCGCCAACCGGTCACCGAACCGGGCCTGCTCCAGGACCAGATAGCGTTCGGTGTTGCGAAGTTCTTCGGCGAGCGTGGTGAATTCGGCGCCACTTCGCAGGGCATAGCGGGTGAAATCGGCGAACTCCAGCAGCAGTTCCCGGGCCCGGTCGGGGTCCGTCCTGGTGAACGAGGCGATCGCGGTCAGCGAGTTGTAGATGAAATGCGGGCTGATCTGAGCCCGTAGGGCACGCAGTTCGGCTTCGACCATCCGGGTGCGGTCACGGTCGGCGGAGGCCAGTTCCAGCTGTCCCGATACCCAGGCGGCCACCTCCTGCACCGCCCGGACCAGCAGGGTGGAGGATTCCCGACGGTAGGCCACCAGGGCTCCGACCACGGCTCCGCCGTCGACCAGCGGGCTGGCCACGGCAATGCGGGCCGGGCAATCTGGCTTCCCGCAGGAGATCTCCGGCCCGGAGAGCATCTGCGTCTCGCCGGTGCGCAACACGCCGCGCACGTGTTCGATGGCGTGTTCGGCGTGATGGTGGGACGGTCCGTCGACGGCCAGGGTCCTGACGTCATCGGTGAGCGCGACCGCGCCGGCGTCCAGCAGGGTCCGCAGATGTTTGACGGCCCGCTCGGCGCCGGCCACCGTCAGCCCTTCGCGAAGTGCGGGTGCGGCCAGGCCGGCCGTGTGCAGGGTGGCGAACGTCGCGCGCTCGGCCGACGACTCGAGATCGGCTGTGCGGAAACGTCTCAACCGTGGCACCGCCAGTAGAGCCACCATCAGCAGGGTCACCGCCACGAGCAGCACGACCACCACGGTCACCTCGGAACACCTCGCCTCGCGGATTCCCCCGCACGGCCGACGTCCATCGTCGAAGGAGGTGTTCCCTGCTGCGCACTGTAGAGGCGATCAGTGCTCCCCGCCCGTGGCCGGAGCAGTTGGACCGGTCTGGACGGTGACCTTGGGCCCTATCGAAGGTGGATCCCCCGGCACAGGCTGGAGGCATGAGAAAGACACTGCAGAACACGGATGATCGACTGGCCGAGACGGTCCTCGTCGCGCTGAAGGCCGAACCCCTCCTGGTGGGTGACCGTATCTTCGTCACCGTCGACGGCGGCGCCGCGACGCTGTACGGCCGTGTCCACTCCGACGCCGAAGCCGAACTCGCGGAGGACATCTCGCTGGGTGTCGAAGGCATCGTCGCAGTCGCCCAGTCGATGTTCGTGTCCCGGCGTGCCAGGGGGGCCGACAGCGACATCGCCCGGACCGCGGCCCAGGGTCTGCGCCGGGCACCGGATGTGCCCGCGGACGTGAGCGCCACGGTGCGGGATCGGGTCCTCACCTTGACCGGAACGGTCGACTCGCAGTACCAGCGCGCCGCCGCCTGCCGCGCCGTCGGCGACATCGAGGACGCGCACGTCGTGGTCAACGCAATCACGATCCGCTCCGACCGATCCGCTCGCGTCCAGCAAGCTGTCTGAAAGGAATTCTGAGATGACCACCTCTGCGCTACCGATCGACCATTCCGGTCTGGAGATGATCCCGATGGTTGATTGCCTCAACCGACTGCGCTCGGCACGGATGGGCCGCCTCGCATTCTTCTCCGACGGTTATCCGATGATTCTTCCGATCAACCACGGAATGGACGGCGATTCAATCGTCTTCCGCACCGCTCAGGGATCCAAGCTGGCTGCTGCCGAGAACGAGATGCCGGTTGCCTACGAGATCGATGGCACCGACGTCGATCGGCGGGCCGGCTGGAGCGTACTGGTCCGCGGCGAGGCCCGGACCGTCGACAACCCGGGTGAGGTGGACAGGCTGAATCGTCTGGGGGTGTGGCCTTTCGCCGACGCAGTGGAACGGACCCACTGGGTGCGCATCAGCACGTCCGAGATCACCGGCCGGAAGATCGTCCTCCGTCGTTGATCGACGTCGAGCAAGCGTTCCGGCACGATGCAGAACAATTCCACACGAATAGAGGGCTCTGATGAACGCACCGGTCAAGAATGTGATCGTCGTCGGTATCGACGGCTCCGAGTCGGCGCTGGTCGCGGCGAGATGGGCGGCCCACGAGGCCCACCTGCGACGGGCGGAATTGCACCTGGAAACTGCCTATTCCGTCCCGACGGGCTATGCGGGGCCTGGTGCGATGATCCCACCCGATCTCTACGACGCGGCCCGCGACAATGCCAGGCTCGTGCTGGACCAGGCGCGGGTCGCTGTGCTGGCGGACGAACCGGACCTGGTCATCACCACCAGATCGAGCATGCAATCGCCGTACGTCGCACTCCGCGACGCCTCCACTGACGTCGCGCTGACCGTGGTCGGATCCCATGGCATGGGCGTCGTCTCGGAGACCCTTCTCGGATCGATCGCGATGAGGATCGCGACCCATGGACGTTCGCCGGTGGTGGTGGTCCGGACCGATCGGCACGACCCTCGTCCCGCCGCGCCCGTGGCGCCGGACGCTCCGGTGATGGTCGGCATCGACGGATCGGGTGAGTCCGAGGTAGCGCTGGCCTTCGCGCTGGACGAGGCTTCGACCCGCGGCGTCGCCCTGCTCGCCGTGCGTACGTGGGACCAGGCTCCGTTCGACGGGTTCCTGCGGGTCTACCCGCTCGAGATCGACCGCAGCCTGATCGATGCCCAGGAGCGCAAGCTGTTGGACGATCAGATCCAGCCGTGGGCCGACAAGTACCCCCAGGTCCAGATCACTGCGCTCGTCCGCCGTGGGCATCCCGCCGGTGCGCTGATCCGTTGCGCCACTGAGCTGAAACCGGCACTCCTGGTCGTCGGCAGCCGGGGTCGCGGCGGATTCAAAGGCTTGTTGCTCGGATCGACCAGCCACGAGTTGATCGCCTACTCCGGCAGTCCGGTGGCCGTGGTCAGGACATGACGACCGTCGCGGGGAGCCGGCGCACGGACGTGCGGGACGATCCCGGACCAGGACAGCAATGGCGGACCTTCGTGGCCGGACCGTGGCAGGACGACGTCGACGTGCGCGACTTCATCCAGCGCAACTACACCCCCTACCGGGGCGACCGATCCTTCCTCCAGGGTGCGACCGGGCGGACGACCGCGCTGTGGGGCAGGCTCACCGCACTGTTCCCGGCCGAACGGGAACGGGGTGTCTACGACGTCGACACCAGAACCCCCTCGACCATCACCTCGCATGCTCCCGGCTACATCGACCGGCCGAACGAACTGATCGTCGGGCTGCAGACCGACGCCCCGCTGCGCCGGGCGATCATGCCCAACGGTGGCTGGCGGATGGTGGAGAACTCGCTGCTGGCCTACGGATACCAGCCCGATCGGCAGGTCGAACAGATCTTCACGAAGTATCGGAAGACCCACAACGAAGGCGTTTTCGACGTGTATCCACCGGCTGTCCTCGCGGCGCGCCGGTCCCACCTGATCACCGGACTCCCCGATGCCTACGGCCGTGGCCGGATCATCGGCGACTACCGGCGGGTCGCGCTGTACGGCGTCGACGCGCTCATCCGGTTCAAGCAGGCAGACCGCGGGGCGTTGGACCTGCTGCGCTCGTCCGCCGACGTCATCCGCGACCGGGAGGAGAACGCCGAACAGATCCGGGCGCTGCGGGAACTCGAGAAGATGGCGGCCGGCTACGGATTCGACATCTCCGGGCCGGCCGGCTCCGGGCAGGAAGCGGTGCAGTGGCTGTATTTCGCCTATCTGGCGGCCGTCAAGGAGCAGAACGGCGCAGCGATGTCGTTGGGCCGTACCTCGACCTTCCTGGACATCTATCTCCAGCGTGATCTCGCGGCCGGTGTCCTGACCGAGACGCAGGCCCAGGAACTGGTGGACGACCTGGTCATCAAACTGCGGGTGGTCCGGTTCCTGCGGACCCCGGAGTACGACAGCCTGTTCTCCGGCGATCCGACGTGGGTCACCGAGGCAATCGGTGGCATGGGTGAGGACGGCCGTACCCTGGTCACCCGCACCTCGTTCCGGATGCTGCAGACCCTCTACAACCTCGGGCCCGCGCCGGAACCCAACCTCACCGTGCTCTGGAGTGACCGCCTGCCGGTGGGTTTCAAGGAGTTCTGCGCCGGGGTGTCGATCGACACCTCCGCCATCCAGTACGAGTCCGACGAGCTCATCCGCACCTCCTGGGGCGACGATGCCGCCGTCGCCTGCTGCGTGTCAGCCATGCGGGTCGGCAAGCAGATGCAATTCTTCGGTGCCAGGGTCAACCTGGCCAAGGGCCTGCTCTACGCGATCAACGGCGGTCGGGACGAGATCGACGGACAGCAGGTTGCCCCGGTCGCCCCGGCGGTGATCGGAGAGGTACTCGACTACGCCGACGTCACGGCCAAGTTCGACCACCTCCTGGACTGGCTGGCCCAGACCTACGTCGATGCGTTGAACTGCGTCCACTACATGCATGACAAATATGCCTACGAGCGACTGGAGATGGCGCTGCACGACCACAACATCCTGCGCACCATGGCCTGCGGTATCGCCGGCCTGAGCGTCGTCGCCGATTCGCTGTCGGCCATCAGGTACGCCACCGTCCATCCGGTCCGTGACGAGAGCGGTCTGGTGGTCGACTATCTGGTGGACGGCGATTACCCCGCCTATGGAAACGATGACGATCGCGCCGATGACATCGCCGTCGGCATCGTCACGCTGTTCATGCAGAAGATCCGTGCCCAGCCGACCTACCGTGATGCGGTACCGACGCAGTCCGTGCTGACCATCACCTCGAACGTCGTCTACGGCAGCGCCACGGGCAATACTCCTGACGGCCGGCGCGCGGGCGCACCCTTCGCTCCGGGTGCCAACCCGATGAACGGGCGGGACACGCACGGCATGCTGGCCAGCGGGCTGAGCGTGGCGAAGTTGCCCTATCAGGAGGCGCAGGATGGGATCTCGCTCACCGCGACCATTCTGCCCACCGGTCTTGGGCACACCCAGGGCGAGCGGGCCAGGAACCTGGTCGGGCTGCTCGATGCGTACGTCATGAGCAAGGGGTTCCACCTGAACGTCAACGTGCTCAACCGGGAGACCCTGCAGGACGCCATGGTCCATCCCGAGTTGTATCCCCAGCTCACGATTCGGGTGTCGGGCTATGCGGTGAATTTCGTCCGACTGACCCGTGAGCAGCAATTGGACGTCCTGTCCCGGACCTTCCACGGTGGTTTGTGACACGGGCCGCCTCGCTGCCCGGCCCGTCCCGCACGCCCGTCGTCACGCTCCCGACACCGTCGGTCGGTCGCCCCGGCGGGTTGCAGGCGCACAGCACGCGGTTGGCCGCAGTACGAAGTGGCGAGATCGGCAGCGTCCATTCCTGGGAACTGGTGACAGCGGTCGACGGGCCGGGTACCCGGCTCACCTATTTCCTGTCCGGATGCGCTCTGCGTTGTCAGTACTGCCAGAATCCCGACACCTGGAAGCTGCCCGACGGCAAGCCGACCACGATCGGCGAGGTCCGCGGCCGGATCGACCGCTACGCGCCCCTGCTGCGGGTTGCCCACGGCGGCCTCACCATCTCCGGAGGTGAACCCCTGGTGCAGCCGGCCTTCCTCAGGCGCATCCTGCGGCACTGTCGGGAGCTGGGACTGCACACCGCCCTGGACACCTCCGGGTACCTCGGTGCCCGCGCCGACGACGCGATGCTCGATGACATCGATCTGGTGCTGCTCGACGTCAAATCCGGTCTGCCCGAGACCTATCGACTCGTCACCGGTCGGGAACTGGCCCCCACCCTGGCGTTCGGCCGGCGTCTCGCCGATCGCGATGCCGAAATCTGGATCCGGTTCGTCCTGGTGCCGGGCCTGACGGACGCGGTGGACAACGTCGACGCCGTCGCGGACTACGCGGCCTCGTTGCAGGGCCTCGGCAACGGTGGAGCCGTTCGACGGGTGGAGATTCTACCGTTCCATCAGATGGCCCGGTCGAAGTGGCATGCCCTGGAGATCGTCTATCCGCTGGAGGACACCCGACCGCCGGATGAAGCGCTGATCGAGCGTGTCCGAGGTCAGTTCCGTGCTCGTGGACTGACGGTCTTCTAGGCCGGCCAATTCGAAACCTCGCTGCTGTGAGCAGATCTGCTCCAGGCAGATCCGCTTTCAGACTTGGCGCCGGACGACCACAGTGGTGGGCATGACCACATCACCGCAGGCCCCCGAGGTCCTGGCCGAGCAATTCACCGTCCAACTACACCGACGTCACGTCCTGCAGCTGGGGCAGGAGGTCGACGACGCGGTCGCCAACCGGCTCTGCGCCCAGCTGGTGCTGCTCGCGGCCGAGGACCCGCGCCAGGAGATCCTCCTGATGATCAACTCACCGGGCGGATCGGTCTCCGCCGGGCTGGCCATCTACGACACCATGAAGGCCATCGGCCCCGACGTGGCCACCCTGTCGATGGGGCTCTCGGCCAGCATGGGTCAGTTCCTGCTTTCCGGTGGCACCCCGGGGAAGCGGTATGCGTTGCCGCACAGCCGGATCCTGATGCACCAGGGTTCGGCCGGTGTGCAGGGGACGGCCATCGACGTCGAGATCCAGGCCGCGAACCTGGAGCACACGAAGTCGCTGATGAACAGACTGAACGCGCAGTTCACCGGGCAGAGCGTCGAGAAGATCGCTGCCGACAGCGATCGCGATCACTGGTTCACCGCGGAGGAGGCCCGCGACTACGGCTTCGTTGACCGGGTCGTCTCCTCGCTAGACGAGATCAGGCCGACCGTCCGCAACAACGGACTGGGGTACTGACATGGGCCACTACACGGTGCCGACCGTCATCGAGAAGACCCCCAACGGTGACCGGGTCGTCGACGTCTACTCCCGTCTGCTGACGGAGCGGGTCATCTACCTCGGGACCGAGATCGATGACGACGTCGCGAATGTCGTGGTCGCCCAGCTGCTCTACCTCGACTCCGAATCGAGCGGGCAGCCGATCTCGATCTACCTGAACTCGCCCGGTGGATCGATGCAGGCCACGATGGCCATCTACGACACGATGCAGTTCGTCGAGGCTCCGGTGGCCACCACCTGCGTCGGACAGGCCGGATCCGGTGCCGCCGTGCTGTTGTCGGCCGGTTCGGCCGGGCGGCGGTCGATGCTGCCCCACACCAGGGTGCTGCTGCACCAACCCTCGATCGGCGGACAGGGCACCATCTCCGATCTTGCCTTGCACACCCAGGAAGTGCTCCGAGTCCGGGCGCAGATGAACGACGTGCTCAGCCGGCACACCGGTCGGAGCGTGGCCACGCTACTGGCAGACACGGAGCGGGACAAGGTCTTCACGGCCGAGCAGGCTGTCGCCTACGGACTCGCGGACCGCATCATCCCCGCGCGGAAGGAAGTGGTTGCCCCGGCTGCCTGACCCGGGTACTCCGTCAGGCAGCCATCGAGGTGACCCCGAACGGGCGGGTCGTGGGGGCGCCGAGATAGGCACCCGTGGAGCCGATCCGAGTCGAGAGGATCTGGGCGGACGCGGCGGCCAGGAGGTCGGCCAGGCCCAGACCGACTGCCCCGCAGATGGATTCGAGCATCTCCGAGGACGGATCCTTGCGGCCGCGCTCGACCTCCGACAGATACTGGGCCGACACACCGGCCCGTTCGGAAACCTGCTGGAGGGTGCGCCCCAGTTCGACCCGTTCCGATCTGAGCACCTGACCGACCAGCTCGCGCCAGAGTGGATCCGATCCCGGCGGCGGCCCGTCGGCGGGCGGCCGGGCGGTGGGTGAGGGAAATCTGACGACTGCGCCTTCGTCTCCGGGCTTCATGGACCAACTGTAGGAGCCGGTCCCTAACGGCGATAGTGACAACCAGACGTGTTCGCTCCGAGCAGATCCCCGTCTACCTCGCAGCGATCGTGTCGAGGTCGCGCACTGCGAAGCGGTGGTGCTCCCACTCCTCCTCGAGAATCGTGTGCAGGCAGGAGCGGACGGTCTCCGGATACTGGGGTGCCCACGGGTTCTCGCACGTCGCGACCAGCTCGTCGGATGTGACGGCCGCAAGGAAGTCGCCGACCATCGCGACACGACCGGCCCGGACCTCGAGCACCTCGGCGTAGTACGACGGGTCGACGAAGATCCCCAGGTCGAGCCCGTCGTCCCCGGCCTCCGCGTTCGGCATGCCGAACCGGTGGTAGGGCTGCTCGATCTGTTGGATGGCGCGACCGAGCCAGGTGTCGGTCGCCATCACCAGATGCCGCAGCGTCTGGGCAAACGACCACTCGCCGCCGACCGACACGTCGACGGTCCCTGGCGGCATGGTCGTGACGCGATCGAGGGTCGCCGCCCAGGTCTGCTGGAGCGCCCCCCAGGCGGCGCGTAGCCCGTCCGGATCGTCGGCCCGCCGGTCGGCGCGGCCGGGAAAGCGCCGGTTGAGTTCCGCGTCGACGAGTGGGATCACATCGACGCCGTTGACCAGGAACGAGCCGTCGCCGTCGAAGAGCCAGGGCGCGTCGATGTCGGCACCCTGGACCTCGACGGCGCGCATCACGACGCCGGAGAGGTCGGCCCCGACGAAGCGTGCACCGCTCAGGACCGTGTGATCGAACTCCGCACCCCGCAGGTCGTCGGAGCGGGTGAAAGCTGCCATGGTTGCCGAGAATATGTCGTCGGTGGCGCGATGGCCACCCTCGAGCGCACGGTCGGCGGAATCATTCACACCCGGATGAATTCATCAGCGGGTGTACTGTTTTGGCCATGGAGACCCTGACCTTCGGCGCTGTCCTGGCCCGTTTCGGCCATGCACTGTCCGACCCGACCCGGGCGCGCGTGCTGCTGGCGTTGCGCGAGGCGCCGAGCTATCCGTCGGATCTGGCCGAACTGCTCGGCGTCAGCCGGCAGAGCCTGTCCAATCACCTGACGTGCCTTCGCGGCTGTGGGCTGGTGGTGACCGTTCCCGAGGGACGGCGGGCGCGTTACGAGTTGGCCGATCCCCGCCTCGCCCACGCCCTCACCGACCTGATGAGCGTGGTGCTGGCCGTCGATCCCGAGTATTGCGCCGGGCTCGGTGCCAACTCGGCGGAATGCTGCTGATGACAACGGCACCCACTCTCGTCGACGCCGATCGTCGAGCCGTCCTGCACCGGCGCATCCGTCTGTTCGTCGCGGCCACCATCACCTACAACGTGATCGAGGCGGCGGTGGCCATCACCGCGGGGACGATGGCGTCTTCGGCGGCCCTGGTCGGCTTCGGCCTCGACTCCGTCATCGAGGTGGCCTCGGCCGCCGCTGTCGCCTGGCAGTTCGCCGGCAAGGACCCGGAGGCCAGGGAGAAGGTCGCTCTCCGCGTCATCGCATACTCCTTCTTCGCGCTGGCCGCGTATGTCTCGATCGACGCGGTGCTCTCCCTGGTCGGCGGAACGGAAGCGCGGCACTCCACCCCCGGGCTCGTCCTGGCCGGCCTCAGCCTGATCGTCATGCCGTTCCTGTCCTACGGTCAGCGCCGCACCGGCCGCGAGCTCGACTCGCGGTCGGCGGTCGCAGACTCGAAGCAGACCCTGCTCTGCACCTATCTCTCGGCCGTCCTGCTGGTCGGATTGGCCCTGAACTCTTTGTTCGGCTGGACCTTTGCCGATCCGATCGCCGCGTTGGTGATCGCCGTCGTCGCCGTCAGGGAAGGGCGGGAAGCCTGGAAGGGTGACAACTGCTGTGCGCCGAATGCCGGGTCGTGCTCCGATGCCTGATCACGCCCACCCACAGAGCAGTCACCCGCACGGCAATGGCCCCGCCGGCGGGCATGACGGTCACAGCCACGGCGTTGCCCTTGACGCAGACCGCCGCTATCTGACCGGCGCCCTGGCGCTGATCGTCGTTTTCCTGATCGTCGAGGTGGTCGTCGGGGTGATCGCCGGTTCGCTGGCGTTGATCACCGATGCCGGGCACATGCTGACCGACGCCGCCTCGATCGCGCTCGCCCTCCTCGCGATCCGGCTGTCCGCCAAACCCGCCCAGGGTCGCTGGACCTACGGGTTCAAACGGGCCGAGATCCTCTCGGCCCAGGCCAATGGCCTGACCCTGCTGCTGCTCGCCGTCTGGTTCGTCTACGAGGGCATCCATCGCCTGATCGATCCGCCCGAGGTCGAAGGTCTGCTCGTGTTCATCACTGCCATGTTCGGAATTGCCGTCAACATCGTCGCGGCCTGGCTGATCTCGAAGGCCAACCGCACCAGCCTGAACGTCGAGGGCGCGTTCCAGCACATCCTCAACGACCTGTACGCGTTCATCGCGACGGCCATCGCGGGTCTGCTCGTGATGTTCACCGGGTTCGCCCGTGCCGACGCCATTGCCGCCTTGATCGTCGCGGCGTTGATGATCAAGGGCGGCTACGGGTTGGTCCGGGAGTCCGGGCGGATCTTCCTCGAGGCGGCGCCGGCAAACCTGGACCCCGACCTCATCGGACCGGCCATGGCCGCCCGCCCGTGCGTCGCCGAGGTGCACGACCTGCACATCTGGGACGTCACCTCGGGCATGCCGTCGCTGTCGGCCCACATCCTGGTCGACCCGACCGGTGACTGCCACGCCGTGCGCCGCGATCTGGAGGTCCTCCTGCGGGGCGAGTACCGGATCGATCACACCACCCTGCAGGTCGACCACGCGAAGGCCGGAAGCGTGTCCGGCGAGGAGGTGTCGCAGCTGGGGGAGAACTGCGAGGAGCCCCACGGCCGCCGTCACGTGCCCGCCGGGGACGCCGAACTTGTACCAACCGTGCCCACCGCGCCGTCCGAACATCGGCCACACTGATCCGCTGACCGAGCGCCAACGGATCGTGACCGACAAGACCAGCGTCAGCCGTCGGACCCGTGACCCACCAACAAATCGATCGGGAGCCAGGACACACCAAGGGCTTCGGCGATCGCGGTCAGCGTCTCGCTGTCGGCGCCGGCGGTGTCGTTGGCCGATTTGAATCGACCGATCATGATCTGCGCGATGGTCTCCTCGACGGAGTTCTGCGCGTAGGCCAGCCACCACGGGCAGACTTGCCCGTCCCGGTGCGATCGGCCCAGGATCTGCCGGCCGGCCAGACCGGAGTAGCGGACGTTGTGCATCAGCCCCTCTCGGGGCTGATCGGTCGCGAAGGTCCCGTCGCCCAACATCTCCCGGGCGTGCAGGGACAGCGAGGTGGTGGGAGTGAACACGACGACCGGCGCAAGCCCGCGTTGGAAGAGCAGCCGCTCCGCCTCGAGATCCTTGCCCGAGACCGCGGTTCCGTACAGTCGTGCCACCCGCACGCCGGACGCCTCCACTGCGTCGGCGATGGGTTCGGCGGCGGCGGACAGGAACTCGCAGGAGATCAACGCCTGCCTCCCCGCGGCGACGGTGCTCACTGCCCACTGAGCCGTGGTGGTCGCCCTGATCATCGACGCCTTCTGCCGCAGGCGGAGTACCGCCGCGCCTCCACGGGCCACCCCGGCCGACGGGTTCGATCGGACCGCGCGGTCGGCGGCCAGATCGGCGATCGCCTGCTGGAAGGCGCTCCACGCCGTCCGGTAGGCGGCCTGCTCGGAAAGGTCGAGTTGGACCGGCATCAGGTCCAGCGGGGCCGGACCCCAGGGGGCTGCCCGGTGCAGGGTCAAGGGTGGTGACGCCTCCGACAGCCAGCCCCGAAGACGGGCGGTGGACGCCGACTGCTCGGCGGGGTCGGCAGCGGCCCGCTCGTTCCACACCCATCGCCCGTAGTTTTTCACCAGCGGCATCCCTGACTCGGCAAGGCGTTCGCCGAAGTTCGCCCAGCGGGCGGTGGGCTCGGCGTGGACCTGGGCGAGAAGTGGCGCCAGGTAGGTCAACTCGGCCGGATGGTTGGCCGGGGTCGCCGTCATGTTCAGCACGAACGGTGCCTTGTGGTGTTCATCGGCGAACCGGGTGATCCGGCGGAAGCGCTGTACCCGTTGGGTTTCCACGTTGCGGTACAGGTGCGATTCGTCGGCGATCACCAGGTCCATCCGCCAGCGTGGCCGGCCGCGGACCAGCAGGTGGGCCAGTTCGTCCGGTGAGCAGATCAGCACCCGGAGACCTTCGGTACCGGTGGCGCGGATCGTCCGCACCCAGTGCGGCACGGTGATCTGCCGTGGCCGGTCGACCAGCACCAGCACATTCGTCGCGCCGCGATCCCTCGCAACGCCGAGGATCCCGAGCCAGGCGGTCAGCGTCTTGCCGGTCCCGACGTCGTCGGTCAGCAGCATACCCCGGGCCCCTGTGCCGCCGTGCTCGCTGCGTGCCACAGCGAGAATGGCTGCAGCACCTTCGGTCTGCATGGGCCGCGGCTCCATCGCCGGTGCCGGTCGGAGATCGTCCGGGAGGGTCGCCGGCCCGCCGTTGAGGTCGTCCTCCAGCCACCGTCGCCAGCTGAACGGCTGCGACCGATAGGGCAGCAGCTCGGGCAGGAGTTCGGGGCCGCTGTAGACGTGAACTTTCCGTGCCCGGTCGTAGACCGCGCCGGGCGGGCGGGTCTGGAACGGGACGTCCAGCAGCCAGAGTCGGCCGTCCTCGGGAACCTCGACCGGCGTCGGGCCCGGCCGCCGAGCCTTCCGTGGCTGTGCCGTCCTGGTGCCGGCCGCCTTCGCGCCGGTCTTCGCCCCGGCCGCCTTCGAACCGGACGGCTTCGCCCTGGCCGTCTTCGTCCTGCGAGGGGTCGGCATGGGCCCAAGGGTAGAGGCCAGGGTGGGCTGGAGCCGCGACGTAGGGTCGAGCGATGGCCGATCGCGAACTCTGGCTCCGGTTCCTCTCGGGACCGGACATCGACTCACTGTGCATCTCCCGCCAGGAAGTCATCGGCGCGGTGGAGCACGTGGTGGCCGAGCACGGGCGGGGCCACACGGTGTTCGAACCCCGCGTGCACCTCGTCCCGGACAACGGCGGGATCGGGCACTTCAACGTGCTGCGGGGCCATGTCTCGACGTTGGGCCCGCACGGCGTCAGCGGAATCAAGGTGGTCGGCGACTTCGTGCCGAACCATCTGCAGGGGTTGCCGAGTGAACTCGGGCTGGTGACGCTCTACGACCCGACCAACGGGGTGCCGTCGGCGATCCTCGACGCCACCGGGATCACCGAGGCCCGCACCGGCGCGATGACGGCGGCCGGCGCCAAACATCTCGCCCGCCCCGACTCGAAGATCCTGGGGCACGTCGGCGCCCGCGGCACCGCCTTCTCCAACGTCACGATGCTGGACTCGCTGTTCGAGTTCGACGAGATCCGGGTGACCAGCAGGCGTCCGGAATCCCGGGAGGCGTTCGCCGAGCAGCTGAGGGCGGAGATGAGCACGCCGGTCCGGGTGGTGGACACCGCCGAGGAGGCGTTTGCCGGCGCCGACATCCTCGTCGAGGCCTCCCGTCTCGTCGAGCCGGAGCCGCTGCTCCGCACCGGGGTCGTCGAGCCAGGAGCCTTCGTCGTGCCCTACGGGACGATCAGCGCCGTCGAACTCGACCTGCTCGAGGTGATGGACAAGGTGGTCGTCGACGACTGGCGGGAGGCACGGTCCGGTCGTTTCGGAGCGCTCCGCCGCCACGTCGACACCGGCCGGCTGAGCGAGGCGAACCTGTACGCCGAATTCGGTCGAATCGTCGCCGGGGAGATCCCAGGCCGGGAGACTCCGCAGGAGCGAATCCTGCTGTGGCACCGAGGTTTGTCCATCCTCGACGTCGCCGTTGCGCAGATGATCCTGACGCGGGCCGAGCAGGCGGAGACCGGCACCATGGTGCGCTACCGATGACGGTGCCAGAGGTCACGGAGCCGGAGAGGACGGCGCCGGAGGTGCGCGTACTGGAGGTGAACGGCCCGGCCGATCTGGATCAGGCAGCCATCGCCGCCGTGGCCGTCGGTCGTCGGATCCACCTGACACCAGCACTTCTCGAGCGGATCGGTGCTCGCCGGGTGGAGGTGCTCGCCGCCCTGCAGGACGGGCGCGCGGTCTACGGGGTGAACACCGGCATGGGCGCGCAGAGCAGCATCCGGCTCACCGCGGACCAGCAGGCTCGGCACGAGCGCGACCTGTTGCCGGCGCGGGCCGTCGGCGGTCCGCCGTGGCTGCCGCCGGAGACGGCGAGAGCTGTGCTGGCCGTTCGCCTCCGGACGTTCCTGCTCGGCGATGCCGGGGTGTCACCGGAGTTGGTGACACTGCTGGTCCGGTTCCTCGAGGCGGACATCCATCCCGCGATCCCGGCGACGGGAGTGGGCAGCGCCGGCGAGATCATCCCACTGGCCCATGCTTTCGGCCCGCTGCTCGGCGTCGGCTCGGTCCTGGAGGACGAGTCGAGTACCGCTGCGGCAGAAGTGCTCCGCGTGAACGACATCACCGCGATCGAGCTCGGCGCGAAGGAGGGCGTCGCGCTGCTGCAGGGTGTCCCGGGCACCACGGCCCAGGCGCTCCTGCTGGCCCGCAGGGTGATTGGACTGGTCGAGAACACCCAGCTGGTGGTGGCTCTCGGCCTGGTGGCCGCAGCCGCTCCCCAGGACGTCCACCACGCCGGACTGGCCAGAGCCGACCCAGAGCTGGCGCAGGTGAACACCGTGCTGCGGCAACACCTTCTCGATTCGGACGCCGAGCCGAGATCGCTGCAGGCACCGGTGTCCTTCCGGGTGGCGGGTGCCGTGCTGGCCCACCTCACCCGGGCGGTGCACGGGCTGCAGGGCGCGGTCGATCGCGCGCTGGACGGCATCACGGATTCCCCGGCCTTCCTGGACGGTGACTTCCATGCCACCCCCGGTTTCCACGGTCTCGATCTGGCTGCTCACCTCGACGCCGTCAGCGTGGCGCTGGTCCACGCGGCCGAGGTGTCGGCCGCCCGGACGCATCGGATGCTCGAGGCCAGGGTCACCGGCCTGGTGGCCCAGTTGGCCGCGGACCCGGAGCAGCGGACCGGTCTGATCGCCGTCCACAAACGAGCTGTCGGGGTGGTGCACCAACTGCGCCGGACGACCTCGTCCAGCCTCGTCGGGTCGATGGAGACCTCTTTCGGCCAGGAGGACGTCCAGACCTTCAGCTGGGAGGCGGCGGCCAACGCCCGTACCGCGCTGGAGGGCTGCGTCGAGGTGCTCGCCTGCGAACTGCTGACGGCGTCACACGCGGTCGAGATGTCCGGCCGCCGGATCGGGGCGGGACTTGCGGCCGCCCTCGCGGCCGTCCGGACCGTGGTCGAACCGATCCGCCAGGACCGGTCGTTCGGGCCGGACATCGAAGCCCTTCGACACCTGCTCGGTGCGAGCCTGTTGCTCCGCGATCGACCGTCCGGGGTCTGAAACACGACTGAGCGCCTGCCAGTCGCCGCCGCGTGAGGCTGCACCGATGAGTCAAATGTTGGTAAATGTGTGGGGTCGAGCCGCGCCACACACGCTCCGCAGTGCCGTCCTGACGGATGACGACTACCGATTTGCCCAGTTCAGACCGGTTCGGCGGGTGCATCGACCGGTCATCGGGCGCGGTGACCCCGGGTTAGCCCCGGATGCGCCGCGTGGGATCCTTGTGTGCTGGATCACGACTGTTACGGCTTTGTAACCGCCGCCTGTTGACTTCACCATCATTGAGTGGGAAGTTCTGTTCGCATTCGGTGGTCGATGGTCGGCCCACCGTGAAATCGGAGGTCAAAGGTGACTGGCTCGGACTTCGGGGCGTTACTGGGCAAGACTGGCATGAATCGTCGGACGATGCTGCGGGTACTGGGCGCGGGTGCGGCCAGCGCCGCCGCCGTGCCACTGCTCGCCGCCTGCACCGGCACGTCTGCCGCAACTACCAGCACAACCAGCTCCACCACCAGTGCGGCCACCTCGGCGGCCGCCACCAGCAGTTCGAGCGTGGCTACTTCGGGTGCGGCAAGTTCGGTTGCCTCCTCCGCTGTGGGTTCCAGCAGCGCGTCGAGCAGCATCAAGCAGCTCGGCGGCACGGTGTCGTTCGGTTCCAACCAGTCCGACGCCGTCCCGAAGGCGGCCTACCAGGACGTGTTCGACGCCTTCACGAAGGCTTCGACGACTTCCGTCAAGGTCAATACGATCGACCACAACTCCTTCCAGGAGAACATCAACAACTACCTGCAGGGCAGCCCGGACGAGGTCCTCACCTGGTTCGCCGGCAACCGCATGCAGTTCTTCGCCGCCCAGGGCCTGCTGACCCCGATCGACGACGTCTGGTCAGGCTTCCAGGACCAGTACTCCGACGCCTTCATCAAGGCATCCACCGCCGCCGACGGCAAGAAGTACTTCGTCCCGTTCGACAACTACCCCTGGGCCATCTTCTACCGGCCCAGCGTGTTCAAGGCCAAGGGCTACGTCGTCCCGAAGACCCTGGACGAGTTGAAGACGCTGTCAGCCAAGATGTTGAAGGACGGCCTCACACCGATCGCCTTCGGGGACAAGGACGGCTGGCCCGCGATGGGCACGTTCGACTACCTGAACCAGCGGATCAACGGCTACCAGTTCCACATGGACCTGGTGGCCACCCACAAGGAATCCTGGACCGACCCGAAGGTCAAGACGGTCTTCGACACCTGGAAGGGCCTGTTCCCCTACCTGCAGACCGGTGCCCTCGGCCGGACCTGGCAGGAAGCAGCCTTGTCCCTGGTGAAGAAGGAGGCGGGGATGTACGTGCTCGGCTCGTTCGTAGCCCAGCAGTTCCCGAAAGGCGACACCGACATCGACTTCTTCGCATTCCCGGAGGTCGACTCGAACATCGGCATGGACGCCGTCGAGGCGCCGATCGACGGGTTCCTGCTGAGCAGCAAGGGCACCTCGGAGCAGAGCAGGCTGCTGATGACCTTCCTGGCGTCGCCGGAGGCGCAACTGACCTACCTGAAGAAGGACTCCAGCGTCGTAGCCGCCAACAAGACGGCAAGCACCGCCAACTACACGCCGCTGCAGAAGCGCTCGGCCGAGCTCATCGGCTCGGCCAAGACCATCTCGCAGTTCCTGGATCGCGACAGCCGGCCCGACTTCGCCAGCCCGGTCGTCATTCCGGCGCTGCAGCAGTTCCTGAAGGACGGGGACTCCGACTCGGTGACGAAGAGCCTCGAGGCCCAGGCCAAGACGATCTTCACCTCCTAACCAGTCACGCTCGTCCGGGCCGGCCTCCACGGCCGGCCCGGACGGGTTCTCGAGGCAGAAAGAGTCCACCTTGTGACCGCAACGCAGCAGACACCGGTTCCGCAGGCCCCGATCGAGAAGCCGTTGGCCAAGAATCGCCGTGTGCGAAGGCTGACCACGAAGGACCGGGTCGTCATCTCGTTGATGATCGGTATTCCGACCCTGATCGAGGCCGTTCTGGTCTGGTTCCCGGCCATCGGTTCGATCATCCTGTCGTTCGCCAAGTGGAACGGTGTCGGCTCGTTCGGAAAGATCGAATGGATCGGCACGACCAACTACGCCAACGTATTCGGCATCGATCCCAATTTTTGGCCGGCCGTGCGGCACAACCTCATCTGGTTGGCCTTTCTCGCGTTCATCGCCAGCCCGGCCGGCATCTTCCTCGCTGTCCTCCTTGATCGGGAACTGCCTGGCAGCAAGATCATGCAGAGCATCTTCTTCCTGCCGGTGATGTTCTCCCTGGCCCTCGTCGGGGTGATCTGGCAGTTGATCTTCTCGCCCGACCAGGGCCTGATCAACGGTGTTCTGGGCACCAAGATCGACTGGTTCGGCAACCCGAACATCAATCTCTGGGCGGCGCTGATCGCGGCCAGTTGGAAACACATCGGGTACATCATGGTGCTCTACCTGGCCGGCCTGAAGGGTGTCGACCCATCGCTGCGGGAAGCGGCGGCGATCGACGGCGCCACCTCCCGGCAGACGTTCTTCCGGGTGGTCTTCCCGGCCATGAAGCCGATCAACATCGTCATCGTGGTCATCACCGTGATCGAGGCGCTCCGGGCCTTCGACATCGTCTTCATCATCAACAAGGGCACCAACGGCCTGCAGTTGCTCGCCACGATGATCTACACGAACAGCGGAGCGGCGGCCCGTGTCGGGTACGCCTCCGCCCTTGCCGTCATCCTGCTGGTGATCGCGCTGGTCCCGATCATCAGCTACCTGACCCAGGCATTCAAGGAGGACAAGCGATGACTTCCAGGGCGAGCGAAGCGACGGGCAGTGTCGCGGGCCTGCAGCCTCCCGCCTCGGAACCCGTGGCGCGCAGGAGGGAGAAGAAGGCAGCCATTCCGACCGGCTCGCCGCTGACCCGCGGCAGCAAGGGCGGCCGCATCGGGATCCTCATCTTCCTGATCATCGCCGCCGCACTGTGGACGATCCCACTGCTGTGGACCTTCTACACCTCGTTGCGCCCCAACGACTACTTCGCCGACCACTCCTTCTTCTCGGTGGGTGGTCCGTACAACTTCCAGAACTACGTCGACGCCTGGCAGCAGGCCCAGCTGCCCAAGTTCTTCCTGAACTCGGCGATCATCACCATCCCCGCCGTGGCCCTGACGCTCATCCTCGCCTCGTTCGCCGCGTTCAAGCTGTCCCGGGTGTCCTGGCGGTTCAACGTGCCGCTGCTGATCCTCTTCACCGCCGGAAACCTGCTGCCGCAGCAGGTCCTGGCCACCCCGCTGTTCCAGATCGCCAAGCACACCCCGCTGCCGGCGTCGATCTCGGATTCCGGCTCGTTCATCAACACCTACTACATCGTCATCGCGGTCAACGTCGCATTCCAGCTCGGTTTCTGCACGTTCGTCATGAGCAACTACATGAAGGCGCTGCCGATCGAGCTGACCGAGGCGGCGCAGGTCGACGGCGCGAGCATCTGGAAGCAGTACTGGAAGATCATCCTTCCTCTCTGCCGGCCCGCGCTGGCCGCCCTGGCAACGCTCGAGGTCATCTTCATCTACAACGACTTCTTCTGGGCGTTGCTGCTGGTGCAGAAGGGCGATCGCCTTCCCATCACCTCCGGTCTGAACAACCTCAACGGGCAGTTCGCCACCAACTACAACCTGTTGTCGGCGGGCGCCCTGATGTCCGCGATTCCGGTGCTGATCGTGTACCTGGTGCTGCAGCGTCAGTTTGTCGCCGGTCTGACCCTCGGAGCCAACAAGGGATGACGGAGGACCTGAAGGCGGCCAGGGGTTCCCTGGCCGCCACCCTTCCCGACCGTGCAGAACACTTCTCAGCGTCGATGGCCAAGGTCACCGAGCGGCTCGGCGGTGCTCTCGCGTTCGGAGGAGACTACAACCCCGAGCAGTGGCCGGAAAGTGTGTGGCCGGAGGATGTCTCGCTGATGCAGGAGGCCGGCGTCAACCTGGTGTCCGTCGGGATCTTCTCCTGGGCACTGCTCGAACCCGCTCCGGGCCAGTACGACTTCGGCTGGCTGGACCGGATCCTGGACCTGCTGCACGCCGGCGGGATTGCCGTCGATCTGGCCAACGCCTCGGCCACCCCGCCG
Source organism: Nakamurella sp. UYEF19 (assembly GCF_040546275.1). Taxonomy (NCBI): domain Bacteria; kingdom Bacillati; phylum Actinomycetota; class Actinomycetes; order Nakamurellales; family Nakamurellaceae; genus Nakamurella; species Nakamurella sp. UYEF19. The sequence goes on along the minus strand of NZ_JBEPNO010000011.1, from coordinate 128,993 downwards.
CCCTGGCTGTCCCACCGCCACCCGGAGTCGATGCTCGTCGACGTCGACGGGGTCACCCGGAATTACGGTGGGCGGCAGGCGTTCTGCCCGTCCTCGGCCGCCTACCGCGACGCTGCGGCCGCCCTGACAACCGCGATCGTCGATCGTTACGCGGCCCACCCCGCCGTGGTGATGTGGCACGTGCACAACGAATACGGCAACCACAACTGGAGTTGCTACTGCCAGGTCTCCGCCGAGGCGTTCCGGAAGTGGTTGCAGCGTCGGTACTCCACGCTGGACGAGCTGAATTCGGCCTGGGGCACCACCTTCTGGAGCCAGCACTACTACGACTGGGCCGAGGTGCTGCCGCCCCGCACGCCCGCCTACCAGACCTTCGCCAATCCCACCCAGCAGCTGGACTTCTCGCGCTTCTCCTCCGACGAGCTGCTGGACTGCTACCGGGCCGAGGCGCAGATCGTCCGCGACCGCTCCGGTCTTCCGGTGACGACCAACTTCATGCAGTTCTGGAAGCCGATGGACTACTGGCGTTGGTCGCAGGAGATGGACCTGATCAGCAACGACCACTACCGGTTCGCCGCGCTGGGTCCCGACGGTGCCACCCACGATCTCGCGATGGCCGCCGACCTGGTGCGGTCGCTGGCGGATGACGCACCCTGGCTGTTGATGGAGCATTCGACGTCCGCGGTCAACTGGCAGCCGCGAAACCCGGCGAAGGCTCCCGGACAGATGAGACGTGACAGTCTGTCCCACGTTGCGCGTGGCGCCGACGGCGCCCTGTTCTTCCAGTGGCGGGCCTCTCGCGCCGGCGCGGAGAAGTACCACTCCGCAATGCTTCCGCATGCGGGTACCGACAGCCGGCGCTGGCGCGAAGTCTGCGATCTCGGTGCCGACATCGCGGCCTTGGCGGACGTCGCCGGCAGCCGGACCCGGTCCCGAATTGCGATCGCCTTCGACTGGCACTCCTGGTGGGGTGTCGAGCTCGATTCGCACCCCAGTGTCGACGTCGACCAGATGGAACGGGTCCGCCGCTGGCACCGGCTCCTCTGGCAGAACGGTTACACGTGTGACTTCGTCCACCCCGACCGTGATCTGAGCCGCTACCAGGTGGTCCTGGTCCCGGCGCTCTACCTCTGCACCGATGACGCCGCAGCCAATCTTGCCTCGTTCGCCGAGAACGGCGGCACGGTGGTGGTGGGGTACTTCTCCGGGATCGTCGACGTCGACGATCACATCCGCCTCGGCGGCTATCCCGGGGCGTTCACCGATCTGCTCGGCATCCGCACCGAGGAATTCTCCCCGATGCTGGCCGGAGACGTTGTCCCGCTGACGGTTTCGCCCGATCTCGATTACGGTCCGCCCGAGAGCGGCGAAGGCGATCCCCCTGTGGGCAGTACCTGGTCGGAGCTGATCGGCCGAGTGGAGCCCGACGTCGAGGTGCTGGTGTCCTTCGCCGGTGGCCAGTGGGCCGGCGAACCGGCTGTCACCCGTCGGGTCCTCGCCGCCGGTAGAGGATCGGTGCCCGGCTCCGCCTGGTATGTCGGGACCGAGTTGGGCACCGACCTGCTCGCCGGGCTGTTGGTCAAGGCGTGCGCCGCGGCCGGGGTGCAACCGGTCCTGGACATGGAAAGCTGGCCGGCCGGTTTCGACGCCGTCGTCCGGGAGGACGAACACACCAGCTACCTCTTCGCGTTCAACCACGGATCCGAGGCAGTCCCCCTTGTGTGCGAGGGAACAGATCTGCTCACCGGAAAGCCATGGGACACCGGCACTTCACTCCCGCCCGGCCAGGTCGCGGTGGTGGCAACGCCGCTGGTCGCCGCCCCATGACATTGCCGATCAGGACATGGCCGGTCATGACATGGCCGGTCATGACATTGCCGGTCATGACATTGCCGGTCACGACATTGCCGGTTACGACATTGCCGGTCACGACACTGCCGGGCGGACGCATCTCATCGATCCCGGGGAAAGGACGACTACCGTGCTGGCGACACAACGACGTGAGCTGATTCTGGCCGAGGTGGAGCGGGCCGGGGGCGTCCGGGTCAGCGAACTGACCGAACTGCTGGGTGTCTCGGACATGACGGTCCGCCGTGACCTGGAGCAGCTCGAGGCCCACGGCTGGCTCAGGAAGGTGCACGGCGGCGCCGTGCTCGCCGTCAGCAGCGTCGAGGAACCCGGGTTCGAGGCCAAGAGCTCCATGCAGCAGCCGGCGAAGCGTGCCATCGCCGCCAGGGCGGTGTCGCTGGTCGAGCCGAACTCCTCGATCGCCATGTCCGCCGGCACCACCACGTGGATGCTGGCCCGAGGTCTGCAGGGCGCCACCGAGCCGCTGTCGGTGGTCACCAACTCGACGACCGTGGCAGACATGCTCGCCGCAGGCGGGCAGCCGCTGCACATGAGCGTGGTGCTGACCGGTGGCGTCCGCACGCCGAGCGCGGCCCTCGTCGGGCCGATCGCGGACCGCGCCATCGCTTCGTTGCACGTCGACCGGCTGTTCATCGGCGTGCACGGCATGGACGCCCGGGCCGGTTACACCACGCCTAATCTCGCCGAGGCCCAGACCAACCAGGCGCTGATCGCCAGTGCCCGTCAGGTGGTGGTGCTGGCCGATTCGACCAAGTGGGGGACCGTCGGCCTTGCCGACTTCGGCCGGTTGTCCGTGGCCGACGTCCTGATCACCGACGAGGGCATTTCCGATGAGGCCAGGCAGGTTCTCGAGGATCAGGTCGGGGAATTGATCGTGGTGCCGGTGCACGAGGGTGCGCTCGCCGGCAACGACTGGAGTTCTTCATCGCGAAACGGAGAAATAGTCCGGTGACAGCTGTTTCCAAGGCCGGCGGATTCGCTGTGGACGGGTCGTCGGGTGGGGCACCGACACAGGATCCCGCCGGGAACCTGGTGCACCTTCGCCGGGAGGGCGTCAGCGTGCTGATCGACGCCCGCGGTCCTGGACAGCCCGTGGTGCTGCACTGGGGTGCGGACCTGACGGAGTTGTCGCCGTCCACCCTGTCGTCGCTGGCCCGAGCCATGGTCCCGGCGGTGCCGCGCGCCGTCACCGACGAACCGCTGCCCCGTGGTCTGCTGCCCGAAACCGCGGGGGGCTACCGCGGACGGCCCGGTCTGTCCGGGCACCGCGCGGGCGGCAGCGCGCCGACGCTGCTGCAACTGGCGAGCGTGCAGATCGACGGGAAGACACTGTCCGCCGGGGATCCCGGGAGTGGCGCCTCGGTCGAGTTCGAGCTCGTCGACGAGGCCGCCGGGCTCTCGGTCCGCTCGTGGTGGTCGCTGCGGGTGTCCGGTCTGCTCGAGGTCCGTCACCAGGTCACCAACACCGGGCAGAGTGCGTACGAACTTCGCGAACTGGCTGTCGTGCTGCCCGTCCCGCAGCAGGCCCTGGAACTCATGGACTTCACCGGACGCTGGTGCCGCGAAAGAGCTCCCCAGCGCAGGCCTTTCGTCATGGGCGCAGTGACCAGGGAGAACCGACGGGGACGGACGGCAGCCGACAGTGCCTTCCTGACGATCGCCGGGAGCCCGGGCTTCGGCAACCGTCACGGATCCGTCTGGGCGACGCACCTGGCCTGGAGCGGCGACCAGATCACCTGGGCCGAGGCGCAGCCCGACGGCACCAGGATGCTGGGTGCCGCAGAACTGTTGTCGCCTGGTGAGATCGAGCTCGCGCCGGGTGAGTCGTACGCCACGCCCACAGTTTTCGGCGCCTTCTCGAGCGCCGGCCTGGACGGGGTCTCAGACCGCTTCCACACCTACCAGCGTTCGCTTGCCTCCCACCCGTCATCGCCCCGGCCGGCCGTGCTGAACACCTGGGAGGCAGTGTATTTCGATCACGACCTCGCCCGGCTGAACGACCTCGCCGACCAGGCGGCAGCTCTGGGCATCGAGCGGTTCGTGCTGGACGACGGCTGGTTCGGCGGCCGCCGCGACGACACGACTTCGCTGGGTGACTGGGACGTCTCGTCGGAGGTCTGGCCGGATGGCCTTGGACCCTTGGTGTCCCACGTCACCGGGCTCGGGATGCAGTTCGGCCTGTGGGTCGAGCCGGAGATGATCAACCTGGACTCCGATCTCTACCGCGCCCACCCGGACTGGCTGCTCGCACCCCCGGGGGTGATCCCTGCGCAGGCCCGCCAGCAGCAGGTGCTCGACGTCGCCAACTCCAGCGCAAGGCAGTACCTGTTCGCCAAGATCGACGGTCTGGTCAAGGAATACGGGATCAGCTTCCTGAAATGGGACCACAACCGGGATCTCGTCAATCCGATGCACCAGGGACGTCCCGGCGCCCATGCCCAGACGTTGGCCGTCTACCGCCTGATGGACGATCTCAAGGCGGCCAATCCGTCACTGGAGATCGAGAGCTGCGCCAGCGGCGGGGCTCGGGTGGATCTGGGCATCCTGGCCAGGACCGACCGCGTCTGGGCCAGCGACTGCAACGACGCCCTGGAGCGGCAGCACATCCAGCGGTGGACCGGGTTGTTGCTCCCGCCGGAGCTGATCGGCGCGCACGTCGGGCCGGCCACCTCGCACACCACCGGCCGCACCCAGGGTCTCGCGTTCCGGGCCGCCACCGCGCTGTTCCAGCATTTCGGCGCAGAGTGGGACATCAGCGCGGCCAGTCCGTCCGATCGTGCGGCGTTGGGCGCCGTGATCGCTGCCTACCGGCGGCTGCGGCCACTGCTGCACACCGGCACCGTGGTGAACGCCGATCACCCGGACCCGGCCGCCACGGTGTCGGGAGTGGTGGCCAAGGACGGCTCGGCCGCCGTGTTCTCGTACGCCCAGCTGACCAGCGGCGTCGGCGAAGGTCCGGTGCCGATGCGGTTCCCGGGGCTGGATCCGGATCGCGACTACACCGTGACGGTGCTCGACCCGACCGGCGAGACCGGGTTCGTGCACCGCGAGCCACCGCTGTGGATGGCGGACGGCTCCGTCACGCTGTCCGGTCGAATTCTGGAGACGGTCGGCCTCGCGGTGCCGGTGCTGCACCCCGAGCAGGCCCTGCTGCTGGAGCTGACCGCCCGGTAGAACGGGACCGGCTGCCCGTCGCACCGGTATGACCCCAGCTGCACCGGTATGACGACGGGCGGGCCTACCGGTGACGGCTGGGTCATACCGCTTGGCCCGGGGCGTTGGCTGGGTCATACCGCTCGGCTGCACCTCTTGCCGTCGAGATCATCCGGCCCGCCGCGGATCAGGCCCTCTTGAACACTGCCTTGACGATGAGATGGTTGTGCACGCCGGCGCCCATCTTGGTCCAGTTGAGGCTCCACTCGGTGCGGTCCAGGTCGCCCTCGGCGGTGACCGTGACAGCGCCCGGTGCGGCGGAGTTGATGGTGCCGACGAGTTCGAGCGGGTGGGTCTGCCCGTGTGCGGTGAAGGTGCCGAGCAGGGTCAGCTTTCCGTCGGTGGCCGGCTTCACGCCGGTCAGCGTGTAGGTGAAGGTCGGGTACTTGGCGACGTCGAAGAAGTCGTCGGTCGCCAGGTGGGCGTCCCGCTTGGCCATGCCGGTGCCGACCGAGGCCGGGTCGATGACCAGGGTGCCGGTGACGGTTCCGTCGTCGGTGGCGACACCGGTGCCGGAGACTGCCTTGAACGTGCCCTTGACGGGCAGGAGCCACATCGCCTTGGTGCGGAACTCGATGCTGGTCGCCGCTGCGTCCAGCGTCCACGTGCCCACGTAGGCGGCCAAACTGGTGTCTGCCATCGGAAGAACCTCCACAGGTTTTGTCGGATCCGGTGAACCGGAGATCGTGGATGACCCTACACGAATACTTCGGATGGCCGAAGTGTTTGGTCGTGGTGCGGTAATCTGGATCTCATGAGGGCCAGCCGTCGCGACCGCAGCGAGGAGGTCCCGACGGCGTCCGTCGAGGCGGAGGGCGAGACCCTGCAGGAGTGCCTGCGCAAGCTCGTGCAATTGCTGCCACAGGTCACCAGGGGCCTCCGTCGGCGGCATGTGCCGATGGGTGTGCAGGAGGCGAAACTCGGCCCGCGCCATGGGGTTGCGCTGTCCTTGCTGAGCGAACACGGTCCGCTCACCGTCGGCCGGCTGGCGTCAGAGCTCGGCCTGACGCTGCCCACCGTGAGTGGGATCATCGCCGACGTCGAACAGGCCGGTTTCGTCGAGCGCTCCGCCGATCCGGAGGACCGGAGACGGACGATCGTCACCCTTCTTCCGCAGCACGACAAGGCCCTCTCGACCTGGCTGGACGGCGCGACGGCGCCGATGGCCCGGGCGCTCGACAAACTCAGCCCCGGTGAGCGCACCACGTTCCTCAAGGGCATGACCTTGCTGGAGGCCGAGTTGAACGATGGTCAGCAGCTCCCGCCGCCCTGTCCGGGAATGCCCTGTTCGTGACCGCACGACGGACCGGCGTCAGCCCGGTGCGGCGGTGCTGACAGACTGACGATGTCAGGAACAGACCCACCGGTCACGCTCCTCGCCCCTTGCGGGACCAACGTCGACCGGGAGAACGGAGGACATCTTGCCCACCAAGATCACCGTCATCTACGACAATCCGACCGACCCTGATGCCTTCGAGGCGGGCTACGCCGACGGGCAGGTGGATCTGGCCTCGGCGCTGCCGGGACTGCAGTCCATCGAGACCTCGAAGGTGTGGCCGAAGGAGGACGGTTCGCCGACCCCCGCCTACCGCACGATCGACCTGTACTTCCCCGACTACGCCACGGCCAGTGCTGCGGTCTCCACGGAGCAGGCGGGTGCGCTCTTCCCGAGTATTTTCGGTCTTGCGACCGGCGGCGTGCGGATCCTCTTCTCCGAGGTCGAAGTAGCCGTGACGTTCTGATGCTCACGGCTCGGACATACTGCTGGCTATGGGGAAGATGAGCTTGGGACTGGACGACCGGTCCGCGCGGCTGATCCACGGCAGGGATGTCTGGATGCAGATCAAGGGCCTGTTGTCGGGGTACAACGACGTGCGGGCCGCGATTGCCTTCGTCGGGTCGGACGCCGATCAGTACCTGCCGCTGCGCGGACCGGCCACCATCGTGGTCAACGCGGGTGATGCCGCGCTGGCGTCGGGTGCCACCGATCCGCAGGTGCTACTGCGATGGACCCGCCGCGGTGTCCGGGTCCACTCGTTGGATTCTCTGCACGCCAAGGCGTTGCTCGCGGTGGGCAATCCGTCCTTCGTCGTCGTCGGTTCGGCGGACGTGACATCGTCGTCCGGCAGATCGTTCGACGAGGCGGTGCTGGTCGCCGACGAGAGCGAGACGGTGGAGGAACTGCACGGTGCACTGCAGGAGTGGAAGCGCAGGGCGGGTGAACCGTTGACGGAGGCCTGGTTGCAGGAAGCCTCCTCGCGATTCCGTCCGCCGGTTCCCCACCGCGCAAGCTCGGCGGATCGGCAGGTCGAGCGTGTTGCGGCGGCGGCACCCGTGCGTCCGCCCGCACCGGTGAATGTGTCGGCGCCCCGGCCGGAACCCGTTGCATCGGAAACCTTCACATCCGAACCTGCCGCATCCGAACCCGCCGTACCAGCGTTGCTGGAACCGTCAATCGTGGAGCTGTCACCGATGCCCGAGAGCGTCGCAGGATCTGAGGACGAAGCCGGGGCTGCTCAGCCACCGGAGGCCGTCGCGGTATCGGAAAGTGCAATCGACCCGGGAAATGCAGTCGCACCGGAAACGGCGGGCGAACCGGAACCCGCGGTCGTGCCGGACAGCGCGGTCGTGCCGGAGAGCTCAGCCGTACCGGCGACTGCCGTCGAGCCGGAGAGCGCCGCCGTTACGGAGAGCGCAGCCTTACCGGAGAGCGCGACCGCACCGGAGACTGCCGTCGAGCCGGAGGACGACGGGGTGGTCGAACCGGTGGAGTGGCCGCGGCCCAAGTACATCTATCTCGCCACCCTCACCCAGGACGGAAGGGCCTCCGAGTCGGCGCAGGAGCAGCTGGAACAGCTCCGGTCCGAGTACCGGGCGCCGACATCGACCTCGCGTGCTGCCGTCCTGGACGTCGATGTGTTCTGGAGCGACGAGGCGCCCCGCTCGTCCGGCAAGCCGCGCCCGACCTATCGCGCGGGCTGGCACATCGTGCCGATCTCGGTGCCGGCGTCCGGCCGTCCCGCGGTGCTCTCGGCCGTCACCTCACCGGGGCGGGTGCTGCACTCGTACACCGAGTACGTCGGCGGTCCGGCGCGCACCTACTACTACCTGCTACAGCATCGGGCCGGGCCGTCCACCACCTTCCGCAAACTGCGGGAGGCGTTGACCGCAGTCGGCGAGAAGCCGTCGTACGACCACGCGTACATGATGCAGCACAAGGTGGCGGCCATCCTGGACCTCTGGCCGGAGATCGACTACAGCGACTGAACCTCGATGTCCGCTGACTGCCCGACCGGATCGTCGAGCAGGCCCAGCCGAAAGGCAGCGACCTGCGGCTCACTCACCGCTATCCCCGAATGTCGGTCCGTAGCCAATCAGTCGGCCTGTTCGGCGTGGAGCGGGGACAGAGCGGGGTCTGGCGAGGCACACTGGCCGAGGCGACGTGTGCGGCGCCGGACCGATCGGCGCAGATGGCGAGGGATGAATGATGCAGGATCGACCACCGACCAGGACCCGCAGCACGCGATTCGGACGATTCGGACGGCTCCTCACGGCGTCGTCGTTGCTGGCCTCCGGTCTCTTCGCGGTCGGAGTGGCCGCGGCGCCGGCCGCCCTCGCGGACCCGAGCCCGGCGCCGGCCGGCAGCAGCCAGCTGATCACCGTCGGCGCTCCCAGCAGCAGCTCCACGACGGCTACCGTGACCGCCTGGCAGCGGGGGAGTGACGGGATCTGGCGGGTCGCCATCGGCCCGGTCGGCGGGATGGTCGGCGGCGCCGGGATCGGCGCAGCGTCGGAGGGCAGCGAGCGCACGCCCGCCGGCACGTTCGCCCTGACCCAGTCGTTCGGCCGTCAGGCGAATCCCGGCACCCGCATGCCGTACTTCCAGACGGACACGAGCGATTGGTGGGACGAGAACCCGTCGTCACCCACGTACAACCTGCACGTCCGGCAGTCCTCCAGCCCCGGCGGCGCCAGCGAGAACCTCTACAACTCCGGCAGCGTGTACGACTACGTCGTCAACATGGACTACAACCTGGCTCGGGTGCCAGGCGCGGGGTCGGCGTTCTTCCTGCACGTCTCCGACGGCACGCCCACCGCGGGCTGCGTCTCGGTCTCCCGCACCACGATGGCGGCGATCCTGCGGTGGCTCGACCCCGCGCAGCATCCCTACATCTCGATCCGGGTCGGCCCCCCCTGGAAGGCGCCGACGCCGTCGGTGCCGGTCGGTCGCGCGGATTCGATGAAGGCAACGGGCGCCCGGCAGATCACCGTCGCGGGCTGGGCATTCGATCCAGGTTCGCCCAGTTCCGCGCAGGTCAGGGTCACTGTCACGGGTCCGGCCGGCACCAGCTCGGCCACCGTCCGGACCGGAATCGGACGACCGGACGTCGCCCGTGCCTACACCTGGGCCGGCGCCGGAGCCGGCTACCGGGCGGTCGCGACGGCACAGGGCCTCGGGCAAAACCTGGTGTGCGTCAGCATCATCCCGGCCAGATCACCCAGCCGACCGGTCTCGATCGTCTGCCACCACCTGCTGGTGCAGAACGAGTTCGGCCGACTGGACTCGTTGTCAGTCAGGGGCAACGTCATCATTGCGGTGGGATGGGCGCTGAACCCGACCAGACGCGAGGCGGTGGTGGCGATCCGGCTGTACGACACCGCGGCCAGGTCCACCGTCATCGGTGACATCCGCGCGACCCAGAGCCGTCCGGACGTCGCCCGCGTCTACCCCGGCTACAGCGCCGGACACGGCTACCGGATCAGCTTCCGGGCGCTGTCGAAAGGCACCCACACCGTCTGTGCAGTGGCACTTCCGGAGTATGGGAGCTACAGCGCGGCCACCCTCGGCTGCAAGAAGATCGTCGTTCCCTAGCAGGTGGCCTGCAGCATGAACGGTGAATTCTGAGCCGCTCCGGCAAGGTCTCGGACGTGGACGTTGACCGCTCCGCCCACACTTCCGCCCCCGAGATAGTCGATGAACACCAGGTAGGTGGAGGCCGTCGACCACAGCGTCGCAACGACCGCGCAGCCGACCATGCTGTGGTTGAACTGGACCTGATAGTTGCCGGTCGACGGCCTACTGGCGCTGAGCACCGTCGTTCCACCGTAGTAGAGATTGCCGACGACGTCGATCAGGACGCTGTCGGACTGCGTGTAGAAGCCGGTCACGTCGATGATCAGGTGGGTGGGGCCGCCGAAGTTGTAGATCGTCAGGCCAGCGGGACTGTCCGACAGGCTGAGATTTGCGCCGACCGTCATCCCGGTCGCTTTGAGGTAGGTCCCGAAGTTGGCGAGCGGTCGGGCAGTCCCGGTCGGAAAGCCGATGAGGTATCCGTTGTTGGCCGACTGGGTCGTCGTCACGGACGCCGTGATCGCCTTCGCATGGGCCGGGATGCCGCAACCGCCGGACTTTCCACCCTGAGGAGCGAACCCCATTGCTCCCGTGACCGTGATTGCGCGCTGCGTCACGGAGGTGAAGATCCCGTGCCCGCCGTCTCCCTTCCGGCTGTCGACGATCCGGCAGGGCGTGATCGGATGGAAGACGGTGTCACCGATGCTCGGAAGGGTGGACAGCGGTTGGGAGGTCCGGCCGGACGCAACTGGTCCAGGATCCGCCGGTGTTCTGAGCCCGGCGGCTCCCGAGGCGGAACTGCTCGCGAGCACGACGCAGGCGACAACCGGAATCAGCAGAACAGTTCGTAGATTCATCACGGCCACGTTCCTTCGGGAGGCTATTGATCCAGACCGTATTCCCCCTGTCAATACCCCTGTCAGGGCTCGCGCCCCCGGGCAGCCCTCAAGCGGTGCGGGTCTTCTTCCGGTTCATCGTGTCCATCGACATCTCCTCGAGTTCCAGGCCTTTCGTCTCGGGGATCTTCGCCAGCACGAAGAAGAAGGACAGCAGCGCGAACAGGGCGTAGAGCCCGTAGGTGAGGCCGAGCGAGAAGTCCCGCAGCGGCGGGAAGGTCACCGTGATGAGGAAGTTGAAGACCCAGTTCGCGGCGGTGGCGATGGCCATCGCCATGGCGCGGATCCGGTTCGGGAACATCTCGCCGAGCAGCACCCACATGACCGGGCCCCAGGATGCGCCGAAGAACACCACGAACAGGTTCGCGCAGATCAGCGTGGCCACCCCCCAGAAGCCGGAGAGTTGAGGTGCCAGAACACCTTTCGCGTCCGGCACCAGGGTCGCCTGGGCGAACCCGAGTGCCATCACGGCCAGCGAGACGAACATTCCGACGGAGCCGATCAGCAGCAGCTTCCGCCGGCCGATGCGGTCCACCAGCAGGATGGCGATCACCGTCACCACGACGTTGGTGACCGAGGTGATCACCGAGGCGGTGTAGGAGAAAGAATCCTTGAAGCCGACCGACTTCCAGAGCGACGTGGAGTAGTAGAAGATCACGTTGATGCCGACCAGCTGCTGGAAGGCGGCGAGCAGGATGCCGACCCAGACCAGCGGGTGCAGCCCGAACCGCTTGCCGCGCAGATCCTTGAACGAGGGCTTGTCGTCGCGGGTCACAGACCTGCGGATGTCGGCGATCCGGTCGGTGATCTGGTCTGGGGTCTCGCCCAGCACCCGGCGCAGCACCTTCGCGGCCGCCTGGTCCTTGCCCCTGGCCACCAGGAACCGTGGCGATTCGGGGATGCCCAGCGAGAGCAAACCGTAGATGATCGACGGGATCACCCCGACCAGGAACATCCACCGCCAGGCCTCGAGGCCGAACCACTTCGTCCCGAGGGCGCCCCCGTCGCCGCCCGCGAGCCAGGCGTCCGAGAGCAGCGCGACGAAGATGCCCAGCACGATGGCCATCTGCTGGAGCGAGGCGAGTCGACCCCGCAGGCCCGCCGGTGCCACCTCCGAGATGTAGGTCGGCCCGATCACCGACGCGACGCCGATGCCGAGACCACCGATGAAGCGCCAGATGCCAAGTTCCCAGACCGAGAACGACAGCCCGGAGCCTATGGAGGACACCAGGAACAACACGGCCCCGGCCAGCATCACTCTTGGCCGGCCCCAACGATCAGCGAGCATCCCGGCGTACCAGGCGCCGACGGCGGAGCCGATCAGCGCCACCGCGACGACGAACCCGGTGACCCCGGAGCCGAGGGAGAAGTGGCTCTCGATCGAGTCGACCGCCCCGTTGATGACGGACGTGTCGAAACCGAACAGGAACCCGCCGACGGCGGCCGCGATCGAGATCGCGGTGGCCCTGGCCGGGTGGCGCTCGCCGTGGTCCTCGTACCGTGCATCTCGTACGGCGCTGTTGTCCACCATCGATCAGAACCTGCCCTTCGCTGCGTACGCCACCGTCGCGGACGTCCTCGTCCTACGGGAGCAAGTGACCCGTTCGGACCGCGGTTATTCATCCTGATCGGTGCCGCGCCTCGATGCGCCGGACTTCTGGCTGGTACCGGTGGTTGTCCGGGATTGGTTTCGGGAATGATGTCGGGTGATCATCGTTGATCCGTCGACCCCAGGAGCCATGCCATGACCCAGACCTCCCAGCCCGTCCACGTCGTTGCCATCATCACCGGTAAGCCCGGTACCGGTGACCTGATCGAACCCATGCTGAAGGACCTGGCAGCCGGAACGCACGGCGAGGCGGGTTGCCTGCTGTACGGCCTGCAGCGTGGCATCGAGAACCCCGACCAGTTCACCACCGTCGAGAAGTGGACGAGTCTGGAAGCTCTCGGCGAGCACATGCAGAGCGCCCACATCCAGAAGGCGCTCACCTCGGCCGGCGAGTACCTGGCGGGACCGCCCGTCATCGTCCCCGGCCTGCCGGTGGTCGCCGGCGATGCCGCGAAAAGCGACTACTGATCTCTCATGTGGCATGACCTGCTGAGCGTCCAGATCCCGGTTCCCGAGAAGATCATCCGCACCGTTGCCGTGTACGTGCTGATCATGGTGCTCTTCCGGATCATCGGGAAACGTTCCATCTCATCGCTGAACACGATGGACTTCGTGGTGATGTTCCTGCTCTCCAACGTCGTGCAGAACGCCATCATCGGCAACGACAACTCGTTGGTGGGCGGAGCCATCGGTGCCGTGACGCTGGTGGTGACCAACGCCGTCGTCAACCGCCTCGCCTACGCCTTCCCGGCGTTCAGGGTGATCGTCGAGGGCCGGTCGACCGAGGTCATCAAGGACGGCAAAGCGGATCAGGCCGCGCTTCGTCGCCTCGGTCTGCGCCGGGCGGAACTCGACCACGCCATCCGGCTGCAGAACGGTGACGACATCGAAGAGATCGGGACCGGGACCCTGGAGCCGGGCGGGCAGCTGGTGCTCACCCTCAAGCCTGCGGAGCAGGATGCCACCCACGCCGACATCCAGGCCCTGCACCGGCGTCTCGACCGGATCGAGGCGCTGCTGACGGAGCGGTGAAGGGTTGGGTCGGAACGCCGGACGCGCTGGGCAAGATGCATGTCGCGGCAGTCAGAACGCCGTCGGTTCGCCGAGCAGGCGACGCGGGTTGACCACGCGGACGGCCCGGTCGGCCGCGTCGCCCAGCCGTAGTTCGCTGGTGGTCGCGTAAGGCCGGTCGGTTCCATTCACCACCACGTCGATCCCGAGCACCCGGATCAGCGCATCGAGGCCACGGGGGCCATAGGACGACGTCTCGACGAAGCTGAGCTTGTCGATCGGCGGCGGGTTACCGCCGCCGCGTACCGAGAAGCGTTCGTGGTGAACAGGTGCCAGCCCAGCACCGGCGGCGAAGCAGATCCGCAACGCCGGCAGCAGGGACCGACCGGCCACCGCCCACGACCACCAGGACGCCGTCATCTGTGCCGTGTAGTCGACCACCGCCGGCCACCACGACGGAAGGGTTCCGGATGTGCTGTGCACCGGGACCGGGCCAGGGTGGATCAGCACCGGCTTGTCGGCCAGTTCGCACAGGCGAAGGACCGGAGCCAGTCGCTCGACGTCTCGCGGATTCGTCATCGATGTTGCCGGAATTTGGAGGCCGATGAAGCCTGCAGTCAAACGTGTTTCGAGATCCTGGAGGTTCGGGTCGCTCGAATGCACCGCGGCCCAGGCGTGGAACGGCGGCGGCAGTTCCGCGGCGCCGTCGTGCCAGGCGGTCAGTAGCGGGCCGGCGATCTCGGGCGCCATGTTCTCGATGCCGAGGGGGCTGGACAGCGAGACCAGGGCGGCGGCTGACCCGGTTTCCTGCGCGACCCTGGTCTCGAGATCGTGATGCGCCGGACTCACCTCGTAGGGCGGTTCCCCAGGAAGGTGGAGGGTCCAGCCGTCGAGCCGGAGTGGGCCGGTGAAGCTGCGGAGCGCGTCGATCAGCGCCGGGGGCCACAGGTGCTGATGCACATCGATGGTCCCTGGGGGGTGGATCAACGAATCAGCTCCGCTCACCCATGTGCAAAGACCAGGATCCGTTCGGACGGGTCCCGCACTGGGAAATCGGACGCATCCGTGTAAAAGTATAGGGATGAAGCAGTTGCCGGTCCTCGAGCCGTTCTGGCCAGGACGCCGCGGCGACGCCTTCGACGGCTGGTGTTGTCAGGTCTGACCGACCTCGACCGGTCGAGCCGCACATCCTGCGCGCCTGACCCGCTGTGCACAACACCCCCTCCTGTGGCATCCGTACATCCGGGATGCCCCCGTCGAAAAGGAACCACCGCATGTCCGTCACCGACGACTACCTGGCCAACAACCGCGCCTACGCCGCCACGTTCAGCGGCCCGCTGCCGCTCCCGCCGTCCAAGCACACTGCCGTCCTGGCCTGCATGGATGCGCGCCTCGACGTGTACCGCATCCTCGGTTTGCAGGACGGTGAGTCGCACGTCATCCGGAACGCCGGCGGCGTCGTCACCGATGACGAGATCCGTTCGCTCGCGATCAGCCAGCGACTCCTCGGCACCGAGGAGATCATCCTGATCCACCACACCGACTGCGGCATGCTCACCTTCACCGACGACGCCTTCAAGGCCGGCATCGCCGAGGAGGTCGGCGTCAAGCCGCCATGGTCGGCGGAGTCGTTCAGCGATCTTGACACCGATGTGCGGCAGTCGTTGCAGCGCATCAGGAACAGCCCGTACATCCCGAAGAAGGACAAGGTCCGCGGCTTCGTCTTCGACGTTGCTACCGGGCTGCTGCGCGAGGTCGAACCGGCCTGATCGGAATTCCTGGTTGTCGACACTCGTTGACAGCCGACGTGGGCGGTGGCTCCAACGCCTGCGAACCATCCGTTTCGTGTCGAGAAGGAACATCGTGTCCAGTCAGCTCCTGAAGTTCCCGAACCCGGTCAACGAGTACGCGGCCCGCTCGGTGGCGGGCCTGGTGGTGGTGCTGAGTCTGGCCACCGTGATCTTCCGGACGGAGTGGCTGCTCTGGCCGCTGGCCATCGGGTTCCTGCTCCGCGTCGCATCGGGGCCGCGGTTCTCGCCGTTCGGGCAGCTGGCCACGAAGGTCATCGCTCCGCGTTTCGGCCCGGCCCGGCTGGTGCCCGGTCCCCCGAAGCGGTTCGCACAGGCGGTCGGGGCCACGTTCAGCGTCGCGGCGCTGGTCTTCTTCCACGCCGGGATCCCGCTCGTCTCGTGGCTGCTGGTCGGCGTGATCATCGTCTTCGCCGTGCTGGAGTCGGTGCTCGGATTCTGCATGGGCTGCACCGTTTTCGGTCGTCTGCAGGCCATCGGGCTCATCCCGGCGTCAGTCTGCGAAGCGTGCAACGACATCCGACTTCGGCAGCAGAAAACGGCGGTCAGCGCCCGGGCGTGAGCTTCCACCAGCGCAGGAGTTCGTCGGCCTGATCCAGGCCGGTCAGCAGGACGTCGGCACCGAGCCCGGCCATCGATTCCACCGAGTGCCGGCCGGTGCCGACGAGGGCGCAGCGCACGCCGAGGGCACGGGCGCACAGGAGATCTCGTGGTGTGTCCCCGACGATCCAGCACTGATCGGGTGAGAACTCCCAGCCCGAGGCGGTCAGCTTGCGCACGGACGCTTCCGCGACCTCCAGCCGGGTGGCGCCATGGTCGCCGAAGCCGCCAACGGCCGGGTCGATCGGCGGGACCAACCCGCCGGCGAGCAATTTCAGCATCCCGACCGTCTCGATGTTCCCGGTGACCACCGTCTGCCGGACGCCTGCTGTCTCGAGCAGGTCGAGCAGGTCCCGCACCGCCGGCAACGGCCGGACGTGCTCGTCGAAGTCGGCGGCGCGGGCGGTGGCGAGCTGGTCAAGACGGGCCAGAACCTGCGGGATCAGCGTGTGGTCTGCGTCGATGGACCCGAGAAGCGATCCGGCAATCTCGGGATCGATCCGTCCGCCGAGATCCAGTCCCCTACCCTCAGGGCGACGGCCCGCGATGTCCTGCACCGCGTCGAGAAAGGCCGTGACGGCAACCCTTCCCGAACTGAGCAGGGTGCCGTCGATGTCCCACAGCACCGCGGTGACGCCGGTTCCACCGTCCGGCATTCCCGTCGGCATCGGGCCGGGACCGGAGGGCGGGCTGTCCGTCACCGTCGTCAGGCCTTGAATTCCTCGGGTCGGTCCGGCTCTGTCGCCGCCAGCGCCGTGATGGTCTCGTCGATGCCGTAGTCATGCCCGTACACGGGCGTACCGGGCTGCTGGCGCCAGGATTCTTCCAGGGTGCCGCCGTCGACGGCGTCGAAGCCGAGCTCCTCGACCAGGGCGAAGGCAGCCTGCTTGGCCGGGCCGTCGGCGCCGGCGATGGGCAGCGCGATCCGGCCCTCCGCACCCTGGGGCTTCCCGCGGTTCAGCAGGTGCTTCCACCAGATGCCGTTGAAGACCTTGACGACGGGCACACCGAGATGCTTTGCCACCCAGACACTCTCGGGGGTGCCGGACTCGATTTCCTGGATGAGCCCGTCGCGTTGCTTGGGATAGTAGTTGTTGGTCTCGATCACCGGCGTTCCCGGCTCGGCGCCGGCGAGCAGGTCCCCGGCGAGATCTGGGACGTTCTTCTGCGGGATGCTGACGATCACCAGATCGGCGTCGTTTGCCGCCTGGTTGGCCCAGACCGCGGTCGCCCCGGTCTCGGTGGCGAGATCGGCGAGGGTCTCCGGGTCACGTGAATTGCTCACTGCGACCTGGTGGCCAAGGGCCGTCAGCCTGCGGGTGAGGGTGCCGCCGATCTGTCCCGCTCCGATGATGCCGATCTTCATGGTTGTGTGCTCCCGTTCGTTCGGTCCCTGATTCTTCTCCAACCGTCAACCAGCTCCATCACGGGGCTATTCCGGCATTTCCGCATGCTTGACCGGAGCCAGTGAAACGCCTCACCTGGAACGGATCTCGTTCTCTTCCTGCTCTCGGTTGACCGGAACCCGATGCCCTGTTACGTTTTCCGCAGAGGTCATGAGTTCCAGCAATCAGCTCCGGCTCGCTGGACAGCAACCCTCCGCTCGTGGCGGGGTGCTCCGGATGACGACCTGGTGGTGTTCGCATCGAACATCGCAAGCGCGTGGTTGCGTGTCGCAACCTCTGTGAGAATGGAACAAGCGGAGGAATGGAAACACACGCTGTGAACGCCCTGGACCTGCAGCCCACTGCGCTGCGGTCCCTGCTCGGCGCCTGCCGTCGGCACGTCGACCTGCAGAGAGTGTCCAGCGCACTCTGTTGTTGACCTGCCGCTGAGTCTTGGATCGCCCGGGCTGATTTTCGAGTTCGATCGCCTGTGCGCGAGTACTTCTCCGGACTTTCCACGCTGCTCACCGTCGACGGATCTGCCCGGCCGGCGCTTCTCCGGCATGCCTTTCGGCCTGCTGCCGTGCTCATGACGCGATGCTGCTGATCCCGTCGCCGGCCCACTCCCACCCACTCTTGGAGTTCTGCTGTGTCTGCACCCTCCCTTGCCGGCCCGTCTCTGCGCTCTTCGCAGATCGCTGACGTCCCGGGGTCGATCCCCCCGGCGTCGATCGTTCCAGCGTTGATCCCCCCGGGGTCGATCCCCCCGGCGCCGATCGTTCCGGCGCCGATCGGCGATGTCGCAGTGGCCCGCCGGGTCTCCGCACTCAGCGTGGCAGCTCCGTATGCCCTCCCCACTCGGGGATTTCGGTCCTCCGTCATCCGGTTGGTCAGCGGGGCGCCGGCACCGGAAGCCCTGCCGCTCGACGATTTCGGGCGAACGGCCGCCGAACTGTTTGCCGACGCCGGTACCGGTGCTGCCGCTCTGGCCTACGGTCCGCATGCCGGGCAGCCGGCCCTGCGGGACTGGATCGCCGGTCGTGAGGGCGTTGACCTGTCGTCGGTGCTGGTCACCAACGGAGCCCTGCACGGGGTGGCGCTCGCCTTCGGCGCGCTCCTGGAACAGGGCGACGTGGTGGTGCTCGACGACCCGGTGTTCCCGGACACCGTCCGCATCGCCGAGCAGTACGGTGCACGGGTGCTACCGGTGCGGGTCGGGCCCGAAGGCATTGATGTGCAACGCATCGAGGACCACCTGCTGGCCGGCGTGCGGATCCGGATCGTGTACACGGTGGCCGATTTCCACAATCCGTCCGGCGGCGTGCTGCCGGCCAAGGAGCGTGCGCGGCTGGTGGAACTGGCCGAGCAGTACGGCTTCGTCATCGTCTCGGACAACCCCTACCGGGACACCACCTTCGACGGCAGCTACGTCGAGGACTTCGCAACCGGTTCGCCACGGGTGATCAAGGTGGGGACCTTCACCAAGACGCTGGGAGCCGGACTTCGACTGGGCTGGGTGATCGCGCCGGTCGGGTTGCTCGGGCATCTGGAGAACCTCCGCCGACGGACCGACTTCCACTCCAGCACGCTGAGCCAGGAGCTGATCCTGCCGCTGCTGAACCAGCCCGGCTGGTTCGACAACCTGCTGGTGCACAACAGGTCTGTGCACCGCGCCAAGGCCGAGGTCTTCGTCGACGCCTTGCGGGCCGAGCTCATCGGCGACCTGCAGTTCACCGCGCCCGCCGGCGGCTTCTTCGTCTGGGCCCGGTTGGCCGACCACGCGCCTGCTGCGAGCGACGTGGTGACGGCGGCCGCCGAGCGGGATCTGCTGCTCACCTCCGGCCGGCACTTCGCTCCCGACGGCGGATCCCAATGGGATCGTCATCTCCGTTTCGCATTCTCGGCACCGACCCTGTCCGAGCTGCCGGTGGCCGTCGGCCGCCTACGCGCCGCGCTGGATGCCTGTCGCTGAATCGCCTGCCCTGAGGACGATCTCACTTCCTGCCTGACGAAAGAGGTTCCACCATGTTCAGTTTCGATCTGCTGGCCACCCGGCGGAAGCCGAACGCCCACCGTCGACGAGTCGTCGGGACGGCAGCTGCAGCCGCCGTCGCCCTGGTCCTGAGTGCCTGTGGTTACAGTTCCACCGCCGCGTCGTCCTCGACCGCCGCCGTCTCGCCGGCCGCCGCCGCCGTCTCGCCGGCCGCCGCCGACGGCTCGGCAAGCGGCGTTGACTTCTCCGGTGTCACCCTGCGGATCGGCGAGACCGGTTACGCCACCCAGCAACTGCTGCTCAAGAGCGCCGGTCTGGACAACACCCCCTACCTGCTGACGGGGAGCGTCTTCCAGGGGGGGAACCTGCAGCTCGAGGCGCTCGGCGCGGGTGCAATCGACCTGGCCAGCGCCAGCGAGATCCCGCCGATCTTCGCCGCGCAGAGCGGTGGTGCCGGGTCTCTGGTCACGGTGGCCGTTCGTCAGGGCACCACCCTGCTGCAGGAAGTCGTGGTGCCGGCCGGAAGTGCAATCAAGACCGTCGCCGACCTCAAGGGCAAGAAGGTCGCGTACGTCCAGAACACCACCGCTCACCTCTTCCTGTTCGAGAGCCTCGAGAGGGCCGGGCTGAAGTGGAGCGACATCACCCCGGTCGCGCTGTCCACGAGTGACGGGCTTGCCGCACTGCTCGCCGGTCAGGTCGACGCGCTGGCTTCCTACGGCAACGCGATCGTCACCGCGCACGCCAAGGGCGCGACCACGATGGTCGACGCGAAGGACCTGCTGTCGGGCAACTACCCCTTCCTGGTGCTGCCGAAGACGTTGAAGGATCCCAAGCTGGTGGCCGCGATCGAGGACTTCTTCTCGCGTGAGCAGCGTGCCTACAACTGGGCCAGGGCCCATCCGGACGACTGGGCCGCCGTCGTCGCAGCCCAGACCAAGCAGCCGGTGGCGCAGGCCAAGAAGACGTTCGTCGACGGCGAGAAGCAGAGGCCGAGCCGCTTCGTCACGATCACCGATGCCCAGATCATCTCGCAGCAGGGCGTTCTCGACACCTTTGTGAAGGCGGGCCTGATCAAGAAGTCGTTCGACATCAAGCCGTTCTGGACGACCGCCCTGAACCCCGCCATCACGAAGATCGAGGGTGAGTACGTTGCCGGGTGACGCGCTGATCAACTTTGTCGGCGCTGATCAACTTGCCGGAAATGGGACCGCCGGGACAGAAATCGGCGACTTCGTCAGCGCAGTCTTGGTGAGCGCGGCGATCGACGGTTCGGCGGCCGGCCGTGCCGTTGCCGTTACTCCCACACCGCCCACGGACATCCCGATGACGGTGGTGCGGGCGCAGGGCAACGGTCGCACGAAGCGGCGCCGGGTGCCACGATCGCTGATCAAGGTGCTCAGCCCGCTGGCTCTGGTCGGGTTCTGGCAGCTCGCCAGTTCCGAAGGGTGGCTGTCGGACAACACGCTGGCCTCGCCGTCCCGGGTGGTGGCCAAGGCCGGGGAACTGCTGGACAGCGGAGAACTGCAGTCGGCCATCGTGGCGTCCGCGGGTCGGGTGGGGCTCGGCCTCCTCTTCGGGTTGTCGGCCGCGGTCGTGTTCGCCGTGGTATCCGGGCTGTTCCGCTGGGGCGAGGACATCGTCGACGCCCCGATCCAGATGCTCCGCACCATTCCGGTGGTCGGCCTGATCCCGCTGCTGATCATCTGGTTCGGCATCGGGGAGGAACCCAAGATCATCCTGATCTCGCTGGGTGTCTTCTTCCCGCTCTACCTGAACCTGTTCGCCGGGATCCGCGGCACCGACCCCGGACTCGTCGAAGCGGGCCGGACCGTCGGGCTCAGCCGCTGGGGCCAGACCGTGCACGTCATCCTGCCGGCGGCGATGCCCAGTGCCCTTGTCGGACTTCGCTATTCGATCGGGGTGTCCTGGCTGATCCTGGTGTTCGCCGAGACGATCAACGCGACCTCCGGCATCGGATTCCTGATCAACCAGGCGCGCGACTTCTACGAGACCGACACCATCGTGCTCTGCCTCGTCCTCTACGCGGTCCTCGGACTGCTCGCCGATCTGCTGGTCCGACTGCTGGAAAGGGTGCTGCTGTCATGGCGACCGACGTTCGCAACGAGGTGAGTGGGTCGGCGACCACGGATACCGGGGCGAGTGCCGCTGCGGTCCGGGTCCGGGGTCTGTCCAAATCGTTCGGCGACCGGAAGATCCTGGACGAGCTCGACCTGGACATCGCACCGGGGGAGTTCGTGGTGCTGCTGGGCGCCAGCGGTTGTGGCAAGAGCACGCTGCTCCGGGTGCTGGCCGATCTGGACCGGGAGGTCGACGGTCGGGTGGAGGTGGCCACGCGTCGGGCGGTCGCCTTCCAGTCGCCGCGGCTGTTGCCGTGGAAGAAGGTCTGGCGCAACGTGGTGCTCGGTCTGCCGGGCCGTCCCGACCGCGCCAGGGCCGAGGCGGCGCTGGCCGAGGTCGGGATGGGTGATCGCACCACCGTGTGGCCGAAGGTGCTCTCCGGTGGTGAGGCCCAACGGGTCTCGCTGGCGAGGGCGCTGGTACGCGAGCCCGATCTGCTGCTGTTGGACGAGCCGTTCTCGGCGCTCGACGCGCTGACCAGGCTCACCGCGCAGGCGCAGGTCGCCGACCTCTGGACGCTGCACCGCTGTGCCGTGCTGCTGGTCACCCACGACGTGGAGGAGGCACTGCTGCTGGCCGATCGCGTACTGGTGATGGACAGCGGGGTGATCGCGCACGAGGTGGTCGTCGATCTGCCCCGGCCCCGCGACGTCGGTGATCGGGAGTTCGTCCGGCTCCGCGCAGACCTGTTGGAGCGTCTCGGTGTCGATGACCGCTGACCATCTTGCTGGCAACTCCCTCGCGGTGCAGTCCTTCAGCCTCGAGAACCTCGACCACGTCGACCGATCCGCGGAGGCGGTGGAGCGTCGTGCGGCTTTCGTGGCGCATCTGCGTCGGGTGCTGCCGCTGGAGCGCCTCGCTCTGGCCCGGGACGAACGGGAGGCTGCCGCGACCGACCGGTCCGGCATCCGTCTGCCCGGATCGCCGGTCGCCGTCGCCTTTCCCGAGTCGATCGAGGAGGTGCAGATCCTCCTCCGAGCAGCCACCTCCCACCGGGTTCCGGTGATTCCGCGCGGCGGTGGCACCGGCCTGTCCGGCGCCGCCGTCGCCTCCGACGGGTCCCTGGTGATCTCCACCGAGCGGCTCACCAGGATTCTGGAGATCTCGCCCGATGACGAGATCGCCGTGGTGCAGCCGGGTGTCCTCACCGCTGACCTGGACCGGGCGGTCGCACGGCACGGCCTGATGTACGCACCGGACCCGGCCAGCCACGAGATCTCCACCATCGGCGGGAACATCGCGACCAATGCGGGCGGCCTGCACTGCACGAAGTACGGCGTCACCCGCGAGTCGGTGCTGGGTCTGACCGTCGTCCTCGCCGACGGCACGCTGTTGCACACCGGACGGCGAACCATCAAGGGCGTCACCGGATTCGACCTGACGGGCCTGTTCGTCGGTTCCGAGGGCACACTCGGGATCGTCGTGCAGGCGACCCTCCGACTGCGTCCCCGCCCGGTGAAGACCACGACCCTGACGGCGTTCTTCCCGTCGTCCGAAGCGGCCGCACACGGGGTGACGGCGATCGTCCGGTCCCGCGTGCAGGCCTCGGTACTGGAGTTCCTGGATTCCGGAGCCCTGCGGGCCATCGACACCGCCCAGCAGACCGATCTCGCCACCCGGGGTACTGCCCTGCTCATTGCCCAGACTGACGGCTATGGCGCAGATCTGGAGGCCGACGTGTTGGCCGCGGCGCTGACCGAGGTCGGTGCCGCGGTCGAGGTGCTCGACGAGCTGCAGGCCGGGCGCTACCTCTGGCTCCGCCGTTCCGGGCGCGGCCCTTTCACCGACACCTGGTTCGTCGGCGAGGATGTCGCCGTTCCGCGGTCCGTGCTGGCGGAGATGATCACCACCATCGGGGAGATCGGCGAGCGCCACGGACTCGAGGTGGCGGTCGTCGCCCACGCCGGTGACGGCAACCTGCACCCGATGCTCTCGGTGGCGATGTCGCCGGTGGACGGCGGCAGCCCCCCGGCGAGGTTGCACCAGGCCGCCGACGAACTCGTCCGGGCCGCCCTCGCGTTGGGCGGCACCATCAGCGGCGAGCACGGGGTCGGCATCGCAAAGCGGCCGTGGCTGTCCGCCGAGATCGGCGACACCAGCCTGCAACTGCAGCGACGCCTTGCCGAGGTCTTCGACCCCGCCGGCATTCTCGTTCCGCACACCTGGCTCGCCCGGACCTGATCTGCCCCTCGTCGGCGCATACCGAACTGCCTGGCGCACATGAAAAGGCCGGGATTCGGCCTTGGGTTGGCAAAACCGGGCGTTTCCGTATGCGCCGGACTCCGGTCAGGCCGGTACTTCGTAGATCAGTTCCAGACCGTCCTCGTCGTCCCACTGCTCGCCGACGTGGGTGAATCCGTATTGCAGGATCAGGTTTCTCGACGCCTCGTTGTCGGGTGAGACGGTGGCCCGCACCACGGTGACGAAGGGCTCGACGGCCGCCTGTGCGAGCAGCGAAACGAATGCGGCACGGGCATAACCGCGACGCCGGAAGGCGGGATCCACGGCGTAGCCGACCTCGACCATGCCGTGCTCGTCGGGCGGACCGTGGTAGCCGGCGCGGCCGACCGTCAGGTGTCGCTCGAGATCCCAGATGGCGCCGGTGATCCAGTCAGCACTCGCGGGGTCGGCGACGATCTGGTCGCGTCGTCGGGTCCACACCGAGCGCCAGTCCGGCCCGACGAAGCATTCCGAGAGCGGGATGGGTGACCTCTCTTCGGCTGTGGGAAGATCACCGGCCGCGATCGCTGCGAGCGCGTCGCTGCACAACCGTACGATCTCGATCCGCGGGGCGCCGTCTTCCGCACGTCGGGGATCCATGGACCGAGCATCGCACACGGATCAGGTTGCGTCACACCGATTTCCGCTCGACCTCAGCCAAATCGAATGCATGGCATGATCGGGTGCTTGGGCGTACCGCTGGCGAGGGCCTACGTCGCAGCATTCCTTCACGATCCGCTCAGGAAAGAATCCAGCGCGTCCTGCGCCTCGGCCACCCCTGACTTGCTGAGCGCGTGAAGACGTACAAGGTCGCGATCGGCGATCGCCAGCAGCGTCATCAGCTCGCCCGAACGCTCGTATCCCTCCTCCCACATAAAGGTCGGCTCACCGACGTCGCCTGCTGCGACAGCCAGATCAGCCAGGCGGTCCCCCGCATCATCTTTGCCCAGGGCCGCCAAATACCTCAGCGCATCACGATCGTCCTGTTCAAGCGGTGGTGTGCCCATCTCAGACCTCAATACACAAGACCGTTCTGTTGTCGACCGGCACCGCGGATACATGCTCCGGCTCCACGTCGACCGATTTGAAGCCACGTCCTCAGGCAGTGTCACGCATCAGGGTGGACCCTTGTATCCCCTTGAGTGAGGGGTTAAGCATGGACACTGGCGCTCGTTTTACCTGACCTGCTGCCCATGACGAACCCGACCGCGCGATCGCGCGCATACGAAAGTGCCCGAAACCTGGCCTGCAGCAAATATTTTGGGCGGAACGGTATGCGCCGGGACGGCCTGTATGCGCACTCCTCCACGGGCGCGCCGCCCGGGGGTCGGGGCGCGGTGGTCAGCAGGTGCGAAGGAAGCGGTCGAGGACACGGGTGCCGAACTCGAGGGCGGCAACGGAGACACGCTCGTCGATCCCGTGGAACAGGGCCGAGAAGTCCAGGTCGGCAGGGAGTTGCAGTGGGGCGAAACCGAAGTGCCTGATGCCGAGCAGGCTGAACGACTTCGCGTCGGTGCCCGCGGAGAGCATGTACGGCAGCACCGCCGCCGTCGGGTCCTCGCTCACGAGCGCGTTCGTCATGGCGTCGACCAGGGCACCGTCGAAGGTGGTCTCGACGGGCGGCAGGTCGTCCCATTCCCGTTCGATGTCGGGGCCGAGGATCTCGCCGAGTTCCTGGTAGAACGCGGTCTCACGTCCCGGCAGGATCCGGCAGTCCACCGTCGCCGCCGCCGACGACGGCACCACATTGCCCTTGTAGCCGGCATGGAAGGTGGTCACCGTGGCGGTATCCCGCAGCGTCGCGCCCACGATCCTCGATAGATTGCCCAATTTCGCCACCGCAGCATCGAGATCGTCCTCCGGAAAGCTGATCCCGGTCAGATCGGTGACGCCGGCGAGGAACTCGGCCAGCGCCGGCCGGATGATCTGCGGGAACCGGTGCTGCTGCAGTCTGGTGATGCCGGCCGCGAGGGTGGCCACCGCGTTGTCGGTCTGGAGCATGGAGGCGTGTCCGGGGGTCCCCCTGGTCTTCAGGCGCATCCAGGTGACGCCCTTCTCCGCCGTCTCGATCAGGTAGGCCCGGACCGGATCTCCGGTAGCGGTGGTGAACGTGGTGGAGAAGCCGCCCACCTCGCCGATGGCCTCGGTGACCCCCTCGAACAGCTCCGGCCGGTGCTCGACCAGCCACCGCGCGCCGAAGAAGCCGCCGGACTCCTCGTCGGACAGGAACGCGAACACCAGGTCGCGGGGCGGTTTCACGCCGTCGCGGACGAACTGGCGGAGCACCGCCAGGGACATGGCGACCATGCCCTTCATGTCGACAGCCCCACGGCCCCAGAGATAGTCGTCACGGACCTCACCGGACAGCGGATGCAC
Source organism: Nakamurella sp. UYEF19 (assembly GCF_040546275.1). Taxonomy (NCBI): domain Bacteria; kingdom Bacillati; phylum Actinomycetota; class Actinomycetes; order Nakamurellales; family Nakamurellaceae; genus Nakamurella; species Nakamurella sp. UYEF19. The sequence continues at coordinate 103,019 of NZ_JBEPNO010000011.1, read as the reverse complement.
CGACCACTCCGACGCGTCGGCCGGTACGACATCGAGGTGGCAGTGGATCAGCAACGCACCGCGGCCGGGATCTGCGCCGGGGAGCCGGACGATGACGTTGCCGCGGCCCGGTGCGCCGGCCTCGACGTAGACCGGGTCGAGGCCGACATCGGCGAGTTGTCCGGCGATCCACTCCGCGGCGGTGCGCTCGGTGATGCTCGATCCGGAGTCGCCGGTATTGGTGCTGTCGATCCGGATCAGCTGCTGGGCCAGGTCGAGCACCTCGTCCTGCGCCGAGACGGCCCTTCCGGCAGGCGGAACGCTCACTGCTCGGGGACCGTCACGCTCAGGAAGTCGGTGACACGACGGAGCCGGAACCCGATCGATTCGTAGAGGCGGATGGCGGTGGTGTTGCCGGCCGCGGTGTGCAGGAAGACCTTCTCACCGTCCGCGACGATGCCCGCGGCAACGGCCCTGACCAGCCTGGCGCCGAGACCCTGCCCGCGGAACGCGACATCCGTGCAGACGGCGCTGATCTCGATCCAGCCCCGAGGATGCATCCGCCGTCCGGCCATCGCGATCAGGTCACCGTCGCGGCGAATACCCAGGTAGCCGCCGAGTTCCACCGTCCGCGGCCGGAACGGGCCAGGCCGGGTGCGTTCGATCAGTTCGAGCATCTCCGGCACGTCGGACTCGCCCAACAGTCGGGCTTCCGGGTCCGGCTCCTTCGTCAGGTCGACGTCGACCAGTTGCACGCCGCCACCGACCGAGGTGAAGTCCCAGCCCTCCGGTGGCCGGACCCCTTCGCCGGCGACGGCGAAGGTCCCGCCCCGGCCGACCAGCGTGGCCGCGTCCAGCCAGGCCTGCGGATCGTGGTGATCCTCCAGTGCGACGAACGGAGCGACCTCGGGGTCGAAACGCGCGGCGAGCCCGACCCGTTGTGCCAGGTGCGCCTGCGGTCCGGTCAGTGCCGCCCAGGCCGCGTTGTCGAGGACCGGATCTCCGAGACTCGGGTCCTGCCGAGCGCGGAGCGCCTCCAGGGGTGAGGGATCCTGCGTCTGCGTCACGGTCACGATGTTGCCCCGGCCGGCTCCCGATGGCGGCCACGGGCGGCCGGTGTGGCCAACCCGAGGTGGTCGCGCAGTGTGGTGCCCTCGTAGTCGCTACGGAAGACACCGCGTTCCTGCAGGATCGGCACCACCTTGTCGGCGAACTCCCCGAGACCGTCCGGAGTGATGTGCGGGACGAAGATGAAACCGTCGCTGGCGTCGGCCTGGACGTACTCGTCGATGGTGGTGGCGATGGACTCCGGGGTGCCGAAGAAGTTCTGCCGCGCGGTCTTCTCGACGACGACGTCCCGCAGCGAGAGTCCCTTGGCCGCAGCCAGTGCCCGCCACTCGCCAGCGACGGCCACCGGGTCGGCGTTCATCCGCACGCTCGCGCGGCCCTTCGAGATGGTGCTCTCGCCGACCAGCGGATCGACCTCGGGCAACGGACCGTCCGGGTCGTAGGAACTGAGGTCACGGTTCCAGAGCTGCTCGGCGAACTTGATCGCCGTCTGGCCGCTGACCTGCTGGCGCCGCACGTGCGCGGCGTACTCCTGCGCCTCTTCCTCGGTGTCGCCCAGGATGAACGTTGCGGCCGGGAGCACGAGCAGCTCGTCGTGGCGACGGCCGTACTGTGCGAGCCTGCCTTTGACGTCGGCGTAGAAGGCCTGGCCGGCCTCCAACGTCCCGTGGCGGGAGAAGATGGCGTCGGCAGTCGAGGCCGCGAACTCGCGTCCGGCGTCGGAGTCACCGGCCTGGAAGATCACCGGCCGGCCCTGCGGGCTGCGCGGCACGTTGAAGTTACCGTGGATGTCGAAATGATCGTCCTGCACTGCGAACCCGCCCGGATTGCCGCGCAGCAGGAAGGTGCCGGACTCCTTGTCCGCCACGATCTCTTCACCCGTCCAGGAATCGAAGAGTTCCGCAGTCGCGTGCAGGAAGTTCCGGGCCCGGTCGTACCGCTCCTCCTGGGCGAGATAGCCGCCACGACGGAAGTTCTCGCCGGTGAAGGCGTCCCAGGAGGTGACGACGTTCCAGGCCGCACGACCGCGCGAGAGGTGATCGAGGGTGGCGAACTGGCGCGCGACGTCGTAGGGCTCGTTGAAGGTCGAGTTGATGGTGCCGGTCAGCCCGATCCGGTCGGTGACGGCCGCGAGTGCCGTCAGCACGCCGAAGGTGTCCGGTCGCCCGACGACGTCCAGGTCGTAGATCTTGCCGCCCTGCTCGCGCAGTCGCAGACCTTCGGCCAGGAACAGGAAGTCGAACTTGGCGTCCTCGGCGATCCCGGCGAACCGCTGGAACGACTCGAACTCGATGTGGCTGCCCGACCGTGGGTCGCTCCACACCGTGGTGTTGTTGACGCCCGGGAAGTGGGCGGCCAGGTGAATCTGCTTGCGTGGCCTTGTCTTGTCAGACCTTGTCATCTTCAGACCTTCTGCAGGGTCGAGTAGCGGTTGGCCGGGCGTTCCAGCCCGAGAAGTCCACGCAGGGAATCGGACTCGTAGGCGGTGCGGAACAGCCCGCGCTCCTGCAGTTCCGGGACGAGGCGGTCGACGATGGTCTCCAGATCGTCCGGAAGGGCCCCGGGACGCAGGCGATAGCCGGTGATGCCGGCGTCCTGCCAAGCGGCCAGTAGATCTGCGAGCTCGCCGGCCGACCCGGTGAAGATCAGCGCGTCCGAGGTGTAAGCGGCACCGGACAGCTTGTCCAGACGAGCCTTTCGGTCGGCGCCGGACTCCGCAGCGCTGTCGAGGAAGACCACCAGGTCGGCGTAGACCGCCAGCTCCTCAGTGTCACGTCCGACCGCCGACCGTTCCGTCCTGACCTGACGCACAATACTTGCTGCGTCAGCGATGTCGGTCGGTGTCACGAACACGATGTCCGCGGACCTCGCGGCGAATCGGTACGGCACCCGCTGGTGGGCGAGCGCCGTGACGATGGGCTGGCCCTGCGGTGACCGGGGGACGATCGACGGTCCCTTGACCGAGAAGTACCGGCCCTCGAAGTCGATGTAGTGCAGCTTGTCCCGGTCGATGAAACGTCCGGTCGCCGCGTCACGGATCTCGGCGTCGTCCTCCCAGCTGTCCCAGAGTCGCCTGATCACCTCGACGTAGTCGGCAGCTTCGTCGAAGAGATCCGAGACGGCCTGCTGGACAACCGGTTCCGCCAGGTTGTCCAGGGTGATCTCCGGGAGGTCCCGTCGGCCGAAGTGTGCCGCGGTCCGAGCGTCGGGGGAGACCTGGATGCGGACGCCGGCCCGTCCGGTGCTGACGTGATCCAGGGTGGCTATCGACTTCGACACGTGGAACGGTTCGGTGTGGGTGGCAAGGGCCGTCGGCACCAGCCCGATGTGACTCGTCAGCGGGGCCACCCGCGCCGCGATGAGCACGGCGTCGAGCCGCCCGGCAACCTGGTCGGTCCGCTCGTCGTTCCCGCCGGGCTGCAGCGGCGTCGCCGTCTGGAGGCCGAACGAGTCCTCCAACGTGACGAAGTCGGCCAACCCCCGCTCGGCGGTGCGGATGAGATCGAGCCAGTAGTCGGCGGTGAAGAGCTCCGTCGGGCGTGCCGCCGGCTCGCGCCAGGCGGCAGGATGCCAGCCCGCCCCGTCGAGGGCGATGGCCAGGTGAAGTGGTGTCTTGTTCGATGCGCTCACGCGGAAACCTCTTGATCGGGGACATCCGCCCTGTCGACCGTGCGGATCTGGGTAGGACGTGTCGACATCGTGGACACCACAAGCGCTTGCGGAGCCGGTCGGCGTCCGCCAGGTCATCACCTGGAGCACCCCGCCGCACATGGAGGGTTGCTGATCAACCAGCCAGGGCTTGTGGTTGACACTCATTACCTGCCAACAACGATAGCACCGGCCGATGTTCCCCGGCCCCCGGCCCGGAGCGTGGCGACTGAAACGCTTCACTCCGGAAGTGTTCCAGGAGCGCGGTTCTGGATGGGGCATCACGGGCGCTTCCGGACCGCAACGGGTTGACCCGCCGAACGCCCGTGGACTAACTTCGAAGCAGGTCATGAGACCCAGCGACAAGCTCCGGCTCGTTGGGCGGCAACCCTCTTCCACGGTGGGGTGCTCCGGATGACGACCAGGTGGTGCCCGACCCGGGCACCGCAAGCGTGTGGTGGCCTTCGGTCATCTGGACGGACGGAATCGTGTGAACGAGTCGAGGATCCCGAGGTCGCCGATCGGCGTCCGCCGTCGGCACGTCGACCTGGGGCGACTGTCCAGCGCGCTCTGTCCGGTCTGACCGGTTTTCCCTCCGGTTCTGACCAGTGCCCGTTACTGGGCTGCCCCGGCGGGAAACATTTGGCGGTCGATGTTGTTTTCCCCGGTGTGGAACCGGGGCAGCGTCGCCTCCAGTGAAATCGGAACGACTGCGAATCCGGCCTCCTCTCCCTCGCGGAGACGAGGCTCCGTCCCAGGGAGTGATATGTCCACCATCGTGACCATCGCGGGGAGCCCGTCGGTCAACTCGAGCACCGACGCGCTGCTGTCCTACGTCAGCCGGCGGATCACCGGGGCCGGCCACACCGTGCTGCCGGTGGTGATCCGGGACCTGCCCGCGCAGGCCCTGCTGAGCGCCGATGTCAACGACAGCGCGATCGCCGAGGCGGTCGAGGCGGTGGACGCAGCCGACGCCGTGGTCGTGGTGTCGCCGGTCTACAAGGCGGCGTACTCCGGCCTCTTGAAGGTATTCCTGGATCTGTTGCCGCAGAGGGCTTTCCGCGGTAAGGCCGTGCTCCCGCTCGTCACCGGTGGATCACCCGCCCACGTCCTCGCCGTCGACTACGCTCTGCGCCCGGTGCTGACCAGCCTGGGGGCCGACCACGTCGGGCAGGGGTGGTTCGTGCTCTCCTCCCACATCCGTGTCTACCCGGACGGCGGTGTGCTCATCGATCCGGCCTCCGCCGGCCCGGTGGCCGAGGTGACCGAGAACTTCCTGGCCGCGCTGGCCCGTCATTCCCCGGTTCAGTTGCCGCCCGGTCCGCGCCGGGTGTCGCCGGTGGCGGGTGACCCGGATCTGTCCGTCCTGTACGTCGAGCCGGGTGACCCGGAACTGGCGCCGCTGCTGGACGACCTGAGCGTCGAATACACCACCCGCTACGGCCGGGTTTCGGCCTACACCCAGCTCACCGAGGTCCCGGTGACCGACTTCCTACCGCCCGACGGCGCCTTCCTGGTGCTGACCGAGAACGGTGAGACGGTGGCCGGCGGGGCCATCCGTCGCTATGACGACGCGACGGCCGAGGTCAAGCGGGTCTGGACGTCCTCGCGTCACCGTCGTCGAGGACTCGGCCGGCGATTGATGGCGGAACTGGAGCGGGCTGCCCTCGACCTCGGCTACCGACGGATTCACCTCACCACCGGCCCGCGCCAACCGGAGGCGACCAAGCTGTACCTCGCGTCGGGGTATCAGGCGAGATTCGACGTCACGGCTGATCCGGAGACCATCGGCCCGCTGGCCTTCGCCAAGGAACTGGTCCCGGGTGCCGGTCTGGCCGACTGGGAGCAGCCCGAGCGTGAGCCCGAAACGGTCGGTGCCGGTCGATGAGCGCCCGATCGACGAGCGCCTGGTCGAATGGTGCGGAGAAGCCGAGCCTGGTGTTCGTCGGCGGCGGCCCGCGGACCGTCTCGCTGATGGAACGGATCGCGGCGAATGCCGACCTGATCCCGGCCGGTGGATTGGATGTGCACATCGTCGATCCGTTCCCGGTCGGCGGCGGCCGTATCTGGCGCCGCAACCAGTCGCCGCTGCTGTGGATGAACTCCGTCGCCAAGGACGTCACCGTTTTCCTCGACGAGTCGGTCGTGTGCGCCGGGCCGATCGTGCCCGGCCCGCCGCTCGACCAGTGGGTCGCCGGGGTTGGCCGTCAGGTGCTGATCGACAACGGACTCCGCGCGGCGGCCGATGCTTTCAAGGCGCACGACTTCGCCAGCCGCGAGATCCAGTCGCTGTACCTGTCGTGGACCTTCGAGAGCGTGCTATCCAGTCTGCCGGCCTCGGTGACGGTGACCCGGCACCTGCAACGGGCCGTCTCGGTGCGGGAGACCTTGCTGACCGGCGGTTCGCCTGACGGCGCTTCTGCCGGCACTTCGTCTGCGCGGCAGGCGGTCCGGCTGGCCGACGGCACGGCGCTGACCGCCGATCTGGTGGTCCTGGCGCAGGGGTACCTCGACCGTCACCCGACGCGCGCGGAGAAGGAACTGAGCGCCGCGGCGTCCGAGCACGACCTGGTCTACATCCCGCCCGGCTACACCGCCGACGTGGACCTGAGCGGTCTGCGGCCCGGTGCCGACGTGCTGGTGCGCGGTTTCGGCCTGGCGTTCATCGATGTGATGGTGCTGGTCTTCGAGGGTCGCGGTGGCCGCTTCGTCGAGGGTCACGAGGGCCTGACCTACCTTCCCGGCGGAGCGGAACCGGTGCTGCACGTGGGGTCTCGCCGGGGGGTGCCGTATCACGCCAAGCTCGGCTACTCGCTCGGGTCTGCCGCGCCGGTGCCGCCGGTGTACTTCACCCCGGCCGCGCTGGAGTCGTTTGGCCCCGACCATCCGGCGGACTTCCGGACCCAGCTCTGGCCGCTCATCGTGAAGGAGCTGACGGCTGTGCACTATCGCCGTCTCTTCGAATTCCACGCCGAGCGCACCCGCGTCGGATGGGAGGAGTTCTCGGCGGTGCTGGACCGTACCGACCCGACCGCCGTCACCGATCAGGACTTCGCCGACTACGTCGCATCGGCGGTGCCCGACCCGGCCGACCGGTTCGACCTGGCCGCGATCGACCGTCCGCTGGCCGGTCGGGAGTTCCCCGATCACGGCGCCCTTGCCGACGCGCTGGTCGGGGAGATCAGCGCCGACCTGGCCCGCCGGGCCGATCCCGCCTACTCGCCGGACCACGCCGTCTTCAACGGGCTGCTGACGGTCTACGGCGTGCTCGCGGGCGCCGTGGTCGGTGGCCGGGTCAGCGCGCAGGACCGGGTCCAACGCGTGGAAGGGGCTTTTCATGGCCTCTTCTCGTTCCTGGCCAGCGGCCCGCCGCCCCGCCGCCTGCACGAACTGCTGGCCCTCCACCGGGCGGGATTCATCGATTTCGTCGGACCCGACATGCAGGTCCGCGTCGAGAACGGCCGCTTCGTCGGCTCCTCGCCGGCCGTGGCCGGGACGGTGGAAGCCGACGCGCTGATCGATGCCCGACTGCCGCGTCCCGACGTCAGGGCCGCGTCCGACCCAGTCATCGCCCGGCTGCTCGCCGACGGCGAGGTCGCCGCGGAGGACTTGGTCGCCGAGGACGGCCGCAGCCTCGGCGGCGGTCAGTTGCTGGCCGACGCCAGTTGTCGCGCCGTCCGGGCAGATCGCACCGTGCACCCGACGAGATTCCTGCTCGGGCCATCGGTCTCCGGTTCCGCCGGGTCGGCGGGCTTCGCCCGTCCCGGTTTCAACGGCGCCGGCTTCCGCCAGAACGACCAGGTCGCACGGGAACTGCTGCGCCTCGCGGCTGTTCGGGGCATGGTGGCGACTGCGCCGGACCCAGACACTTCATCCCCTCTCAAGGAAAGCGAGTCCAGCCATGCCCGTTGAGTTCCTCGGAATTGCCGGTACCAACGACGCCAGCGAGGTGACCACCCGCACCGGCGGGAGTCTCGATCTCGACTACACCAAGCGGTTGGCTCGTGCCCACGAGGACAACGGTTGGGACAGAATCCTTTTCGCCTACCATTCCGGATCGCCGGATCCGGCGCCGGTAGCGGCCTTCGTCGCAGCGCACACCGAGCGCATCAACCTGGTGCTGGCCCAGCGGCCCAACGTCTCGGCCCCGACGTACGCGGCGAAGACGTTCGCCACCCTCGACCAGATCTCCGGCGGGCGGTTCGAGGTGCACTTCATCACCGGCGGATCGACGGCGGACCAGGCGGCCGAAGGCGATTACCTGGACAAGGATTCCCGCTACGAGCGCACCCGCGAGTACATCCAGATCGTCAAGCAGGCCTGGACCTCTCACGACCGGTTCGACTACGACGGCAAGTACTACCAGATCAAGGCCTTCGTCTCCGACATCTTCCCGGTCCAGCAGCCACGCCCGCGGGTGTCCTTCGGCGGTTCGTCGGCCGCCGCCTATGCCGTCGGTGCGGCCGAGTCCGACATCTACGCCCTCTGGGGTGAGCCACTGGCGGGAACGAAGGAGCAGATCGCGTCCATCGACGCTGCCGCGGCGACGGCCGGCAAGCCCCGGCCGACCTTGCAAGTGGCCTTTCGACCGATCATCGCGCCGACCGAGGAACTGGCCTGGGAGAAGGCCGAACGCATTCTCGGACGCATCAAGGACCACGCCGCCGGACGGCCGACCTTCCGTCGCTCGGGATCTCCCGAGAATGCCGGCTCGCAGCGCCTTCTCGCTGCCGTCGCGGAGGGTGAACGGCATGATCGCGCCCTCTGGACGGCGCCGACCGGACTGACCGGCGGAGGCGGGAACTCGACGGCCCTGGTCGGTACCCCGGAGACGGTGGCAGCGGCCCTGCTGGACTACTACGACCTCGGAGTCCGGATCCTCTCGGCCCGCGGGTACGACATCCTCGACGACGCCATCGATTTCGGTCGCTATGTGATCCCGCTGGTCCGCGACGAGGTCGCCCGCCGCGACCGCGCCACTGCAGCCGCCTGACATCCAGCAGTATCGATCCAACAGGAGCAAGAGATGACCACCACCCTGACGTCCGACTTCGTGAACGATTGGCAGACCTGGCATTCCGCTCGGGAACGAGCGCTGGCCACCCCGCACGGCTGGCTCAGCCTGACCAGCTTCCACTGGGTGCCGCAGGCCCCGTCGGCCCTGCCGGGGCTGCCCGGCCTCTTCTCCGTGCAGGACGGCCATGCGGTGCTCACCGCGACCGCGGATGACGGCTACACCGTCGTCGGCGACGAGAACGGACTGGCGGTGCCGGTGGACGGCACGGTGCGGGCCGAGGTCGCCGAAGCCAGGGCCCTGCAGTGGGTGTCGATCGGCGACGTGCAGATCGAACTGGCCCTCCGAGGGGGCCGCTATGCCATCCGCACCCGCGACCCGCAGGCCTCGGCGCTGCTCGGCTTCGCCGGCGTGCCGACCTTCGACATCGACGAGAAGTGGGTGGTGACCGGACACTTCGAGCCTTTCGACGCCCCTCGTCAGATCGAGGTGTCGACGGCCCGGGACGATCTGGTCCAGTCGATCACCGGCGTCGGGACGGTGACGATCGTCCTGCAGGGGCAGTCGGTCGAGTTGACGGTCACCGCGGGTGGCGCCGGTTCGCTGAATGTGCCGTTCCACGACGGGACGAACGGCGAGACGACCGCGCGCTGGCGCGCGGTCGCGACCACGGCTCCGGACGCCGACGGCCGGGTCACGATCGACTTCAATCGTGCGATCAACTTTCCGTTCTCCTTCTCCGACTTCGGCACCTGCCCGGCGCCGCCCGCCGGCAACGTCGTGCCGATCGCCGTCACCGCCGGGGAACTCGCGCCGGCGACTGCCGCGTGATGACAGCCGCGACACCGGAGGCAACCGAGACAGCCGCCGGGATTGGAGGGATCGGTGCGCCCGAGCAGAGTGCGCTGTCGATCGTCGTCGTCGTGGGGAATCCGAAGGCCGGGTCGAGGACGCTGACCGCTGCAGCGGCGCTCGCGGCCGCGGTGGCCGGCGCGCTGCCGGCATCCACCACGACCGTCGTCGACCTGGCCGGGATCGCCGGCGGACTGCTGGCGCCGTGGTCGTTGTCCGAGGAGGCATCGATTGCGGTCGCCGCGGTCCGGTCCGCCGACGTCCTGGTGGTGGCGACGCCGACGTACAAGGCCTCGTTCACCGGTCTGCTCAAGCTGTTGCTCGACACGCTGCCCGCGGGATCGCTCGCCTCGACCGTGGTGCTGCCACTGACGGTGTCCGCGGGGCCGGCCCATCGTCATCTGGCCGACTGGCAACTGCGGCCGGTGCTTGGCGAACTCGGTGCGGTGACGCCGGTTCCGTCACTGCTGCTGTCGGAGAGCGAGTTGCCCGAACTGGACGCCGTCATCGCGGCGTACGTCGCGGCGCACGGCCGGCAGGTGGCTGCGGCGGTCGGGGCCCTGCGCTGAGGGTCACCGGTGCGGCCGGTGATACCGACTGCGACGTCAGCGATTTCCCCACGCGGGTGAGGCGTTCAGCATGCCGGCGTCGTTCTTCCACTTGACTTCCGGTTTGTACGGCTTCGCGGTGTTCAGGATCCAGAGTCTGTTGACCTTGCCGGCCTTGCCGTCGTCCCCGAGGTTGCTCTTGTAGGCGATCTGCGTGCCGTTCGGCGAGAACACCGGGCCCTGGCTGTTCGAAGGGGTGGTGGTGAGGACGGTGACGGCGCCGCCCTTGGCCGGCACCAGGGCGATCTGGCCGTTCCCGTCGACGAGGCGGCGGAAGACGATCTGGGAGCCGTCGGGGGAGTAGTCCGGGTCCGCGTCGTGCGAGCCTTCGTCGGTGATGGGCGTTGGCTGTCCCACCCCATCGGTGGTCTGGGTGTAGAGACGGCCGTCGTTGGCGGTGGCCGAGGTGGAGCCCCAGTAGACGATGGATTTCCCGTCCGGTGCGAACGCCAGGTCGTCGCCCGGGTAAAGACCGTCGGAGATGGGGAGCGTCTTGCTGACCGTCCCCTTCAGATTGACCACCATGAGTGTCCGGAGTCCGAGCTTCCCTTGGCAGGCGATGACCAGTTGCTGGGTGTCGACCGGGTTCCAGGCCGGCCGGCTGATCTGCTGGCAGTCGGCAGGGCGGTTGAACAGGACGCGGTCACCTTTTCCATCCGGCGCGACCACCCTCAGGGTGTTCTGGTTGGCGGCATCGCCCTGCAGGTAGATGACCGATCCCCGCTGCAGCGCGATCAACGGGTTCTGCGCGTGGTCCTTCGGTTCGGTGAAGGGTCCGCCCACCACGCCGGTGTAGGAGTCCACGTAGAACAGCGCGAAAACCGTCTTCCCATTCAGCGTGTACTGCCGCGACACGACGATCGTGCCGTCCGTGATCGGTTCGGACTGCGGGAGGCCGGCGACCGGGACCGCGGTGTTCTCCGTCTGCGGGGCGCTGCTGCTGTTTGCGCCGGACGTTGCCACGCCCGAGGTCGCCGGACCGACCAGTGCGCCACCCGACTTCGCCGGACCCGAGGTCGCCGGACCTGAGTTGGTCGTGCCGCCTTTCGGGGTGGTTGCGGCCGACGTCAGCCCGGTGACGCTGCCGGTGCCGGCGATGCTGGCCTTGCGCTGCACCAGGAAGATCCCGCCGACGATGGCGACGATCAGCACCAGTGCACCGATGGCGAGCGGCAACAGCCGCCGGCGAGACCGCCGCGGGCGAGGGAGTAACTCGGGATGGTCCCGAGCGGTGGCCAGCCCCGGGCCGAGCTGCTCGGCGAGATCCGCGGGCAGGCTTCCGGCCGACGTGTAGCCCTGGGAGGCCCCGTGCTGGGGCCCGCCGTCGAACTGCGACGCCCGCGGGTCGGTGTGCGAAGGCGTCACCGGGAACAGGGCAGTGGAGTGCGGTGGCCGGGACTGCGGTGGCCGGGACTGCGGTGGCCGGGACTGCGGTGGCGGGGACTGCGGTGGCGGGGACTGCGGTGGCCGGGACTGCGGTGGCCGGGACTGCGGACCGGAACGCTCCGGACCCGTCTGCGGCCCCACCGGCCCGGGGCCGCCCTGGGTACCGCCGGTGCCGCCCGGCGTGCCGACGTGCCGGGTCGCGTCAGGGTCAGGGTCGGGGGCGTCGATGCGCTCGGTGCTGGTGGTGCCGGCGGCCACGGTGAGGTCGCCGGTGTCCGACGGCCTGATCTCACCGGTCCCGATGGCCGCCCGGGCCGCGACGGCCAGCTCCTTGCAGGTCTGGTATCGATCTTCGCGGTCCATGGCCAGCGCTTTGGCGACTACCTTGTCGAAGGCCGGCGGCAGGTCGGGGACGAGCTCGGTGGGGATCGGCGGCGGCCGGTGCATCCGGGCGTACACCTTGGCCGCCAACGTCTCCCCGGGATACGGGATCACCCCGGTCAGCAGTTTGTACAGCACGCAGCCGAGCGCGTAGACGTCGCAGCGGCCGTCCAGTTGCTTGCCCTCGATCTGCTCGGGCGCGGCGTAGTCGAGGGTGGCGACCACGCCGCCGGCCTGGGTCAGAGCCGTTGCCTGGGCCTCGATCTCGCCCATCGCCTTGGCGACGCCGAAGTCGGTGAGGAAGACCCGCTCGTGATCGCCGTCGACGTCGTCGGTCAGCAGGATGTTGGCCGGCTTGACGTCCCGGTGGACGATGTTCTGCCGATGCGCGAAATCCAGTGCGGAGGCGACCCTTTCGACGATGTGCACCGCGCGTTCCGGTGGCATCCCGGCGTCGTATTCGGCCAGCGCGCCGGCGGCGGTGTCGCCGTCGATGAACCGCATGCTGATCCACAGCATGCCGTCGTCCGCCCCGCTGTCGTCGATGGCCACGATGTTGGGGTGGTCGAGACGGGCGACGGTGTCCGCCTCCCGGCGGAACCGGCCGACGAAGGAAGGATCGGCGCCGAGGTCGGTACGCAGTAGCTTGAGCGCAACGCGCCGGGGCAGCCGGGGATGCCGCGCGAGGTAGACGACGCCCATGCCGCCCGCGCCCAGTTCGCGCTCGATGGTGAAGCCGGCAAAGATCTCGCCAGGAGCGAGCAACATGCACGGCATTCTGCCAGTCCGGACCGGTGGTGGACCCGTCTTTGTCGGCATTGCTTCCAGGGGCCCGATCCGGCCGCTCGGCACCCCGGGATCTCGCTCGCCCGGAGGGGTGTCGTGGGAGAATGATAGCCGTGATGACATCGGGTGACGGCCAGGACCTGGCGGTCCGGCGGGAGACCATCAAGTCGCTGGTGCTCAAGGACGGGTTCGCCCGGATCGAGGATCTCACCAGGTTGCTCGGGGTCAGCCTGATGACGGTGCACCGCGACCTGGATGCGTTGTCCCACCAGGGTTATCTGACCAAGATCCGCGGTGGTGCGACGGCCAACCCAAACGCGCTGCTGGAGTCGAGGGTCAGCGAGCGGATGGTCGCCATGCGCGCCGAGAAGACCGCGATCGCGGCCCACGCGGCCAAACTGCTGAGCCCGGGGCAGACGGTTTTCCTGGACGACAGCACCACTGCCATGGCCATGGTGCCGCACATCATCGCGTCGGCCCCGATCACGGTGGCGACCAACTTCGTCCCGGTGATCGGCAAGCTGGCCGGGGTGGCCGGCATCGAGCTGATCGTCCTGGGCGGGGTCTACCACTCCGTGCCCGAGGCCTGCTTCGGCAGTCGCACGGTGGAGAGCATCGGGCATCTGCACGCCGACCTGGCGTTGATGTCGACCACCGGCATCAACGGGATCTCCTGCTACCACCGGTCCGAGATCACCGTCACCTCCCGGGAGGCGTTCATGGCGAACTCCACCGTCAAGGTGCTGCTGGTCGACCACGCGAAGTTCGGCCGGCCCGCCACCCACCTGCTGTGCCGCCTGTCGGCCTTCGACCTGGTGATCAGTGACACCGGGATCGACAAGGAGGACGAACTCCTGCTCCGCTCCGAGGGCATCAACCTCGAACTGGCGTCCCCCGCCTCGGCGTAGCCGCCAGGAACAGAGCGACAGGACAGGCGCTCGAGTGAGCGAGGCGCTGAGATCCACGCAGAGGCATTGGACAGCCCCTGCCGGACACATCGGGCACGCCAACGTGCGGGGTGCTCGGCTGCGAGACCGCGCTACTGGCCAGTACGTGCGGATTTGCCCACCGACTATGGCGTACTCATCCGCACGTTCTCGACGATTCTGGTCCGCCGCGCTGACCGACACCGCGAATCGGGACGCTCTCGGCCAGTGCCGCGGTCTCCTAGACGGATGCGACCGGTAGCGCCGAAGGGTTGGCGCAGTGGGCGATGGTGCCGGTACGCAGGAAGAGTGCGACCTGTCCGACGACGGTCTCCGCCGAGTGGTGCGCCACGTGCTGCGAGGCTCCCGCGAGGTGCGGGGTGGCGACCACTCGGGGCATGGCGAGCAACGGGTGGTCGGCCGGCGGGGGTTCGGGGTCGAACACGTCGAGTCCGGCACCGGCCAGGTGCCCGCTGGTGAGCGCCGCCGTCAGGTCGTCGGTGCGGACCAGCTCGCCGCGGGCGTTGTTGATGAAGAACGAACCCGGCTTCATGGCGGCGAAGAACGTCGCATCGGCCATGCCGGTGGTCTCCGGCGTCAGGCGGGCGTGCAGGCTGACGATGTCGGCGGTGGCCAGCAGTTCGTCCAGGGCCACCGACCGCGCGCCGGCCGAGTCGATCTTCGACGCATCGGTGTAGGGGTCGTAGACCAGTACCTTTGCCCCGAAGGCCAGCAGCAGCCGCGTCACGTGCGCACCGATCGCCCCGTAGCCGATCAGACCGACGGCACAGTGGCCGATCTCGGGTCCGGTCAGCGCGTAGCGGTAGTACTTCCCCTCCCACCGACCGTCGGCCAGGCCACGCGACCCGGCGCCGATGTTCCTGGTCACCGCGATCATCAGCCCGACGGCGAACTCGGCTGCGGCAGAGAGGTTCCGGCCCGGCAGGAAGGCCACCGGGACACCGGCCTCCGTCGCAGCTGCGATGTCGATGTTGACCGGTCCACCGCGGGTGGAACCCACGACGCGGAGCTTCCCCGCCGACTCGAACACCGCGGCGGTGATCGGCGCAAGATGGGTGACGATGACGTCGACATCCGCTGCCAGGACGGCGATCTCGGCTGGGTCGCCAGCTGCTTCCCGTACCCCGTCGACGTCACCCATCGGCTCGTCCGGCCACCGGCTGACGTGGGTGATCAGTTCCAGCGGTCCGAACTCGGCGAGCTGCTGCCGGCACTGGTCGGCGAGATCGTCGGCGGTGATGAAACTGTCGCCGGCACACAGAATGCGTAAGCTCACGTACTTCTCTCTTCTCGGCCGGCGCGCAGCGTCTTCAGCGGATGCGCAATTCGGTGTCGTCGTCGAACAGGTACACGCGTGCGGGTGCGGCGGTGAACCGGATGGTGTCGCCCGGCCGGTAGTCCACGTCCGGTGGGAGCTGCGCCACCACCGGGCCCTCGAGTCCCTTGACGGCCAACGTGATCAGGGTGAATTCGAGCAGGTTCTCGATCACCAGGGCCTCGCCGATCAGGGCCGGCCCGGTCTCGCCGGCCACGGCGCAGTCGGCGGGGCGGACCCCCACCGACACCGTTGACCCGTCCGGCGCCGAGACCGCGGCGGTGACGAGCACACTGTCCGCACCGAGGCGGACGGCGACCTCGTCACCGGACCGCTGCACCACCCCGGCCAGCATGTTGATCTTCGGTTCGCCGACGAAGTCGGCCACGAACTTGTTCGCTGGGTCGTCGAAGACCTCCTCAGGGGTGCCCAGCTGACGGATGATGCCCTGGTCCATCACCGCGAGCCGATCGGCCAGCGACAGCGCCTCGAGCTGATCATGCGTGACGACGATGGTGGTGTAACCGAACTCGCGCTGCAGCACCTTGAGCTCGCGCCGCACCCGCTGCCGTGCGGAAGCGTCGAGGTGCGACAGCGGCTCGTCCAGCACCAGGACCTTCGGGTTCCGGATCAACGCACGGGCCAGTGCCACCCGCTGCTTCTGCCCGGACGACAGCGACGCCGGGCGCAGCGTCAGCAGGTCGCTCATCTCCAACCGGTCAGCCAGGTTGGTGACGAGCTGGTCGGCATTCGGCACCTTCCGTGCCTTCAGCCCGTAGGCCAGGTTCTCTCGGATGTTCAGCGGCGGGTAGAGGGCGTAGGACTCGAAACCAACGCCCACGTTGCGCTTCCCGGGGGCCAGATCCTTGATCGACGTCTCGCCGATCCGGATGTCGCCGCCGGTCACCGTCTCGAGCCCGGCAATCATCCGCAGGGTCGTGGTCTTGCCGCAGCCCGACGGGCCGAGCAGCGCGATCAGCTCACCGGGCTGGATCTCCATGTCGATACCCTTGACCGCTGCGAACGACGGGCGACCGCGGGTGATGTAGGTCTTCTGCAGGTTGTCGAGGGTCAGGCTGTTGGCCACCTGGCCGCCGCCCGCGGGGGTATGGCCGCGTCGGCGCGAGATGCTCTTGCTGACCACGGTTTCGGACATGCTCAGACTCCAGACTTCGAAATGGTGACGGTCTGCCGGTTGCCGGGCGCGTGGTGGACGGCACCGCTGATGCGGCGGGTGTCGACGCTGGGGTCGTCGGTGCCCTCGAAGAGGTGAACCCCCGTCAGCGGGATGGACAGGCTGACCGCGCTGCCCTCCTCGAGGGCCTCGCTGCCGTCCGCCACCACGATGACGTCGGTGTCGCCGACCTTCACCGAGAGTTCGATCTGCCGGCCGAGCCGTTCGGCGAGATCGATGGTCCCGCTGCAGCTCAGCACCGAGGCAGACCCCTCGACGGCCTGGTGACCGGCGTGCAGATCGCCCGGTCGCATCCCGATCCGGACCCTGCGCGCGCCGCCGAGATCGGTGGTCACCGGGAAGCGGATCGCGCCCTGCAGGGCCACCACATGTCCGTCGATCACCTCGGCGTCGAAGAGGTTCATCTCCGGCTGACCCAGCGCCCTGGCGACGAAGGTGTCGAGCGGTCGCAGCCAGATGTCCGCCGGCGTGCCGACCTGGACCATCTCGCCCGCCCGCAGGACGCCGATCCGATCACCGAGGGACAGCGCCTCCTGGTAGTCGTGGGTGACGTAGACCGTGGTGGTGTTCGACATCTGGCCGAGGCGCTTGAGTTCGGCGCGCATCGACGCCCGCAGTTTGGCGTCCAGGTGCGAGAGCGGCTCGTCGAGCAGGTACACGTCGGCGGGCCGGACCAGGACCCGACCCAGTGCGACGCGCTGGCGCTGGCCGTTGGACAGCTCCCGAGGGAGGCGCTGCTGGAGGTGGTTGATGCCGAGGGTGGTCGTCACCGTGTCGATGCGTTCCTGCTGCGCCGCAGCGGAGAACGATCCGGACCGTCCGGAACGCAAGGGGGAGGCGAGGTTCTCGAAAACCGTCTTCTGCGGGTACAGCGCGTAGGACTCGAAGGCCATCGCGACATTCCGGTGGTACGGCTCGACTCCCGTCATGTCGACACCGGCGATCTTCACCACGCCGGCATCGATCTCCTGCAGGCCGGCGATCGACTTGAGCGTCGTCGTCTTGCCCGCGCCGGACGGGCCGAGCATGCAGAAGAACTCGCCGTCCCCGATGTCGAGATCGATGTCGCGCAGCGCCATCTTCTTGCCGTAGGTCTTGCTCAGCCCCTGCACCGTCAAGGTCGCCATTACGCTTTCACCGCTCCGAAGGACAGGCCCCGCACCAGGTATCGCTGGATGCACAGGGCGAGGATGAGTGGGGGCAGTGCGCCGATCAGGGCCGCCGCGGCGGCGTGGTTGTAGAAGACCTGGCCGCCACCGCCCTGGTACGTGCCGATGGCCACCGTCACCGTCTTGATCTTGGAATTGGCCAGGACCAGCGGGAAGACGTAGGAATTCCACGCGAAGATGAACGACAGCAGTGCTCCGGCGGCGATGCCGGGCCGGACCAGCGGCAGCGCGACCCGGATGAAGGCCTGCGTCCGGGTGTAGCCGTCCAGCAGGGCCGCCTGCTCGAGATCGGCGGGCAGGTCCTGGAAGTAGGAGCGCAGGATCCAGACCACCAGCGGCATCGTCACCAGCTGCAGCACCCAGATCAGCCCGAGCCTGGTGTCCAGCAGCCCGAGAGACTTGTAGATCAGGAACAGCGGCAGCAGCACCATCAGCTCCGGAGCGAACCGGAACGAGAGCATCTGGAACATCAGGTCGTCGCTGCCCTTGTACTTCCAGCGGCCGGCCGCGTAGGCGGCCGGGATGCCGATGACGAGCGAGACCAGCACGGCGCCGATCGACGTGATCAGCGATTCGATGAGACCGCTGCGGAGGTTGGCGCCGGTGTCGCCGCCGAGGACGTAGGAGAAATTCTCCAGCGTCGGGCTGAAGCTGAAGAAGGTGACCTGCTGGTCGGCAGTCGATTTCAGCGACAGCAGGATCATCCAGAGGATGGGGAACAGCGAGAAGGCGAACCAGGCGACTGTCAGCAGCTCACCGCCGATCACCCCGGGCGTGATTCTCTTCTGCCCGGGCATCAATTCTCTGCGGGCCATTTCTCTACTCCTCTGCCCCGGCGGCGCGCGCCTGGGCCTTGCCAAGGACGCCGACCAGGAGACGTGCGGTGATGAAGACGAGGACCCAGAGGATGAACATGTAGGTGGTACCCCTGGAGTACTGCTGGGCCTTGATCAGGTCGTTGAACGCGTTGATCTGCAGGGTGGTGGTGGCGACGCCGGGGCCGCCACCGGTGAGCACGTACGGGATGTCGAAGATCTTCAGGCAGTCCATGAAGCGGAAGATGACCGCCACCAGGATGTACGGCCAGATCAACGGCAGCATCAGTCGCCGGAACATGTAGATCGGACCGGCGTCGTCGACGGCCGAGGCCTCGAACGGTTCCTTCGGCAGGGATCTGATCCCGGCGAGCACCAGGATGGCGACGAACGGTGTGTAGATCCAGATGTCGACCAGCACCGCGGAGTAGAGCGCGCTGCTGTCGGAGAGCCAGTTGAAGTTCCCCAGCCCGAGAACGTGGTTCAGGACGCCGAAGTCGGCGTTGAACATGAACTTCCAGACGGTGGCGGCGATGGCCGGAGCGATCATCAGCGGGAGGATCAGCACCTTCTCGAAGATGCGCCCGATCAGGGTGGACCTGTTGAGCAGCAGGGCCACTCCGACTCCCAGCACCGTCTCGATGACGGTGGCCAGGACCGCGTACTGGATGGTGATCCAGGTGGCGTGGCCGATGAACACCGACGAGTCGGGGTTGAGCACTCTGGCGAAGTTCTTGAAACCCACCCAGGGCGGGTTCTTGAGCGTGGTGGCCGTCGAACCCTGGAAGGTGAGGATGATGCCCTTGATGAACGGGACCAGGATCCCGATGATCAGCAGGACCGCCGGCACCGACAGCAGGTAGGGCCGGGCGCTGCGGCGGGTCTTGGAGACGACGGGTGGAGCCGACCGGGTCTTCGGCGCCGGCGGCGTCTTCGGCAGTGCCGGCTCCTGCGTGATCGAGGACATGAGATCAACTCCGTTTCGAGGAATGACGCCGGCGCCGCAAGGAGCGTGGTGCCAGTTGGACTCGCGGCAGGGCGATGTCGTGGCCGGTCCACCCCGATCAGGGCGGGCCGACCACGACGGTTGCTCAGTTGTTGTTCAGCGCGTCCGCGTTGGCCTTGGCCAGTGCATCGAGCGAGGTCTTGGCGTCCGCACCGCCGTAGATGTCCTGCAGCGCACCGGCCCAGGCCTCGGTGGTGTCGAAGAACTGGGTCTGCGGGGTGAACTGGATCTTGGTGGATCCGATCACCTTCTCGAAGGTCTCCAGGTACCCGGGGTAGGAGGAACCGATGACCGTCTTGAAGGCCCCGTCGAATACGGTCTTGCGGACCGGATCGGCGAAGCTGCCGGACGCGGCGGCCTTGCTGAGCACCTCGGAGCTGGTGGCCCACTGGATGAACAGCCAGGCGGCGAGCTTGTTGTCGTCCTTGGCCGCCTTGTTCATGGCCAGCGACCAGGTCCAGAGGTTGGTGCCGTAGCTGCCGTCCGGACCGGCCGGTCCGGCGTCCCAGCCCAGCTTGCCGGCGACCTTGGTGCCCTTGAACTTCGGGTACGTCGCGGAGTCGGCGTCGTAGACCATCATGGCCTTGCCGTCGGCGAGATCCTGGGTGCAGTTGGGGTATTCGTACGCCGTCCAGCCCGACGGGCCCGCCGTCTTCGCCAGGTCGGCCCACTTCTTGGTGAACGCGACCGCCTTGTCCGAGTTCATCGTCGCGGTGTACTGACCGTCGGCGAAGGAGTAGTCCTTGCCGCCCTCGCGGGTGAACTGGGTCATGAAACCGGGGTGGATGGTGGCCCACGACTTCGA
Organism: Nakamurella sp. UYEF19; assembly: GCF_040546275.1. Classification (NCBI taxonomy): domain Bacteria; kingdom Bacillati; phylum Actinomycetota; class Actinomycetes; order Nakamurellales; family Nakamurellaceae; genus Nakamurella; species Nakamurella sp. UYEF19. The sequence goes on along the minus strand of NZ_JBEPNO010000011.1, from coordinate 83,044 downwards.
CCCTCGGAAGGCGACACCGTAGGTACCGGCGGACTTGTCGGTCAGATCGGTGGCCAGCTGGATGAAGTTGTCGAAGGTGGTGGCCGGCTTGATGCCCTTCTTGTCGAAGACCTCCTTGTTGTAGGCCACGACGTTGGTCTCGAAGCCCCACGGGATGGCCCACTGACCGCCGCTCCCCAGCGCCGACCCCTTCTTGAAGTCCCAGCGGGTGGACGTGCGCAGACCTTCGAAGATGTCCTCGAAGTTGTAGTCCGGCGACGTCTTGGACGAGTCGGTGATGTAGGGCGCCAGGTCCTCCATCCATCCGGGAGGACCGTACTGCCAGATGAAGTAGGCGCCCGTCATGAAGACGTCGTAGGTCGAGGAACTGCCGGAGAGCTCGGAGGTGAGCTTGGTGAAGTAGTCACCCTCGGGGATGTCGTCGAAGGCGATGTTGATGCCGGTCTTGGCGGTGAAATCCTTGAACAGCCCGGCACTGTCGAACGCCGAGACGTACGGGTGAGGGGTCCGCAGCATGCGCAGCGTCTTGCCCTTCGCCTGCATCCAGTCGAAGGCCTTGCCGCCGCTCACGGAGGAGCCGGCGATCGCGCTGGCCGCCGTCGTCGCAGCTGACGTAGTCGTACCGACCCCGGACGCGGCGGCGGTCGAACTGCCGCCACAGGCGGCCAGGAGTGGAGCGGTGGCCAGGGCGGCGCCACCGATACCCATGGCGCGGAGCAGGTTTCGGCGGGATAGCCGGGTACCCGACGGCGTGACGGCGGGGGGTGGGTTGACCGTGGGGTCACTCATGGAAGGTCCTCCGGGTGGATGGTGGATGCAGGGGCGGTGCAGGGGCTGGCGGTGCAGTGGCAGGGCGGGTTCCGGGCGGTGCTCAGGACCGGACGAGTGCGGTCTCCAGTGGCACGTTGAACGACAGGAGTGCACATCCTGTGTCCGCCGTGCCGCCGAGGCGGATGCAGGTGAGAGCGCCGTTGTCCAAGCGGGGCAACGACTGTCGGTAGTGGGAGAGCGGTATGCCGAGCAGGGAGCAGAGGGCAAGTCGGATCAGGGTGTTGTGGGCGACGACGAGTACGGATTCGCCGGCGTGCCGGGCAGCGATCGCGCGGAGCGCCGAGACCCCCCGCGCCGCCGCCTCGGGCGGCGCCTCGGCCTGCGGGAAGGACCCGGCGATCGGATCCGACTCGAACCGGGCGGCGGCCGTCGGATGCAGGCCGCGCATCTCGTGGATCGTCAGTCCCTCGGCGATGCCGAAGTGGACCTCCCGGAGATCGTTTTCGACGGTCGGGGCCATGCCCAGTGCCGATGCCACCGGTGCAGCGGTTTCCAGCGCCCGCCGGACGGGGGAGCTGTAGAAGGCGTCGAGCCGATGAGTACCGGCCCAGTGGGCCAGGGTGTCCGCCTGCTCCCGGCCGACGTCGGTCAAATCGACGTCACTGGTGCCGGCGTAACGGTTCTCGGCGTGCCACACTGTCTGGCCGTGCCGGGACAACCACAGCGTCGCAGGCAGTGCGACCGGTGGGTGCAGCTGGTCGGACGCGTGCCCGGATGACGGCTCGGAGCCGACAGGACCGGCTCCGTTCCGAGCCGGGTAGTGCTCTTGCGCCACGTGATCCACCTCACCGTTGGGATGCTGGCGTTCATATAACAACGGCGACGTTAAAACCGCAACCCCCTCGGCCAAAGAAGTGAGAACTCTGCGTTCAGCGGCTAGATCGGCCGGTGGATGAGCGGAGTTCCGAATGGCGCTTCAGCAATGATCCACGGGAGACGCGTTCTTGATCTGCATGAACTCCTCGCTTGTGTCTCAGGTCACCTCCTGTTAGATTCCCTGGGATTGATAACAGGAGGGCCGGGATACTTGTGTCCCCGCACCCGCACCAGACATGAGGTCGTCGATGACATCACTCCGCCCGGGCACCTCCACGGGGCCGCACCCGGACATGCCGACCGGGCAGGGCCGCCTGAACCTGGACCAGCGCGCCGCCGATCTCGGCCGGGCGACCCAGGAGACCGCCGACGTGCTGGTGATCGGGGCCGGCGTCACCGGTGCCGGATGCGCGTTGGATGCAGCCACCCGCGGGCTCTCCGTCGTGGTGATCGAGGCCGACGACATCGCGATCGGGACGTCCTCCCGCTCCGGCAAGACCTTCCACGGCGGGCTCCGGTATCTGGAGCAGCTGAACTTCGGACTGGTCCACCACGCCATCGTCGAGCGCGATCTGATGGTCCGCACGGTCGCGCCGTACATCTCCCGACCGGTGCCCTTCCTCTACCCGCTGACCAAGCACTGGGAGCGGCCCTACGCCGGGGCCGGGATCCTGATCTACGACCTGTTCGGCCTGCGGGGCAAGGCCGTCCCGAAGCAGCGGCACTTCACCCGGCGCGGAGCCGTGAAGCAGGCGCCGTCGCTGGACGGGAGCACCGTGACCGGTGGTATCCGGTACTACGACGTGCTGATGGACGATGCCCGCCACACCATGGCCGTGCTGCGGACCGCCGCCTCCTACGGCGCCAAGGTGGTGACGAAGGCTCCGGTCGTCGACTACCTGCGCGACGGCGAGCGGATCACGGGGGTGGTCGTCGAGGACCGGTTGACCGATGCCCGCCATGAACTGCGCGCGAAGGTGGTGATCAATGCCGCGGGGATCTGGTCCAGCGATCTGCAGAAGTTGGCCGGTGCCAACACCTTCACGGTGGCTCCGGCCAAGGGGGTGCACCTGCTGCTGCGTGGTGACGCGATCGACGCGCAGACCGCCATCCTCGCGAGGGCGACGGATTCGATCATCATCGCCCGCCCGTGGCTGGGCCACTGGCTGGTCGGCACCACCGACACCCCCTGGGACGGCACCAAGGGCGAGCCGGTGGCCGAGGTGGAGGACATCGAGTACCTGCTCCGCGAGCTGAACGTCTATCTGAAGAAGAAGGTCACCGCGGACGACGTGCTCGGGGTCTTCGCCGGGTTGCGGCCGTTGCTGAAGCCCATCGACAAGGACGGCGAGACCACCTCGGCGCTCTCGCGCGACCACTCGATCATCCCGGGCCCCGACGGGCTGGTGACCATCGTCGGCGGCAAGTACACGACGTACCGGTTGATGGCACAGGACACCATCGATGCCGCGGTGAAATCGGCCGGGCTGAAGGGCGTTCCCCCGTCGCCGACCGCGCGGACCCCGTTGGTCGGCGCAGCCGGATATGCCGCCCTGGTCAACAGGTTTCCCCTGTTGGCACGCGAGTTCGACCTGCCCCTCGCTCAGATCGAACGCTTGGCCTTCCGCTACGGCAGCCTCCTCGAGGATGTCCTGGCACTCGGCGCGTCCGACAGTTCGCTGCGCACCCCGAGGGCCGATTGGGGCGGCTACCTGCCGGCGGAGCTGATCTACGCGGTGACGGCGGAGGGGGCGCTGACGCTGAAGGACGTGCTGGTGCGACGCACCCACCTGGCCATCGAACTGCCCGACGGCGGTCTGGCCGCCGCCGGCGAGATCGCCGCGCTGCTGGCACCCGTCATCGGGTGGGACGAGGCGACGACGGCCACCCAGGTGGAGGACTACCTGTCCGAGGTCGAGTCCGACCGCGCGGCGCTGGAGAAGCTGCGTGCCGGGGTCAAGGGTGAGCGGAAGCCCTACAGCCCAGCGGATTCGGACAGTTCGGCGCCGAACCCCGGCCCGACGTCATGATGGTCGGCGACGCGACGGCGGGCGGTGACCTGCCGGACAGTGACGTGCCGGCGGGCGGTGACGAGGCCGACGCTGGGCCGGTGCGATTCGGCGGGGTGATCTTCGACCTGGACGGCGTCGTCGCCGATACCGAGCACCTCTGGGACGCGTCGTGGGCGGCGTGTTCCGTCGCCGCCGGCCAGCCGTGGGGCCACGCCGATTCCGAGACGCTGCTGGGGTTGTCGGTGCCGGAGTGGTCGGCCGAGCTGGCCAGGCGCAATGGTGACCACAGCCCGGAAGGGGCAATCCGGGCCGCGAAGTTCTGCATCGACTACATCCTCTCCGCGATCGACGACGGCCGTGGCGAACTGATGGACGGCGGACGTGAACTCGTCGAGTACGCCGCAGCCCGTGGACCCATCGCCCTTGCCACCTCGTCCGCCCGGCCGATCATCGACCACCTGTTGACCAGAAACGGGTTGGCCGGGATGTTCTCGGCCACGGTGTCCAGCGCCGAGGTCCCCCGCGGGAAGCCCAGTCCGGACGTCTACCAGGAGGCGGCCCGTCGTTCCGGTCTGGACACCGGCCCGGCCATCGGCATCGAGGACTCCTCCAACGGGATCCGGTCCGCCCACGCGGCCGGGCTGTACGTCATCGCCATCCCCAATCGGCAGTTTCCGCCCGCGGCGGACGTACTGGCCCTGGCCGACCACGTCGCACCAGATCATGCCGCAGCGCTGGCGCAGTTGAAGGTACTGCTGCCCGATACGGTGTCGCAGTAGCCGGCGTTCCACCTCAGCGAAAGTTCCGCACCAGAGAGGGATGTGAGCATCGTGGCCCACGTGTACAACGATCCGGCCGACTTCAAGGACGAGGCGACGGCCGGATTCGTGGCTGCCTATGCCCGGTACGTCGAGAAGGTCGACGGGGCCTCGGCTGTCATGCGCCGGGGTGGCCCGCGACCCGGCAAGGTCAGCGTGGTGATCGGCGGCGGGAGCGGCCACTACCCGGCCTTCTGCGGGGTGGTCGGGCGTGGCCTGGCCGACGGCGCGGTGATCGGTGACATCTTCACCTCCCCCTCCAACGAGCAGGCCTATCGCACCGGCCTGGCCCTGGACGGGGGCGCCGGCGTGCTCTTCAGCTTCGGCAACTACGCCGGCGACGTGATGAACTTCGGTACCGCTCAGGAACGACTGCGCGCGGACGGGATCGACTGCCGCACCGTCCTCGTCACCGATGACGTGGCGTCGGCAGATCGCGACCACGTGTCGAGCCGCCGCGGTGTGGTCGGAGACTTCGTGGTGTTCAAGATCGCCGGGGCCGCCGCGGACCGCGGTGACTCGCTCGACCGCGTCGAGGAACTCGCCCGGAAGGCCAACGCCCGCACCGTGAGCTTCGGAGTTGCGTTCGACGGGTGCACCTTCCCGGGCAGGGACGCCCCGCTGTTCCACGTCGAGAAGGGTTCCATGGACGTGGGTCTTGGCATCCACGGCGAGCCCGGGATCCGGACGGTGCCCTGGATGCCGGCACACGAGTTGGCCCACGTCCTGCTGGAGCCGTTGCTGGCGGAACGGCCCGACCGGCCGGACGGGCCTCACCGGCCGGACGGGCCGGACAGTCCGACCAAGGTCGCGGTGATCCTCAACGGGTTGGGAGCGACCAAGTACGAGGAACTCTTCGTGCTGTGGAAGACCCTCTCCGGGATGTTCTCCGCCGTCGGCCTCGAACCGGTGCTGCCGGAGGTCGGCGAGATCGTCACCAGCCTGGACATGGCGGGGTGCTCGCTGACCATCACCTGGCTCGACGACGAGCTCGAAGAACTGTGGTGCGCGCCGGCGGACACCCCGGCCTTCCGCCGTGGTGCGGTGGCGGATCTGCCGCAGTTCGAGGTCGGCAGCAGTCGGTCGACGGCGACCGCCACCACGTCCAGGGCCGCCGCGGCAGTGCCCGCGTCGGCGCAGTCGCAGGAGGCCGCCGTCCTGGTGCGGGCGGCCATCGCGACCATGCTGGACGTCGTCGTCCGGAACGAGGACGAACTGGGTCGGATCGATGCCATCGCCGGTGACGGCGACCACGGCGTCGGCATGGTGCGTGGTCTGCGAGCCGCCAACGAGGCCGCCCGTCAGGCCGAGAGCGTTGGGGTGGCCGGTGTTCTCACTGCCGCCGGAGCGGCCTGGGCCGACCGCGCGGGCGGGTCGTCCGGCGTGCTCTGGGGTGCCATCCTCACCGCCTTCGGCGCGCAACTGGGCGATCAGGACCGTCCCGACGCCGCCCGGGTGGCCCAGGCCGTCGCCGCCGGGGCCGACGCCCTCACCCGGCTCGGACAGTGCCAGGTGGGCGACAAGACGATGTACGACGCGCTGCGGCCGTTCGCCGACGCGCTGAGTGAGCGGGTCGCCGGCGGTGATCGGCTCACCCCGGCCTGGGCCTTCGCGGCACAGGTGGCCACCGATCGTGCCGGGGCCACCGCCGCACTGGTTCCGAGACTGGGCCGGGCGAGACCGTTGGCCGAGCGCAGCGTCGGAACCCCCGACGCCGGCGCGACCTCGATGGCCATGCTGCTCACGGCCGTCGGCGCACTGCTGGCCGAGAAGACCCTCCAGGAAAGGTGATGACAACCATGGGGAGCTACCGCGTACTCGTCGGCAGCGACAACGCCGGCGCCGACTACAAGAAGGCCATTCTCGCCGATCTCGAGGCCGACCCCCGGGTCGGCGCGGTGACCGACGTCAGCGTCGCGTCCGGGCTGGCTGACGGCTGCTCCTATGGAGAGGTCGGGATCGCCGCCGGGCGGGCGATCATGGCGGGGGAGGCCGACCGCGCCGTGCTGATCTGCGGAACCGGTATCGGCATGGCGATCTCGGCCAACAAGGTGCCGGGCATCCGCGCCACCACCGCCCACGACTGCTTCAGCGTCGAGCGCTCGATCCTCTCCAACGACTGCCAGGTCCTGACGCTCGGCCAGCGGGTCATCGGTCTCGAACTGGCCCGCCGGCTCGTCGGCGAGTGGTTCGGCTACGTCTTCGACCCCTCCTCGCACTCGGCCGCCAACGTCGAGGTCATCACCGTGTACGAGGCCCGCGCAGATTCCACGCCCCGGTGACATCCACATCGATGACGCACCAACGGGTCTGGATCGGGGTCGACGTCGGAACGTCGATGGCCAAGGCCGCCGCGTTCGACGTGTCGGGTGAACTGCTGGCCGTCGCCTCCCGGCCGGTCCCGTTGAGCCATCCCGGCCAGGCCAGGGTCGAACAGGACCCGGAGGTCATCGTCGGGAGCGTGCAGGCCGTCCTCGCCGAAGTCTGCGCTGCCGTCGGCAACCACCGACCCGAACTGGTCGCCCTCACCGGCCAGGGCGACGGGTGTTGGCTGTTCGACGCCTCCGGTGTGCCGGTGCGGACGGCCATCTCGTGGATGGACGGTCGCGCCGCGTCGATCCTGGCGGAGTGGGAGGAGAACGGCACCAGCGACGCGATGTTCGCCGAGAACGGGAACATCATGTTCCCGGGAGCGCCCGCCCCGATCCTGGCCTGGCTGGACCGCAACGAACCCGAGGTGCTGGATCGGGCGGCGACGGCCGGCTACATCAAAGACTTGCTGTTGCAACGGTTCACCGGTGTCCGTGCGACCGATGCGACCGACGCCTCGCTGCCGTTCGGATCGCTGACGGCGGGCGAGGACTACTCGGCGGAGGTGCTCCGGCTCACCGGGCTGACCCATCGCGCGGGCCTCCTCGCACCCATCCAACTGCCTCTTCCGTCGGGCACGCTGACGGTCGGCGGCGCCGGTGCCACCACGCTGGTCCCTGGGACCCCGATCCTGGCCGCTCCGTACGACATCCCGGCCTGTGTCATCGGTTCCGGGATGCTCGAACCGGGTGACGGTCTGCTGATCGCCGGCACCACGTTGGCCTGCTCGGTGCTGACCGACGAGGTGGATCTCTCCGGTCCGAAGGCCGGCATGACGATCACCATGCCGCAGCCGGACCGGTGGCTCCGCGTGATGGCCGCCATGGTCGGAACAGCCAGCCTGGACTGGGCTCTCAAGATTCTGGACGTGCCGTTCTCCTCGCTCAACGCGTTGCTGGAGGACACCGCGCCCGGGTCCAACGGGGTCGAGGTGTTGCCGTTCCTGGCCCCGTCCGGCGAGCGCGCGCCGTTCGTCGACCCCGCGGCACGGGCGCAGTTCACCGGGCTGAGCCTGACCTCGACCCGTGGCGACATGATCAGGGCGCTCTGCGAGGGCCTGGCCTACAGTGCCCGGAGTTGTTTCGAGGCAGCAGGTCTCACCGGCGACGTGTACATCTGCGGTGGGGGCAGCCGGTCGATTGCGTGGATGCAGATCTTCGCGTCGGTGCTCGGCCGACCCGTGTTCCTGGCCAAGGAAGGCGAGGTGGGTGCTCGCGGTGCCATCCTGGCCGCCGCGGAGGCGATCGGGGCGCCGCTGGACGCCGAAATCTGGACCGGCCCCCATCGCGTGGTGGAACCGGACGCGACGGCCGTCAAGCTGTACGCAGCGGGCTACGACCGGTTCGGCCGGCACCTGAGCGCCGCGAAGGCGCTCTGGATGCGCTGATGGCGGTGCCGGTGTGGGTGGGAATCGATGTCGGAACCACGGGGGCGAAAGTCGTGGTCACCGGGCTCGATGGGCAGGCGCTCTGGTCGGGTTCCGACCGCTACCCCAGAATCGTTGCGCCACAGGGTGATGTGGCCGGGATGGAGCAGGACGCGTCACTCTGGTGGTCGGCGGTCGCCGGTCTGCTGCGATCGATGCCGCCGGATCTGGCGGTCCGGGCGGTTGCGGCGACGAGCCAGGCCCCGTCCCTCGTCCTGGTCGACGCGGCCGGGAGGGCCATCGGTCCGGCCCTGCTCTGGGCCGACCGTCGCGCCCAGGCCGAGGCGATCGAGATCGACGCGCTGCTGACGGCCGTGCACCCCGACGACCCCCTGGCGACACCGGCCGATTCGTACTTCGGCACGGCCAAACTGCTGTGGTGGGCCAGGTATCGGCCCGCGTTGCTCGAGGCCGCTACCGGCGTTCTGGCCACCAACGGCTACGTCGTCCGGCAACTCACCGGCGTCGGCAGCCTGGATCTGTCCACTGCCACCATGTTGCAGGGCCATGGTTCGCAGGGGTTCTCGCCCGTTCTCTCGGCTGCGGGCGTACCGACCGGTCTGCTGCCCCCGGTGAGCCCGTGCACAACCCTCGTCGGTGAGGTCACGGCGCAAGCTGCTGCGTTGACCGGTCTTCCGGTCGGGACGCCCGTCGCGGCCGGGGCCATCGATGCGGTGGGGACCGCCCTCGAGGCCGGAGTGCTGGAGCCGGGTGATCCGTTCGCCGAGATGACGGGCTTCTCCACCGTCGGGATGGTCGCTGTCCCGGCCGGTACCCCCGCCCAGGGCTTCATCCGGTGCCGGCACTGCTTCGTCGACACGGATCTGGTGATCAGCGCACAGGTGACCAGTGGCGCCGTGCTGGACTGGATCGTGGCGTTGACCGGTGGCGACCGAACCGTTCTCGACCCGCCGGCACTGCTGGCCCGGCAGCGCCCGGCCGGCGTACGCATGGTGCCGAGCCTGGCCGGGGAACGTACCCCGACCTGGAATGCCTCGGCCCGGGGCGAATTCTCCGGGCTGGCGCTCGACACCGACGCCGTCGACCTGGTACTGGCGGCGATGGAGGGAACCGCGATGGCGTTGGCGGTGGACCTGGATGGGCTGGCCGCCAACGGCCTGGACATCCCGCTGATCCGCAGTACCGGCGGTGGCTCGGTGAACGGGGCGTGGCTGCAGATCAAGGCCGACACCACCGGGCGGCCGGTGGAACGGCCCGTCTCCGGATCCGGCGCCGCCCAGGGCGCGGCGTATCTCGCCGGCCTCGCCGTCGGTGATCTGGAGGGTGCCGACCAGGTCCGGGAGTTCAGCGCCGCGGTGTCCGGCCGGTACCTGCCCGACCCGGTCAGGGCCGCCGCCTACCGTGAGCGGCGCGCGGCCGGTGCCCAGATGCCGGCTCCCGCTCCGCCTTCAGACACCAGCATCCGCGAGGTCGCCCGATGAGCGCGTCGGCACGATCGGACGGTCCCGTCACCCTCGGCATCGACCTCGGCACCCAGGGGGTCAGGGCCGTCGTGATCGACGCCGACGGCGAGATTCTCGGCAGTGGCGCGTGTCCGCTGCGCAGCGACCATCGCGACGGAGTTCGTCACGAGCAGGACCCGCAGGAGTGGTGGTCCGCCCTCTGCCAGGCGACCAGGACGGCGACGTCCGTCCTCGGGGGTCGACCCTTGGCCGGGCTGGCCATCGATTCCACCTCCGGGACCATCCTGGTCGAAGGTGCGGACCTGCAGCCGCGGACTGCCGGCTTGATGTACGACGACAGTCGGGCGTCGTCCCAGGCGGATCGTGCGGCCGAGGCAGGCGCTGCGGTGTGGGCCGCCTTCGGCGTGACGATGCAGCGGAGCTGGGCGCTGCCGAGGGCGTTGTGGCTGCTGGAGAACGCGGCGTTGCAGCCGGGTGACCGGATCGTCCACCAGGGTGATCACATGGTCTCCCGGCTGACCGGGACGGCCACCCCGACCGATTCCAGCCAGGCACTCAAGACCGGCCTCGATCTCCTGACGTTGCAGTGGCCCACCGCGGTCTTCGACCGGATCGGTCTCGACCCCGCGCTGCTACCCGCTGCCGTCCTCCCAGGGACGCTGCTCGGCACGGTCAGCCGGGTGGCCGCGGAGATGACCGGGATCGCTGCGGGAACGTCGGTCCGGGCTGGGATGACGGACGGCTGCGCCGCCCAGATCGCCTCGGGCGCAATGGAACCCGGTCGCTGGAGTACGGCCCTGGGCACGACCATGATCTTCAAGGGCGCGACCGCGGACCCGCTGATCGACCCGACGGGCGCGGTCTACGGGCACCGCAGCCCGGACGGCGGCTGGCTGCCCGGCGGCGCATCCAGCGTCGGCGCCGGGCTGATCTCGCGGGACTTCGCCGGCGCGGATCTGGCGGCACTCACGCTGCTCGCCGCCGGACTCGAGCCGGTCGGCGGGGTCACCTACCCACTGGCCGGGGCGGGGGAGCGGTTCCCGTTCGTCGAACCACGGGCGGTCGGCTTCTCGGTGGGGGTTCCGGAGGTTCCCGGCGCCGATTTTGCGGCTGTGCTGCAGGGGGTGGCCTTCGTAGAACGACTCGCCTACCGCAAGTTGGCGGCCCTGGGCGCCGAGATCAGCGGCCCCATCAGCTTTTCCGGTGGAGCCACGGCCAATCACTACTGGAACCAACTCCGATCCGACATCCTGGGCCGCCCGGCGGTGGTACCGATCTCGGCAGAGGCGGCCGTGGGCATGGCCATCCTGGCGGCGGCCGAGCCCGGGCAGGTCGGGGCGACGGCAGCGCGGATGGTCCGGATCGCCCACCACTACGAGCCGGACCTGAGCCGGGGAGCACGTTTCGCGGAGGCCTACCAGCGGTTCGTGACCGCACTGGTCGATCGAGGCTGGCTCGGGGCGGACGCCGGTTGATCTCGGTGGATCGGGCGGGTGACGATCGGCCGCGCGTGATATCCATGATCGGTGACCATGACCGATCCGAACTTCGCTTCCCTGCCTCATGTCCTGGCCAGGGTGGAGGGCCGGATGGGCCACCTGACGCTCAATCGGCCCGAGCGGATCAACGCGTTGAGCATGGACATGGTGCTGACGGCCGCGCAGGCGCTGACGAGTTGGCGTGATGATCCGCAAATCGACGTGGTGCTCATCGACGGGGCCGGCCCACGTGGTCTGTGTGCCGGCGGCGACATCCGCGAGGTGTACGAGGGCCTGCAGGGTCACGGGGTAGCACCGGGGTCGTTCTGGGCCGCCGAATACCGGATGAACGCCGACATCGCGCACTATCCGAAGCCGGTCGTCAGCTTCATGGACGGGATCGTCTTCGGTGGGGGAGTGGGTATCTCGGCGCACTCCCAGGTCCGCATCGTCACCGAGCGGTCGCAAATCGCCATGCCGGAGACGGCCATCGGTCTGTCGCCCGATGTCGGGTCACTCTTCCTGCTGGCCCGTTCGCCGGGCCGGTTCGGCACCCATTGCGCTCTGACCGGCGCTCGTCTGGACGGACCGTCGGCCATCCACGCCGGCCTGGCCGACCATCTGGTGGGATCTGAGGAGCTGCCAGGTCTGGCGGAGTCACTGCGCAGCGGGGTGGTGCCGTCCGGTCTCGAAGCCCTTGCGGCCGGTGTCCCGTCGGCCGGGCACGCCGGGTGGATCGACGAGTGCTACGCCGGCGACTCGGTTTCCGACATCCTGGTGGCCTCGCGTGCCTCCGACCAACCGGCGGCTGCTGCTGCTGCCAAGAGGCTCGCAGCCATGTCGCCGACGGCACTGCACGTTACCCTCGAGGCGGTCCGGCGGGCGGCGGACCTGACGGTGGACGAGGTGCTGGACCAGGACATGCGGGTGGGCAGCCGATTTCTGCCGCACCCCGACTTCGCCGAGGGCATTCGGGCGCAGATCATCGACAAGGACCGAAGGCCGCAGTGGGCACCGTCCCGCCTGGAGGACGTCAGCCGCGCGGAGGTGCTGGCCTTCTTCGAGCCGCTCGACTGATCGGCGCCCTTCTCCTGCTGCGCTGATCTGGGCTTTTGCTCTCCCGCGACAGTTTCGTACCGTCAGGACCGGGTACCTGCGCGGTATGGGTGACTACGAAGCATCGACCACTGTCCAACTTGCGCCGGAGAGGTTGTTCGCCTATCTGTCGAACGTCCAGAACCTGCCGGCCTACATGCCGAGGCTGACCTCGGCCCGTCCCGCCGGCGGAGACAAGGTGGACGTGACCGCGCACATCGAGCCAGAAGGCGGTCCGGAGCGGGACGTCGAGGGCGAGGCCTGGATCAAGGTGGTGGAAGACGGCCGGAAGCTGCAGTGGGGGGCCGCCGGCCCGCACGACTACCACGGCGAACTCGACATCGACGCGGGCTCCGATGCAGGCAGTTCGACTCTCACCGTCCGCCTGCATACTGAGCGGGTCGAGGGTGATCAGATCCAGCACGGTCTGGGCGAAACGCTCAACGGGATCAAGAAGGCGGTCGAGCAGGCGGACCGGTCCTGACGCCCTCGAGGTCCAACGTCGTCGAAGAACAGCCAGAACAGAAGGAATACCGCAGATGGTCAGCGTCAGAAGAACTTTCACCGTCAGCAAGCCGATCGAGACAGTGGTGGACTACCTCTCCGACTTCGCCAACGCATCAAGCTGGGACCCGGGCACGAAGACCTGCACGCCGCTGCAGAAGGGCCCCGTCGCCGTCGGCTCCACCTGGCGCAACGTCTCCGTCTTCCGGGGCAAGGAGCAGGAGCTGACCTACAAGCTGGTGACCAGGGAACCCGGTCACCTCGTGTTCGAGGGAACCAACAAGACCGTCACGTCCACCGACGACATGACGTTCACCTCCGTCGCGGGTGGGACCTCGGTCAACTACCTCGCCAACATCGAGTTCCACGGCCTGATCAAGCTTTTCGGCTGGGTGGCCAAGGGTGAGTTCGAGAAGCTCGGTGACAAGGTCGAGGAGCAGATGCCACGGGTGCTCAACGCGCTCTGACGCGTGCAATCGACGAGTCGAACGACGAAGGAGCCCCGCCGGGATCGGCGGGGCTCCTTCTGCATCTCAGGCGAAGTGCGCGGGCTGGATCAGCCGGCGAGCTCGGTGATCGCCGCGTGGCCCGGGCGGACCGCCGTGGTGGTGGCGGAGATGCCCGCGAGCTTCATCAGCTTGCGGACGTCCTCGGCCTGCTCGGGCAGCATCACCGTGATGACGGTGCCGCCGGCGCCGGCCCGCGCGGTGCGGCCGGAGCGGTGCAGGTAGGCCTTGTGCTCGGTCGGCGGGTCGAGGTGGACGACCAGCTCGACGTCGTCCACGTGGATCCCACGGGCCGCGATGTCGGTGGCCACCAACACCTTTGCGCTGCCGGTGGAGAACGCGGCGAGGTTGCGCTCGCGGGCGTTCTGCGACAGGTTGCCGTGCAGGTCGACGGCCGGGATGCCGTTCTTGGACAGCGCCGCTGCCCACTTCTTGGCGCCGAACTTGGTGCGGGTGAACAACATCTTGCGTCCGCCGCCGAGGGCCAGCTGACGGATGACCTCGTTGCGGTCGTCCTTGTTGACGGCGAAGACGTGGTGGGTCATCGTCTCGATGTGCGACGAGGCGTCGTCGACCGCGTGCACGGCCGGGTCGGTGAGGAAATCGTTGACCAGCACCGAGATCCCGTTGTCGAGCGTGGCGGAGAACAGCAACCGCTGGCCGTTCGGGCGGGTGGCCCGCAGCAGCCGGCGGACACCGGGCAGGAAGCCGAGATCGGCCATGTGGTCGGCCTCGTCGAGCACCGTGACCTCGACGTCGCCGAGGTTGCAGACGCCCTGCTTGATGAGGTCCTCGAGGCGGCCGGGGCAGGCGATGACGATGTCGACACCGGCGCGCAGCGCGCTGATCTGCGGGCCGAAGCCGACGCCGCCGAAGATGGTGACCGTCTTCAACCCGGCGGCGGTGGCCAGCGGTTCGATGGTGCGCGACACCTGGAGTGCCAGCTCGCGTGTCGGGAGCAGCACCAGACCGCGCGGGCGGTTCGGGGTGCGACGTCCACCGGTGAGCCGGACGACCAGCGGAACGGCGAAGGCAATCGTCTTGCCGGAGCCGGTGCGGCCGCGGCCGAGGACGTCCCGACCGGTCAGCGAGACCGGAAGGGTCGCAGCCTGGATCGGGAACGGGTTGACGGCGCCGAGGACGGCGAGCGGCTTGATGAGCTTCTCGGGCACACCGAGCTCGGCAAAGCTGATGCCGACGACCGGCGCGGCATCCGCGGTGACGGTCTTGGCGGCGGCGAACAGCGAACCGGCCGTCACCGGCGACGGGCGATCCGCGGCGGGACGATCGTTGCTGCGGGGGGCGTGATCGGCGAAGACGACCGGCGAACGGTCGTCGGCGGCGGCATTGCGACGACCGCCACGGCCACGCGGGTTGCGGCTCGCGTCGCCTCCACGCTGCTGGCTGTCGTTGCGGGCCGGACGATCCGTGCGGGCCGGACGGTCACCGGTCGGGCGATCACCACGGGCCGGACGGTCGGTCCGGGGTGCGCCGGCGCCGCGGGGGGCGTCCGAGCGGCCGTTGGTGCGGTCGCCCTGACGTCCGGCGTCGGGGCCGGCCTCGCGGCGGGCCCTGGTGGAGTTCGCGGCCGGGATGCTGTCGGCGAAGGCGCCGGTGGAGAACATGCTGCCGGTGGACGATCCCGCCGGGTACGAGCCGCTGGAGTAGATGGTGGTCGAGCCGCCGGCGCGCGGGCCGCCGGTACGCGGAGCACCGGAACGCGGTGAGGCAGAACGGCTCTGGCCGCCGGCGCGGCGGGCACCGGCGGATCCGCCGGAGCGTCCACGGCTGGAGTTGGAGGAGGAGTTGTTCGGGGAGGTCATGGAGCTGGTACGTCCTTGCTGTGCCCGAAGGCACGGTGGCACACGGCCCTTGGCAGCGGCCGCGCTGATGGTTGGCCGTAATGCTGACCAACCCGGCAGGAATGCGACCGGCGGACAAGAAGGCGCCATCTTTGGTGCCTGCAGCAACGACCCGAGCGCACCGGTGGTGCTACTCGACCAGTTCATCGTACCCGTACACACCTTTGCGTGGCGCATCACCCATTGAGACGTGGCACACCACGCCCCGTGCTCGACATCGCTGCTCGACATCGCTGCTCGACATCGCTGCGGGGGCGGGCTCAGGGTTTCGTGAGGCTCGGGGTGCTCGCCTCCTCCTCGAGATCGGCTCCGGCGAATTGCGAGTTGTAGAGGCGGAAGTAGGCGCCCTCGGCATCGAGCAGCTGCTCGTGGCTGCCCTGTTCGACGATTCGCCCGGCCTCCATCACCAGGATCAGGTCGGCGTCCCGGATCGTCGACAAGCGGTGTGCGATCACGAAACTCGTGCGATCGGTCCGCAGTGCCGCCATCGCGTGCTGCACGAGGACCTCGGTCCGGGTGTCCACCGAGGACGTCGCCTCGTCCAGGATCAGCAGCGACGGATCGGCCAGGAACGCCCGGGCGATGGTCAGCAACTGCTTCTCACCCGCGCTGACATTGCTGCCCTCGTCATCGATCACGGTGTCGTAGCCGTCCGGCAGGCTGTGCACGAAGCGGTCGACGAAGGTGGCTCTGGCCGCGCCCATGATCTCCTCCTCGGTCGCTCCGGGTCGCCCGTAGGCGATGTTGTCGCGGATGGTGCCGCCGAACAGCCAGGTGTCCTGCAGCACCATGCCGATCCGTGAACGCAGGTCGCTGCGGGCCATCTCCCTGGTGTCGACGCCGTCGAGAGTGATTCGACCCGAATCGATCTCGTAGAACCGCATGATCAGGTTCACCAGCGTCGTCTTGCCGGCGCCGGTCGGTCCGACGATCGCCACGGTCTGGCCGGGTGCGGCGACGAGCGAGAGGTCCTCGATCAACGGAGTATCGGGCAGGTACCGGAACGACACGTCCTCGAACTCCACCCGCCCCCTGGTGGACGTGACCGCCACGACCCGTTCGACGTCAGCCGACTGCTCCGTCTCGTCGAGTAGCTCGAAAACCCTTTCGGCAGAGGCGACCCCGGACTGCAGCACGTTGGCCATCGAGGCCACCTGCGTGAGCGGCTGGGTGAACTGGCGGGAGTACTGGATGAAGGCCTGGACGTCGCCGAGGGTCATCGTGCCGCTCGCGACCCGCAGTCCCCCGACGACCGCAACGGCGACGTAGCTCAGGTTTCCGATGAACATCATCGAAGGCATGATGAGGCCTGATACGAACTGGGCGCCGAAGGACGCTTCATATAACTCGTTGTTCTTGTCCTGGAACGTTTTCTCCACCTCCGGCTGCCGGCCGAACACCTTCACCAGGCTGTGGCCGGTGAAGGCCTCCTCGATCTGACCGTTGAGCGCCCCGGTGTGTCGCCACTGCGCGACGAACATCTTCTGCGACCGCTTGGCGATGACGGTGGTGACGAGCAGGGACAGCGGGACGGCGATCAGCGCGATCAGCGCGAGCAGTGGCGAGACGATCAACATCATGACGAGGACCCCGACCAACGTCAGGAGCGAGGTCACCAGCTGGCTCATGGTCTGCTGCAACGACTGCGAGATGTTGTCGATGTCGTTCGTGACGCGGCTCAGCACCTCTCCGCGCTGCTGCCGGTCGAAGTAGGCCAGCGGCAGGCGGTTCATCTTGTCCTCGACGTCCTGGCGGAGCCGGAGGACCGTCCGCTGGACGATGCCGTTCAGCAGGTAGCCCTGCAGCCAGGAGAAGACCGAGGACGCGACGTACAGGGCCAGCACGATCATCAGCACCTGACCGAGCGCACTGAAGTCGATGCCCTGGCCCGGGACGATGTTCATGCCCGACAACAGGTCTGCGAACGATCCCTGCCCGCGGGCGCGGGCGGCGTCGATGGCCTGCGCCTTGGTCAGACCGGCCGGCAGCTGCCGGGCGATGATGCCGTTGAAGATCAGATCCGTGGCCCGGCCGAGGATCTTCGGGCCGAGGACGCTGAACGTCACGCTGATCACGGCGAGCACCAGCACCAGGTACACGCCGAGCCGCTCGGGCGCCAAGCGGGCGAAAAGGCGCTTGGCCGACGGTCCGAAATTCAGCGACTTCTCGGCAGGCATGCCCATGCTCGCCATCGGCCCGCCGGGTCCGCGACGGGCCGGCCCCGCCGCGCGGATGGTGGCCTTGTCGTCCTCCGACTGGCCACCCTTGGCCTGTGGTGCCGTGGTCGTCATGCCGCCACCTCCGCACTGATCTGCGAGCGGACGATCTCTGCGTAGGTCTCGCAGTTCTGCACGAGCTCGGCATGTCGGCCGATGCCGACGATCCGGCCGTCCTCCAGGACGATGATCTGGTCGGCGTCCATGATCGTGGAGACACGCTGGGCCACGATCACCACCGTCGCGTTCCGGGTCTGCGGTTTCAGCGCGGCGCGCAATCTGGCGTCGGTGGCCAGGTCCAGCGCCGAGAAGGAATCGTCGAAGAGGTAGATCGAGGGCTCCCGGACCAGCGCTCGCGCGATGGCCAGGCGCTGGCGTTGACCACCCGAGACGTTGGTGCCGCCCTGGGCGATCGGCGAGTCGAGGCCGTCGGTCATCTTCGAGACGAAACCCTTGGCCTGCGCGACCTCCAGTGCGGCCCAGAGGTCGTCATGTGTCGCCTCCGGATTGCCGTACCGCAGGTTGCTGGCCACCGTCCCGGAGAACAGATAGGGCTTCTGTGGAACGAGACCAATTCTCTCCCAGAGAGTCTGGGGGGCAAGCTCGCGGACGTCGATGCCGTCCATCCGGACGCTCCCGCTGGTGACGTCGAAAAGTCTTGGTATCAGCGACATCAGCGTCGTCTTGCCGGCTCCCGTCGAACCGATGATGGCCGTGGTCCGGCCGGGTTCGGCCCGGAAGCTGATGTCACGCAGCACGGGTTCGCCGGCCCCCGGGTAGCCGAAGTCGACCCGGTCGAACTCGAGAGTCCCGGTGCGACGCAACGGCATCACCGGCTTCACCGGCGGCTGGACGGAGCTTTCGGTGTCCAGCACCTCGGTGATCCGCTCGGCGCAGACGGCGGCCCGCGGGATCATCACGGCCATGAAGGTGGCCATCATGACGGCCATCAGGATCTGCATCAGGTAGGCCAGGAAGGCGGTGAGCTGGCCGACCTGGATCTGGCCGGCGTCGACGCGGTGCCCGCCGAACCACAGCACGGCTACCGACGACACGTTCAGCACCAGCATCACGGTGGGGAACATCAGTGCCTGGTAGCGGCCGGCCTTCATCGCGGTGTCGGTGACCGACTGGTTGGCCTGCGCGAACCTGGTCCGCTCCTGCGGCTCCCTGACGAAGGCGCGGACGACCCGGATCCCCGAGATCTGTTCGCGCAGCACGCGGTTGATCGTGTCGATGCGGGTCTGCATCTTGCGGAACTGGGGCACCATCCGGCTGATGATGAGGCCGACGGCGAGGACGAGCACCGGCACGCTGACCAGCAGCAGCCAGGACAGACCTGGATCCTCCGACAGCGCCATGATGATGCCGCCCACGCAGGTGATCGGGGCGGCGACGAGCAGGGTGCACGTCATCAGCACCAGCATCTGCACCTGCTGCACGTCATTGGTGTTGCGGGTGATCAAGGACGGCGCCCCGAAGTGGTTGACCTCGCGGTCGGAGAAGGCGCCGACCCGGTGGAAGATGGCGGCCCGGACGTCCCGGCCGAATCCCATGGCGGTCCGGGCTCCGAAGTAGACGGCCACCACCGAGCAGATGATCTGCAGCAGCGTGACGCCGAGCATGAAGGCCCCGCTGGAGAAGATGTAGCCGGTATCGCCCTTGGCCACCCCGTTGTCGATGATGTCGGCGTTCAGTCGCGGTAGGTACAGCGACGCGATCGTCCCGATCAGCTGGAAGACGACCACCAGGGTCAGGGGTTTGCGGTAAGGAGCGAGATAGGTTCTGAGCAAACGAAGCAGCATGTGCATGTCCCCGGGTTGGGCGTGATGATTCCTGGCTGGGTGGTGACGGCCGTCGTCGGCTGATCGGTGCTGCGTGAGTCCGCGCGATGGGGGCGTCAGGGCGCGTGGGCGCGCAGGCCGTCCAGCAGCAGATCGACGATTTCGTCGGGTTTGAGCGGGTTCTCGTCGGTGATGCGTGGGTGGGTTCCGGCGAAGGTCACCAGCCGCAGCATGCGGGCGAATTGCGGGGCGTCGACCCGTAGCTGGTCGACGTCCGGGCCGATGACGCCCATCAGAGCCTGTGGAGTGCGGTCGTCGTGGTGGACCGGTGCGATGGCCTCCCGGAACCGGGTGTTGTGCTCCGGCGGCCCCATCATCCGCAGCGCCGACATGAGCTCCCAGACGCTGTCCAGCCTGTCGGCGATGATCTCGACGGCCCGTCGCAATCGATCCCGGAGCGGAAGGGTCATGTCGATGGATTCAAGCAGCACGATTGTCGGGGACGGGTCGAAAACCTGCTTCACCACAGCGATGATCAGGGACTCCTTGTCCGCGAACACCCGGAAGATGGTGCCCTCGGCGATGCCGGCCGCGTCGGCGATCTGCTTGGTGGTGACGTCCGACCCGTACTTCCGGAGCAGCGGAAGCGCCACCTCCACGATCCCGGCGCGGCGCTGCTCGGCCGGCAGTGGAGCCGCTCTCGTTCCTGCATTTCTCACCCGACCACCGTAACTGAGTGAGGACTCACTCACAAGTGATTTCCAGCGAACCCGAATTCGTCCTGGGAAAAGTGTCCGGATCCGGAGCGCAACGCGGTCCACCTGCTGAACGTCCGGCCAGAAAGAGCCTGACGACCAAGGCAGGAGGACCGCCAAGATGAACCGCCCAGCAGTGGAAACCCCCCGGCACGAGATCGACTACCTGGTACTCATCGCATTGATCCTGATCGTCTCCCTCCTGCTGTACCTGGCGGGCTGATCACCATGCCGTTCCACGCCTTCCCGTCCGGCCGCGCCGGCTACTCCGAGCCGGCCGTGCGACCGGAACTGCCGTCACCGACCGGTGTCTTCAGGTTGCTGGCGCTGGTGGCGGCCATCGCCGGTTCCTCGCTCGTCACCCTGGTGGCCGAGGGTTCCTCCGTCACGGCCTCGCCCCTCGCCACCATGCCGGCCACGTCGGACAGCGGGATCTCCGGCAGCATGAACGCCAGGAACAACGCGATCACGATGGCGGGCAACAGGTACCAGAACACCGGAGCCAGGGCGTCTGCGTAGGAGTTGACGATCGCGCTGTGCAGTGGTTCGCCGACGGCCTTCACCTGGGACGGGACGAGGGTGCCCGGCGTGATCCCGGAAGCTGCTGCCTGGCGGCCGTTTTCGCTGAAGGCTCCGGTCAGGTTGGTGACCAGACGACTGGTGAAGATCGACCCGAAGACAGCCACGCCGAGCGACGCACCGACTTCGCGGAAGTAGTTGTTGGTGCTCGTCGCGGTGCCGACATCGTTGGGCGACACTGCGTTCTGGACCACCAGCACGATCACCTGCATGATGAAACCCAGGCCGGAGCCCAGCACGAACAGCATCGCGCAGACCAGAGCGATCGGTGTGGTACCGGTCAATGTGGTGAGCCAGAGCATGCCCACTCCGGTGACGGCCGCGCCGAGGATCGGATAGATCTTGTAGCGGCCGTTCTTGGTGATGCGGCTCATCGAGACGACCAGCGTGAGGATCAGTCCGACGATCATCGGGATGGTGAGCAGGCCGGAGACGGACGCCGACGTGCCGGACGCCATCTGCAGGAAGGTCGGGATGAAGGCGAGGGCGGAGAACATGCTCAGCCCGAGGACCAGCCCGATCGCCGTCGCGATGAGGAAGGCCCTGTTGCGGAACAGGCTCATCGGGATGATCGGCTGTTCGGCCCGGTTCTCGACCACGATGAACGCCATCACGGAGGCGGCGAACGCGACGATCAGGCCGATGATGGTCGGCGACGTCCAGGCGTGCTGCTTGCCGCCCCAATCGGTGAACAGGATCAGGCAGGTGGTCGCGGTGGACAGCAGGAGGACGCCGAGGTAGTCGACGCGGCCGTTGTAGTGCTTGCGCGGCAGGCTCAAGGTCTTGTAGCCGATGATGAAGGCCGCGATGCCGACCGGGATGTTGATGTAGAAGCACCACTCCCAGCTCAGGTGATCGGTGAAGAAACCGCCGAGCAGCGGGCCGCCGATGGCGCAGACGCCGAATACGGCGCCCATCGGACCCATGTACTTGCCGCGTTCCTTGGCCGGCACGATGTCGGCGATGATCGCCTGCGAGAGGATCATCAGGCCACCGCCGCCCAGGCCCTGCAGGCCGCGGAAGATGACGAACTCCCAGAAGCTGGTGGACAACGACGCGCCCAGGGAGGCGAGTGTGAAGAGCGCGATCGCGATCAGGAACAGTCTTCTCCTGCCGAACAGATCCCCGAACTTGCCATAGATCGGCATGACGATCGTGGTGGCCAGCAGGTAGGCCGTCGTCACCCACGCCATGTTGGACACGCCGCCCAGATCACCGACGATCGTCGGCATCGCGGTGGACACGATCGTCTGGTCGAGGCTGGACAGGAACATGCCCGCCAGCAGCGCCGAGAAGATGAGCCAGATGCGGCGTTGGGTCAGCACGATGGGCGCTGCGGCGGTGGGAGTCTTGCTCGTTGTCGTCATTGCTGTCCTCCGATGGTGCGTCAGGGCATGGCCGTTCGTGGCAGGGCTGTTTTTTTGGCTTCTCGGTCGGACGTTCCGGGGTGTTCTGGACGGCTAGCCCGTGAGCAGGGTGCGGAGCGCAGCCGACGCATCGTCGAGGTGCGCGCTCACCGGTCGCTGTCCGTCGGACAGGAACCATTCGAATCCGCCGCGTCGCAGAGCGGTCTGGGCGACGGCGGCCATGGTGGTGCAGGTGCTGTCCACGCCCGGAAGTCCGCGCCGGGCGGCGATCAGCTCGGCCAGGATCCGCTCGTGCTCGACGCCTCGGGACAGCTGCAGCGCAAGGACTTTCGGCTCCGACTGGATCAGCTGGAAGGCACGGGTGATCTCCTCGCGCCCTTCGGTCTCGATGGCCAGCGTGGGGTCGAGCAGGGTCATCAGGTCGGCGAGCAGGTTGCCGGTCGGGCCGCCGTCGACGAACGCCTGCTGGGACCCGGTGGTCCCGATGGCCGGCGCGTCCCCGACGATGGCGGCTTCCTTGGACTCGAAGTAGTTGAAGAAGGTGCGGATCGACACCCCGGCGTCGGCGCAGATCATCTCGACGGTGACCGCGTCGAGTCCGTGCTCCACCCCCAGCCGCCGCGCGGCCGAGCTGAGCGCCCGCTTGGTCGCGAGCTTCTTCGCCTCGCGCAGGCCCGGCTCGCGGACGGCCGGCTGGGCGGGCGCGTCGATCACTTCTTGCATGACATGCATTATTGCACTTGATGCAGCATTGGAGTCAAGGGTGGTGGTGGTCACTGCTGCCGCTCGCACTGCTGCTGCCTTCGGTGCGGGTCACCGGCACTGCGGGCAACGGAGCGGATAGCCGGTCCAGCCCAGCCCGACCAGCACCTCGGCCACCTCGAAGGCGACTGCGCACGGTTGCTCGGTGACGTCGTACCAGCCGTATCGCAGGGTGTGCAGTCCGACCGTGGTGTGGCTGTTGTCGCGCTCCATGTCGCGAAACCGCCCCTCGCCGGTGTGGCCGACCCTGCCGTCGAGTTCGACGACCAGGCCGAACTCCTCGTAGACCACGTCGACGTAGCGGCTCCGGCCGGGGCGGGTGCGCTGCCTGCCCGCGGCGGCCAGCCCGTGAGGCCGTTCAACATCGTGCAGGTAGCGGTATTCGAGGGTGCTGTGAACCCCCGTTCCGACGTCGGTCAGCAGCCCGGTGAGCAGCTTGCGGTTCGGCATCCGGGTGCGCCGGTCCATCGTCAGCCGTAGGGACTCGGGGGTGACGAGCCGCCGCTGGACCGCGGTGGTGACCCAGTGCAGGCAGGCGTCGGCGGAGGCTTCGGAGCACAGGTCGAGCACCGTGTCCGCGATCCGGGTCCGTGGCGGCGCTGCACTGCCCGACGAGGCCCGCACCTGCTCGCGTTCCTGCCGAAATCGGAGCCAGTCCCGCTGCGGCGGCGTGGTTCCGGACGGAACGAGGATCTCGATGGGGAGCCTCTGTTCGTCGTCCAGACCGTGGAGCGATGCTGCCGTCGAACCGGCCGCGCGGGATTCGCTCCCACCAAGAAGGACCCCGGCCCACACCCGGCCCAGCCAGCTCGGTCCGGTGTGGGGGACGAGAAAGATCCCCCGCTCGAGGGGCCCCCACGAGCCGTCCTTCAGCAGACGGTAGACGGCCTTGGTGGTCAGACCCGTGGCGAGGGCCTGACTGCGTGAGACGACGCCGGCCTGGGCGGCCGCGAGTCTCAACAGGGCGTCAGGAGGGTTCTGCCGGGTCCGCACCCGTGAACTCTGCCGGATCTGCGGCTGGTCGCCCCGGGGATATCCACAGACCGTCGATACCGAATGCGATATGTACCTGTAGTCAGGTACATATCGCATTCGGTATCGGGCACTGAGCCGGTGCGGTCGCTGTGACCGCTTCTCGAACTGCGATCGAGATGACCAGGAGGGTGGTCGCGGGCCCGGAGAGGGCACGTCAGCCGTCCATCCTCGTCCGGGCTGTCGGTCGCAACCAGCACAATGGGCCAGGTGAGCAGGAAACAGGAGGCGAAGGTGGTGACGGCCGATCCGGTGCGCCCGCCGAGCGCCTCGCTCGAGCGCTTCTCGCCGTTGGTCCGCGACTGGTTCACCAACAGCTTCGCCGAGCCGACCCTTGCCCAGGCGGGTGCGTGGGATGCCATCGGGCGCGGTGAGAACACCCTGGTGGTGGCGCCGACCGGCTCCGGCAAGACGCTCGCGGCGTTCCTGTCCGCCATCGACACCCTGGTCACCGCGCCGCCTGGGGAGGCCGGGGCTCGCAAGTGCACCGTGCTCTACCTGTCGCCGCTCAAGGCGTTGGCCGTCGACGTCGAACGCAACCTACGGTCGCCGCTGGTCGGTATCGGGTCGCTGGCCGCCCGGAGTGGTCTACGCGTCCCGGAGATCTCGGTCGCGGTCCGGTCGGGCGATACCCCCTCGGGTGATCGACGGGCCTTCGCCAAGGACGGCGCCGACATCCTGATCACCACCCCGGAGTCGCTGTTCCTGCTGCTCACCAGCCGCGCCCGGGAGATGCTCAGCGGGATCACCACGGTCATCCTCGACGAGGTCCATGCCGTCGTCGGCACCAAACGTGGTGCCCACCTTGCTGTCTCGCTCGACCGGCTGGACGCCCTGCTGGACCGCCCTGCGCAGCGGATCGGGCTGTCGGCGACTGTGCGGCCCATCGAGGAGGTGGGGCGGTTCCTCACGGGCGGGCGCCCCGTCACCTTCGTCCGTCCGGTGTCGACCAAGGTCATCACCGTCGAGGTGGTGGTCCCGGTCCCGGACATGTCCGCGCTCGGTGAACCGAGCGGTGACCTGTCCGGCGCCGCCGCCGGCGAACTCCCGCGGACCTCCATCTGGCCGCACGTCGAGGAGAACATCGTCGACCTGATCGAGTCCCACCACTCGACGATCGTCTTCGCCAACTCCCGTCGCCTGGCCGAGCGACTGACCGCCCGGCTCAACGAGATCTACGCGGAACGCCAGGCCGCCCTCGCGGATGCGCGCGGTGACGAGGACGGCGATTCCCCGCCGTCCGGCATGGCTACCCCCGCACAGGTGATGGCGCAGTCCGGAGCCAGCTCCGGCGCGCCGGCCGTCCTGGCACGGGCGCATCACGGTTCGGTATCCCGCGAACAGCGGGCGCTCATCGAGGACCAGCTCAAGACCGGGGTGCTGCCCGCGGTGGTGGCCACGTCGTCCCTCGAACTCGGTGTCGACATGGGCGCGGTCGATCTGGTGATCCAGGTCGAGGCGCCGCCGTCGGTGGCCAGCGGGCTCCAACGGATCGGCCGGGCCGGGCACCAGGTCGGAGCGCCCAGCCACGGCGTGATGTTCCCGAAGTACCGCGGGGACCTGATCTCCGCCGCGGTGGTGGCCGGCCGGATGAAGACCGGCGCGATCGAGGCGCTGCGGGTGCTGCTGAACCCACTCGACATCGTGGCCCAGCAGATCGTGGCGATCTGCGCGATGGATGCGATCACGGTGGACGACCTGCACGCGCTGCTGCGCCGGTCAGCTCCGTTCGCCGCACTGGGCCGGGGCGCGTTGGAGTCGGTGCTGGACATGCTGTCCGGGCGCTACCCGAGCGAGCAGTTCGCCGAACTCCGCCCGCGACTGACCTGGGACCGGGTGACCGGGGAACTGACCGGTCGGCCCGGCGCCCAGCGGCTGGCCGTCACCTCCGGCGGGACGATTCCCGACCGTGGCATGTTCGGCGTCTTCCTGGCCGGTGGCGGCGGTCCCGGTCGTCGGGTCGGCGAGCTGGACGAGGAGATGGTCTACGAGTCGCGGGTCGGCGACGTCTTCGCCCTGGGTTCCAGCTCGTGGCGGATCCTCGAGATCACCCACGACCAGGTGCTGGTCGTCCCCGCGCCGGGCGTGCCGGGGCGGCTGCCGTTCTGGAAGGGTGACACCCTCGGCCGTCCGGCGGAGCTCGGCCGCGCGCACGGCGAGTTCGTGAGGGAGGTCGGTTCCCTGACGCTGGGAGACGCGCACCAGCGGCTGACCGGTGACGGCCTCGACGTCTTCGCCGCCGACAACCTGGTTGCCTACCTGCAGGAACAACGGGAAGCGGTCGGCGTCATCCCCGACGAGAAGACGCTGGTGGTCGAACGTTTCCGCGACGAGCTGGGGGACTGGCGGCTGGTCCTGCACTCGCCGTACGGCGCCGCCGTGCACGCTCCATGGGCCTTGGTGGTCGCGGCCAGGATGCGGGAGCGGTTCGGGGTCGACGTCCAGGCCATGCATGCCGATGACGGCATCGTGCTGCGGTTGCCCGACGTCGAGTACGACGGTGATGCCCCCGAGATGCTGGACGCCATCGCACTCGACCCGGAGACGCTGGAAGCCGAGGTCACTGCGGAGATCGGTGGCTCAGCGGTCTTCGCATCACGGTTCCGCGAGTGCGCAGCGCGGGCGTTGCTGTTGCCGCGCAGGCAGATCGGCAAGCGGCAGCCGTTGTGGCAGCAGCGTCAGCGGGCCAGTCAGCTGCTCGAGGTGGCCGCCCAGTACCCGTCGTTCCCGATCGTCGCCGAGGCCGTGCGGGAGGTGCTGTCGGACGTCTTCGACGTCCCGGCGCTGGTCTCGCTGATGCGTCAGATCGCCTCCCGGTCGGTCCGGATCGTCGAGGTGACCACGCTGTCGCCGTCGCCGTTCGCCCGGTCGTTGCTGTTCGGCTACGTCGCGCAGTTCCTCTACGAGGGTGATTCGCCGCTCGCCGAGCGGCGGGCCGCGGCGCTGACCGTCGACCCCGCGCTGCTCGCCGAGCTGCTCGGCGGCGGTGACGGGCTGTCGCTCCGGGATCTGCTCGACCCGCAGGCGCTGGCGAGCACCGAGGCGGACCTGCAGCGGCTCAGCGAGAATCGGCGGGCTCGATCTGCCGATGAGATCGCCGACCTGCTGAGGATTCTCGGGCCGCTGACCACCGCCGAGGTGGTGGCCAGATCGGTGGATCTCGACGCCGGCGCCGCGCTCGCAGGACTGGAGGCGACCCGGCGGGCCATCCTGGTGCGGATCGGCGGGGTGGAGCGGTGGGCCGATCCGGCGGATGCCCCGCTGCTGCGTGACGCGCTCGGTACCGCCCTGCCGCCGGGGATCGCGCCGTCCCTGCTCGAGCCGATCGCCGACCCGCTCGGACGGCTGCTGGGCCGGTTCGCGCGCACCAGGGGCCCGTTCGTGCCGCGGGAGGCGGCGGTGGCCTTCGGCCTGGGCGTCGCGGTGGTCACCGATGCCCTTCGCCGACTGGCCGGTTCGGGCCGCGTCGCCGAAGGGGAATTCCGACCGCTGGGACGGTCCGTCGAGGTCGGCCTGGCCGAAGACGCGGGTCCGGGTGGTTATCTGGAGCACGGGTCAGCCGAGGGCACGCGGGAGTTCGTCGACGCCGAGGTGCTGCGGTTGCTCCGCCGCCGTTCGCTGGCGGCCCTGCGCGCCGAGGTCGAGCCGGTGCCGGCCGACGCGCTCGGGCGGTTCCTGCCGGCGTGGAACGGGATCGTGGCTCCGCCGCCGCCGAATCCCCACCAGGGCAACGGATCCAGTGCCGGTAACGCCGGTCGCAACAACACCTATAGCGGTAGCGCCCCGAATCGGCGGCCGCCGGGCGGGATCGACGCCCTGGTGCGGGCCGTCGAGCAACTCGCCGGCGCCGTCCTGCCTGCGTCGGCGATCGAGACCCTCGTTCTCCCGGCCCGCGTCCGCGACTATTCGCCGTCGATGCTCGACGAGCTCACCTCGGCGGGCGAGGTGTTGTGGACCGGGCACGGCGCGCTCGGCGGTGACGACGGCTGGGTCTCGCTGCACCTGGCCGACACCGCCGCCCTGACGATGCCGCTGCCCACCGACGGTCTACTGGGCGGATTGCCGCCGGGTGGTCCGGCCGGCGGCCGGGGTGAGGGCGCCGCCGACTCGCCCGACGGTGAGCTGCACCGGGCGGTGCTGGGTGTGCTGTCCCGTGGTGGGGCGTTCTTCTTCCGGGCGCTGACCGACGCGGTGGCCGACGAGACGGGCAGCTTCCGCGGCGACGACGTGGTGGCAGAAGTGCTGTGGGGCCTGGTGTTCGCCGGGCTGGTCACCGGCGACACGCTCGCGCCGCTGCGGGCCAGGCTGACCGGTGGACGCACCACCCACAAGGCGAAGGCACCGGCCCCGCGGCTGCGTCAGCGCGGCTCGTCAGGACTGGCGCTGCTGTCCGCGGGACGTCAGCAGCGGGTGGGGCCGACAGTGCGGCGCGGCGGGCCGCCGATGGTGGCCGGACGCTGGTCATTGATCCCGGAGGTGGAGACCGACCCCACCATTCGTGCCCACGCAGCGGCCGAGGTGCTGCTCGACCGGTACGGGATCGTCACCCGTGGCTCGGTCGTGGCCGAGGAGACGCCCGGTGGGTTCGCCGCGGTCTACAAGGTGATGTCGGCGTTCGAGGAGTCCGGCCGGGTCCGCCGTGGGTACTTCGTCGAGGGTCTGGGCGCGGCGCAGTTCGCGACGGCGGGTGCCGTCGACCGGGTCCGGGCTTTCGTCAGTTCCGATGCCGAGCGCGTTCCCGGCGGGGGGCTGGTGCTGGCCGCCGCCGACCCGGCCAACCCGTTCGGCGCTGCGCTGCCGTGGCCCGATCGCGGTGGTGACGAGAAGCATCGGCCGGCCCGGCGGGCGGGAGCCCTGGTGGTGCTCGTCGACGGGGCCCCGGTTCTCTTCGCCGAGCGGGGCGGGCGCACGCTGATCTCGTTCTCCGGTGAGGAGAGCGAGTTGCGGGAGGCAGGGCGGGTACTCGCCGAGAAGGTCACCACCGGCGTGATCGGCTCGCTGACGGTGACCAAGGTGGACGGCGTCGATGCGGTGTCGAGTGCCGGGCCGGTGGTCGAAGCGTTGGTGGGCAACGGTTTTGCGCTGACCCCGCAGGGCCTTCGGTTGCGATCTGCCGGGGGTCGTCGTGCCTGAGGGAGATACCGTCCTGCGCACCGCGCGTCGGATGGATGCCGCGTTGGCCGGGCGGCCCCTGGTCCGCGCCGAGTTGCGCTGGCCCGATCTCGGTGACGTCGACCTGGTGGGACTGACGGTCCACGAGGTGACGGCCCACGGCAAACATCTGCTGGTCCGGTTCGAGGAAGGGGCCGGCTCGGTGCCGCTCACCCTGCACTCGCACTTCAAGATGGAGGGTAAGTGGACCATCGCCCCACCGGGGCCCGCGCACTGGCCGCGGGCGACGGGGGTGGCAGTGCGGGCGGTGCTGGCCAATCAGGACTGGACCGCCATCGGGACCTGGCTCGGCCAGCTCGATCTGGTGCCGACCGCGGCCGAGGAGCAGTTGATCGGCCACCTCGGGCCGGACGTCATGAGCGACTCCTTCCCCGAGGTCGGACGCCCGGAGTCCATCGCGCGGTTGCTGAAGGCTCCGGCCCGGGCCATCGGTGCCGGGCTGCTCGATCAGACCGCGGTCGCCGGCATCGGCACCATGTACATGGCCGAAACCCTGTTCGTGTCACGTCTCTCGCCGTGGATGCCGACCTCGGAGGTCGACGTCGGTACCGTGCTGGACACAGCCCGCCGGCTCATGCTGCGCGGTGTCACCTCGGCGGTGCAGAGCACCACCGGGAACACCCGCCAGGGAATGACCAACTACGTCCACGCACGCTCGGGCAAGTCCTGCACCCGGTGTGGCGCCACCGTTCGGGTCGCCATGATCGGCCCGGCGGACAAGGAGCGCACCGCGTTCTACTGCCCGGTCTGCCAGCCGGGTCCGACCCCCACGGACGACGGTCGACGTCAATCCCCGCTCGGTTCCACTGCCGGCACTTCCAAGAACCGGAGGCCGGCGGGTTACCGACGACGGTGACGCCCTCCTGTCCCCGGTCAGCCCTGGCGCCGGGATTCCTTGCGCAGTTGGGAAACCCTGATCCAGCCGATGACGGTGCCCAGCAGCAGCAGGGCGGTGACCGCGACCAGCAGACCGCCTGCTACCCCGGCCGGGGCCACTGCTGCGGCGAGGAGCAGCAACAGGCAGAGCGCGTGGGAGCCCATGGCCACGCTCAGCATCCCGTCGGACCGCACGGCGACCAGCAGCACCTTGAACCCACTGGGGCGCTTGCGCAGCTGGTAGGCCCACGCCGCCAATGTCAGCAAGACCGACACTGGCGCCACGATGTGCGCCAGGCTGCCCGTCGACGGGGTGTTCGACAGGACGGTGAACCGGCCGAGCACGAGGAACGACAGCCACAGCACGATGTGCGCGATCCGGAAAGCATTCCAGGCCGCGGCCAGCAGGTTGTGCCGGGCGACCAAGTCCGTCGGGTCGGCCCGGACCGCCGCCGCGAAGCCCGCCGCAGCGCTGGCCGACCGGCCCTTGGCGATGTCGATGCGAGCGAGTTCGCTGGCCACCGCGCTGTCGGCCGGGTTGAGCGCGGCAGCCTGTCCGAGGACGGCCGTGGCCTCGTCGTAGCGGCGGAGTTCGATCAGGGTGCTGCCGAGCACCCGGTGGGCCACCGGGTCGTGGGGCGCGAGGGCCACGGCGCGGCGGGCCAGGTGCTCGGTCCGGGGCGTGGCGCGGTGACCCTGCAGGTCGAGGGCCGCGGCGATCCGGTATGGCTCGGAATGGTCCGGAGCCAACCTGATCGCGGTGTCGATCGCTTCGGCCGACGCCCCGACCTCCCGCCGCCGTCCGTGAACCACAGCCAGCAGGAGGTGGGCAGCCGGCTGTTCGGGGGCCAGGCTGGTCAGCCGGGCTGCGCAGTAGAGGGCCGGACCGAGTTCGTCGAGTTCGTAGTGGCACCAACCGGCCAGCCGGAGCGCCGTCAGGTCGTTGGGGTAGGACGCCAGGTGGGGGGCGAGCAGCGCGAGCGCCTGACCGGGTCTTCCCGAATCCTTGAGCAGGGCGGCGCGTTCGATCACCGCGGCCTGTTCCGACATGAGAACCAGCGTGCCACGGCCCGTCGCGTTTGATGCGGCCGCATCCCGGGCAACTCGCGTGCAGGACAGGGCGACCGGCGGTGACCGGTCGCGGGAGAGGTGGCGATGACGTGGCAGCACGGGCGAAGAAGGCCGATCCGGGTCCGAGCATCAAGACTGTTCCCAGCATCAAGGACAGGGAGCTCTACGAGACGCTCCGCGAGGAGGGCAACTCCAAGGAGAAGTCCGCGCGCATCGCCAATGCGGCGGCCGCCACCTCCCGGCACGAGGTGGGGCACCGGGGCGGGACCTCACCGTCCTACGAGGAGTGGACGGTCGAGAGGCTCCGCCACCGGGCGGCCGAGATCGGCATCCCCGGCCGGTCCGGCATGAAGAAGGCCGACCTGATCGAGGCGCTGCGCACGCACTGAATTCGTGGCGCGGTAGGTTTCTGGCCATGGCCCGCGCCGCAGTTCCCGCCGTCGAGCTCGAGGTTGCCGGTCGCACGGTGCGGATCAGCAGCCCGACGAAGGTCTACTTCGCCGAGCGCGGCCTCACGAAACTCGATGTGGTGCAGTACTTCCTGTCCGTCGGGGACGGCATCATGCGGGCGCTCCGTGACCGGCCCACCACGCTGGAACGGTGGCCCGGTGGCTTTTTCGATGGTGCCAAGCTGTCCACCCGCGCCGACAACCGCGGCGATGCGTTCTATTCCAAGCGGGTACCCCAGGGCGCGCCGGACTACGTCGAGTCGGTGTCGATCACCTTTCCCAGCGGGCGTCCGGCCGACGAGGTGTGCCCGACGGAACTGGCTGTGGTGGCCTGGGCAGCGAACCTGGGCACGTTGCGTTTCCACCCCTGGCCGGTGACCTCAGCGGACGTCGACCATCCTGATCAGCTCCGGATCGACCTCGACCCCCAGCCCGGCACCGACTTCTCCGACGCCGCGGCGGTCGCGCCGCGGTTGCGAGAGGTGTTGCAGGAGTTGGGCATGGACGGCCATCCGAAGACCTCCGGCGGCCGCGGCCTGCACGTCTACGTGCCGATCGAGCCGACTGCGACGTTCATCGAGGCGAGGCGGGCGGTCATCGCGCTGGGCCGGGAGCTGGAACGCCGGATGCCGGATGCGGTCACCACGAGTTGGTGGAAGGAGGAGCGCGGCGAGCGCATCTTCGTCGACTTCAACCAGATGGCCCGGGATCGGACGATGGCCAGCGCCTACTCCGTCCGGCCGAACGCCAGGGCCACCGTGTCCGCGCCGCTCACCTGGGACGAGGTGCCAGAGGTCGGTCCCGAGGACTTCGACGTCCTGTCCATGCCGGCCCGGTTCGCAGACGTCGGCGACCTGCATGCCGGGCTCGATGCCAAGCAGTACGACATCGCGCCCCTGCTGGAGATGTCGGAGCGGGACGAGCGGGACCACGGTCTGGGCGACATGCCCTATCCCCCTGAGTATCCCAAGATGCCGGGCGAGCCCAAGCGCGTACAACCCAGCCGCGACACCGATCGGCCCCAGACCGCCGACTGAAGGTGGCGGCAGTGATCACGAGGCGTCGGCGACGATCCGGCGGAGCCACCCGGCGATGCTCAGCGTCACCAGGCCGAGTGACAGGGTCGTGATCGTTCGACCTGCTGCTCGACCAATCAATGGCGCGGCTTCAGTAATTCTGGCTCGGTCGCACGGAGATGGCGTAGTCGACGGTGTCGCTTCCGAACTGTGAGAAGGACAGGTTGTAGCTCGCGCCATGGTGGTTCTCTCGGTGCTGGTAGCCGACCTTCGCTGCCGCGAACTGGCCCTGGATCCAGCTTGCGGTGTCGGTTCCGGCCCCGGAGATCGGCAGGGACGCGCAGAAGGCGAGAATCGGATTACCGGACACGGTGAGCGGCGCAGTGGGAGAAGTGCTGGCGCTGCAGGAGACCGAGGTCACGGCGTCGTCGCTCAGCTGGGAGTTGACGATGATCGAACCCCTGCTCCCGGCGCCGTTCGGGAGCTGGATCGTGAAATAGGCCGAACGCCGACCTGAGGACACGGTCGGGTCTAGTTTCGCACCTGGCGAAAGGGTGAGTACAAAGGCTTCGACCGTCGAGCCCTTCAGTCCGGGAATGGTGTTGGAATAACTGCTCGAGGGACTGACCTGCCGGCCCGTCGCGGTGAGCGAATACGCACACGTCAAGGCGACCAGGATCAGGATCCAGCTGTCCCAGTGCAGTGGCCGGCGACTCGACGACGACCGGACGACTCGTCCCGCCATCACGATTCCTCTCCCAGGATCTTCTCGTTGATCGAGCCGACCTCGTCGACCCCGCGGAGCCGGGCCCGGATCTCGTCGACGGCGTCGGACAGCCGCGCCGAGACGTCGGCCCGGACCGAATCCCCGGCGATCACGTGCTCGGCGGCGTCACGTGCCTTGGCCAGATCAGATCGGTGCAGCTGCCGGAGCTGATCCTGCTCGATCGGCTCCCAGGCGGTCTGGAGGTTGGAAGCCGCGGTGCTCAGGTCACGGACGATGGCGCCCTGCCGCTTCTCAAGTTCCCGGGTGTGGTCCTGCAGTTCCTGCCAATCCGAATCCGTCGCCAGGTCGATGTCCGACCCTTCCAAGGACTGTCGCAGTGCGGTTGTCGCCGTGGCGGCGGCGTCGGCCGAACGATCCACGGTCGCGAGATCGTCGAGGGAGGCGTAGATCGCCTTCCGGGCCGTGGCGATCTGGGTCGGATCGAGCAGCCCCGTCAGCGGACCCCGCAACAGGTCGAGGGCGACGAGCACACGGTTTGCCGCGATGTCGGAGTGACTCCGCAGTCCGTCGAGTTCATCGGGTGCTCGGTGGACGGCCCGCGGAGCAGGCGCGCCGCCCCGAGCGGCGTAACGCGCCCGCGTCACTGCGAACCAGACGATGCCGACGACTGCGATGGCCAGGGCACAGAAGCCGACGATCCGGAAGAACGGGTGGGTGTTCGACGTGCCGATCAGCGAGACGGACGACACGCTGATCCACAGCAGCAGAACCATCCGGCCGATTCCCAACGGCGGCTCGGTACCCCGGTCGACCGCTCGCATGTACCGATCCCCCTCGTTCGTTCCCGACGTCCATTGTCGCGGGCGACGCCTGCCGACCCGGATCCGCCCGGACAGCTCTGATGCACGCCACCCGCGTGCGGTTCCCCGCGTCGATCGAGCGGAGACCAAAAAACCCGCTGGTGTCCGATTTACCGTTGTTGTGCTCCCCGCAACTCGGGAGTTCACGCGGTAGCTCGAGCTTGATGCTGCAGATCAGGAGGCAGAGCCGAGGCCCGGCACGATGTCGTCGAGAGCGAAGGTGAGGGGCTGCTCGAGCTGTTCGTAGGTGCACGATCCCGGGGTGCGATCGGTGCGCCAGCGATTGAACTGCGCCATGTGGCGGAACCGCTCGCCCTCCATGTGCTCGTAGCGGACCTCGACGACGAGCTCGGGTCGCAGCGGGGTGAACGAGAGATCCTTGCCGGCGTTCCAGCGCGAGCCCTCGCCCTTTCGCGGAGTTCGTTCGCCGGCCTCGTGGGCGGCCCAGTTCCACGGATGATCCTCGAAATCGGTGACCAGCGGCTGCAACTCGAGGAACAACTCCTTGCGCCGTGCCATCGGGAAAGCGCCGATCACCCCGACGGAGACCAGCGTGCCGGCAAAGTTGTGCAGGCCGAGCATGAGCGAGCCGATGGCGTCCGGCCCGCTCTTGTGCACCCGGTATCCGGCCACCACGCAGTCAGCGGTGCGCGTGTGCTTGATCTTGAACATCACGCGCTTGTCCGGTTGGTAGGTGACCTCGAGCGGTTTGGCCACGACGCCGTCGAGGCCCGCACCCTCGAACTCGACGAACCACCGCTCCGCGAGCTCGCGGTCGGTCGTCGCCGGGGTCAGGTGGATCGGCGGGGCGACCCCGGCCAGTGCCGCTTCGAGCGCGGCCCGGCGCTCGGCGAACGGCCGTCCGGTGTAGTCCTCGTCACCGAGGGCGAGCAGGTCGAAGGCGATGAACGAGGCGGGAGTCTTCTGGCTGAGCATCGTGACGCGCGAAACCGCGGGGTGAATGCGCTGCTGCAGAGCATCGAAGTCCAGGCCGGCGTCGGTGGCGATGACGATCTCCCCGTCGACGACGCAGCGGTCGGGCAGCTCGGCCTTCACGGCCGCCACCAGTTCGGGGAAGTACCGCGTCAACGGCTTCTCGTTACGGCTGCCGAACTCCACGTCGTCGCCGTCCCGGAAGATGATCGACCGGAAGCCGTCCCATTTCGGCTCGTAGGAGGCCCCAGGGGGGATGGTCGGCACCGACTTGGCCAGCATCGGCGAAACCGGCGGCATCACGGGGAGCTTCATCGATGCAGTCTTTCACCGGCGGGATAACTCTGCACTTGCGTCTCCGAAGGCCGGTGACCTGGCGACCTGGTGAGAACCGAACGTAGAATCACCGTGTGCAGACAGACCTGGAAGTGGCGCGGGCGCTCGGAAGGTATCGGGCGTCCTGGTTCACCATTCTTCCCGTCATGATGCTGGGCCTGACCTGGGTGTACCTGCACATCGACCGCATGGTCGAGGTCTTCGAGTGGGCTGACGTCGCGCTGCTGGCGTTCTGGTTCCTGATTCTCGCACTCGTCCTGGTCATCCCCACGACGATCGTCAGCACCGCCGGGATCAGGCTCGTGTGGCGCAGGCGGTTCATCCCGTGGACCGACATCGACCGTGTGTACCAGGCCGGCCCGGGAGACCCCAACGTGCTGGTCGGCATCCGCGGTGGGAAACCACTGAGCATCCCGGGGGTCAAGCACGACAAGCTGCCGGGCATCATCATCCTGGCCGGTCGGACTTCGAAGTCGCGGAAGCCCGGCCACCCGATGGACTTACTTCCGCTGCCCGACGTCCGCCGCCTCATCAGCGGCGCCTGACACAGGCCGCCACCGGGCTTCGGGTCGAACCTGCAGACGCCTGTTCGCGCCGGGCGTCAGCCCACCGGATGCAGGGCCAGGTGGTCGCGGAAGTACTCGATGGTTCTATCCAGGCCTTCGGCCAGTTCGATCTTCGGCGCCCATCCCAGCACGTCACGGGCCTGGTCGATGGTGGGCTGACGCTGGGTCGGATCGTCGGACGGCAGCGGGTGGTACTCGACCCCACCCCCACCGCCCGGAACATCGGTGCCGACCATCGCGATGACCTGCTCGGCCAGCTGCGACATGGTGAACTCGTGCGGGTTGCCGAGGTTGATGGGTCCGGTGACCTCGTGGGGCGTCGCCATCAGGCGGATCAGGCCATCCACCAGATCGTCGACGTAGCAGAACGAACGGGTCTGGGTACCGTCCCCGTAGATGGTCAATGGCTTGCCGGCGAGGGCGGAGACGATGAAGTTGGAGACGACCCGACCGTCGTCGGGCCGCATCCGCGGGCCGTAGGTATTGAAGATCCGCGCGACCTTGATCGGCATGTCGTGCTGACGGCGGTAGTCGAAGAACAGCGTCTCCGCGCAACGCTTGCCCTCGTCGTAGCAGGATCGGATCCCGATGGGATTGACGTGGCCCCAATAGCTTTCGTCCTGCGGATGTACCTCGGGATCCCCGTAGACCTCGGAGGTGGAGGCCAGCAGGATCTTTGCCTTGGTGCGTTTGGCCAGCCCCAGCATGTTGATGGAACCGACCACCGACGTCTTCGTCGTCTGTACCGGGTCGCGCTGGTAGAACACCGGCGAGGCCGGGCAGGCCAGGTGGTAGATCTCGTCGATCTCGACGTAGAGCGGGAACGTCACGTCGTGGCGGACGATCTCCAGGCGTGGATTGTTCAGCACGTCCGAGAGGTTGCCCCGGGTGCCCGAGTAGAAGTTGTCGACGACCAGGACCTCGTCGCCCTCGTCGAGCAGTCGGCGCACCAGGTGGGAACCGATGAACCCGGATCCCCCGGTGACCAGGATCCTGCGATCTGCCATGGATGCGTCCTTGCCTGTCAGCTGCGCCGGCGCGGACCGGATCTCATCAGTGACCGTAGCGCGGCCCGGCGTGACCACGCTGATCTGGGTCGATGTCTGGCTATGATTCCCCGGTGAAGCTCTCGATCCTGATGCCCGTGTACAACGAGTCCGCGACGCTTCAGTCGGCCGTCAAGCGGGTGCTGGACGTCAAGTTCCCGGTGGAGATCGAGTTGGTGATCGTCGACGACGGCAGCACCGACGGCACCCGTGAGCTGTACCCGCAGTGGGCGGACGAGCCCAGAGTGCTGGTCCACGAGAAGGCCACCAATGGCGGGAAAGGCTCGGCCATCCGCAAGGGCGCGGAACTGGCTACCGGCGACTACGTCATCATGTGCGACGCCGACCTGGAGTACGCGCCGGAGGAGATCCCGTCCCTGCTGGCGCCGATTCTCGACGGACAGGCAACGGTCGTCTACGGGACGCGGACGTTCGGAAGCCACAACGCCTATTCCTACCTGTACGTGCTCGGCAACCGCGGAGTCACCACCGTCGCGAACATCCTCTTCAATTGCTACATCAGCGATCTCGAGACCTGTTTCAAGCTGATGCCACTCGCGCTCTACCGGAAGCTGGACGTGAAGTCGGCCGGTTTCGGGATGGAAGCCGAGGTCACCGGCAAGATGCTTCGCGCCGGCGTCCGGCCCTACGAGGTCCCGATCAGCTACAAGGCCCGCAGTCGCGAGGACGGCAAGAAGCTGACCTGGAAAGACGGTGTCGAAGCGATCTGGATCCTGACGAGGGAACGGTTCCGCAAGCGGGTCAGCTGACGTGGCGCAGGACACCCGCACTGCTGGATTCCGTCGGTGGAGGGCCAGCCACCTGGCGGGTCGGCGCGCTTGGCCGGACGTGGTGCTGGCCGGAATCCTCGCCCTGGCCACATTTGTCGTCCACGACGTCGGCTACATGCTGTCGTTCCCGTTCTGGACCGACGAGGCCTGGGTTGCGATCTCCACCCGTCTACCCCTGAGTCAGATCACCACCGTCACGGCCAGCACGCCGACGGGTTGGACGTTCCTGCTGCGGTTGGTGGTCGTCGGTGGCGACGAACGCCTGCGGATCGTCCCGCTGCTGTTCGCTGCTTTGACGGTGATTGCGGCCTACGCCTATGTCCGGACCCTGCCCTGGCCCGGCCTGTTGCTCGGGCGGTTGGCCGCGGCGCTGGCCGGCGTTGCGGCGCTCCTGACCCCCTCGGCGCTGGTTCGCGACGATCTCAAGCAGTACACCGCCGACGCCTTCCTGACGCTGCTGATCCTCTGGTGCGCAGCGCGTCTCGAATCGGATTGGACAAGACGGCGGCTGACCCGGCTGGCCGTCGTGGTGGTGGTCGGGTTCCTGTTCAGCGCGGTCGGCGTGTTCGTCGGAGCGGCCACCTTTGCCGGTCTGGTGCTGGTCGCGCTGGTGGGGCGGCACTGGACAAGGGCGCGCGAGGCCGCGATCGCCGGTGGGGCGGCAGGCGTGCTGCTGATCGTGATCTTCCTGGTGCTCTACCGCCCGGGCATCGTTCCCGGCCTCAACGACTACTGGGCCTCCTACTACCTGCCGATCTCACAGGGCTGGGGTCCGAGCTGGCGGTTCCTGCAGGCCGGCGGCCAGAGCATGGCCGGCTATCTCGGGACCGGGTCCGTCCTGCTCGCGCTGCTGCTGATCGTTGCGGGGGTGATCACGCTGGTCCGGCTGCGGCGGGTCACGCTCGCCGTGATCGTGCCCGCGCTCCTGGTGGAGATGATCGGGCTCAGCGCCGCCCGCCAGTACCCGCTCTTCGACCTCCGCACGTCCCACTTCCTGACGACGGCCCTCGCCGTGACCGCGGCCATCGGGGTGGCCGGGCTCTGCACGCTGCTGGCCAGGGTGCACGTCGGGGTGGCCGCGGCGGCTGCGGCGATCGTGGTGCTGCTGTTCGTCCAGCAGGTCAACGGCGGCATCCGGGCGCAGAACATCAACACCCCGGCGGTGTCGAAGGAGGACCTCCGCACCCCGGCTCTCTACCTGGCCCAGCACCTCGGCGCGCGTGACATCGTGGTGGTGAACATGTTGAGCAGCTGGGGTTTTGCCTACTACTGGCCCAGGGGAACGCCGGCCATCGAGCCCGTGACATCCAACCTCCAACGATTCGTGACGGTCTTCCCGGACCAGCCGAACATCCTGGTGGCCAAGGATCGGACCCCCGGTGCAGTCGTCGAAGTGATGGCAGAGGCGGAGGCCGCAGCGGCGAAAGTCGGTCCAGGGGCGCGTATCTGGTTCCTCCACCAGCACACGATCGAGTCCGAGCTGTCGGCCTACCGGTCGGTGATCACTTCGCAGGGTCTGACGACGCAGAACGTCATCCCCGACGCTCTGGACCTGCTGACCCGGTCCGGCTGACGCGGATGAGACCGGGCCGTACTTCGGCGAGGGCTACTGCGCCGCGAATGTTGTCGATTTCGACGGCACTCGACTCGAGTTCGTGCACAAGAGGTGAAATCCGAAGGTCCCCGCTGAGGTCACGGTGACCTGCCGTGCTGGCTGGTGGTTGGAGATGGGTTCAGCCATCACACTGACAGCTGGTCACGCCGTCGGCACACCCGATCGCCGAGGCACGTCAGAACGGTGGTTCGTGCCACGGCACAGTCGATGTGGAACCGACATCTTGCCGATTGGCACCAGTCGGCGAATCGTGAGCGAGTCCACCGGGGAGTCATGCACGCCTCCGGCAGCCATTCGATCTGCGGCGGCCAGCATCTGAAGGCTCCCGTTGTTCTGGCCGTGAGGTTTTGTACCTGGTTTCGGGCGTCACGCCCCACTCAGCACCAATGAGTCCCGGACAGGCTCGAGCGGCAGGGTTCAGAACGGTGGTTCGTCGGGGTCGGGGTATTGGCGGGCTTTGTCGGCTGCCAGTTGTAGGCCGTAGGCGATGGGGTCGAAGCGTCTGAGGGTGTTGTTGTCCTGGGTGCGGAACCGTTCGTAGGAGCCGGCGGCGGCGATGTCTTCTTCGATGCGGGCGTTGAACTCTTCCTGCGTCTCCTGGTCGTCTTCGTCGTCTTCGTCGGCGGGCCGAGGGTCTGTGTCCGTGCCGAGGCGGTAGATGAAGGTGGTGCGGTGGTCGAGTTTGATCCGTTGCGCCTTCAGCAGGCGGGTGTTCTCGGTTTCGGCGGCGTCGCGGCGTGCGATGAGGATTTTGGTTTGTTCGGCGTGACTCTGTGCGGTGCTGCCGCCGTCGAGGATGACCGGGGACGGGCGCGCGCAGGGGCAGCACTCATGGTCGTCGAGATCCGTTCCGGCGTCGGCGCAGCGGGCGGTCCGGAAGGTGCGGCAGCACTGTCGGGGTCGACCGGTACCGTCGCCATCACAACCCCCTACCAGCCTCACGAATCCGGCCGAGTGCTGGACTCACGTTCGATTATACGGGTTTTGAACGGCCGTGGATAGTAGTTCTGCTCTCAGCGGACCGCGCTGTGAGTTCGTACGAACATCGTCTTTTGGATGGATGAACATTCGAAGAAGCACCGGCCGGGCGTCATGCACCGGCCGGGCGTCATGCACCTGCAGGGCGTCATGCATCTGCAGGGCGTCATGCATCTGCAGGGCGTCATGCATCTGCACGGCGCCCACCATGTGAAGAGCGTCGCCATCTGAAAGGGGTCTCCCTGTGGGGCCGTCATTGACGGCAGGCCTCGGGCTTGGAGTCATCCGATTCAGCCGGGTCCCCATGCGCCGGTCACGTTGCCCATTTCATCAGCGGCCAGGTACACCCGGTCGGGACGACGGGTGGCACTGACGGACGGGCCACGGCCCCCGGGTGCCACGGCCCGAGCGCGAACAACTACTCCTCCGGCCGCCACCACAAGGCTCGATGCCCTGGCCACAGGGAGGCCGACCAGTGCGTCCACGTCCAGGGCGGCGAGGGCGGCGGGCGTCCGGTTGGCCATGCCCGCAACTATGCCCACCACGCGGCGCCCGGCGCGTTACCAGCGTTTGGTCTTCTTCAGGAAGGCCTTGAGCTCGCTGTGCGTACCGTCGTCCTCTCCGTACTGCACAACGGTTCTCGCGGTGTCCAGCCAGGCCGCGGTCGAGGGCCGGACCTGCCCGAGGGCGTGCCGGAGGTCACCCATGCCGATCATCCGGACGTTGCCGGTCCGCACCCCCTCCATCATCGCCCGCTCGGTGGCGAGCTCGCAGACATAGGTGATGTCGGCGCCGGAGAGGCCGTCGGAATGTGTTGCGAGAGCACGGAGATCGACTCCCTCGACTGGACGGTGGGCCAGGTTGAGCCGGAAGATCGCCTCCCGTGCGGGCGCATCGGGGGGCAGTACCAGCACGGTCCGGTCGAGCCGGCCGGGCCGGCGCAACGCCGGGTCGATGTCCCAGGGCTGATTGGTCGCCGCCAGGATGTAGACACCCTCGTTGTCCGAGGCGATGCCGTCGAGTTCGGTGAGCAGCTGGTTGACGACGCTGCGCATCGAGGAATTCCGGGTCTGGGTGCGCTTCTGGCCGAGAGCGTCGATCTCGTCGAGGAAGAGCACGCAGGGCGCGGCGCGCCGGGCCTGCACGAAGAGATCGTGGACATTCCGCTCGCTGGAGCCGATCCACATGTCCAGGATCTCGGACAGGCCGGCGGAGATGAACGCGGCACCGAGCTCACCGGCCAAAGCCTTGGCCAGGAAGGTCTTTCCGCATCCGGGCGGTCCGTAGAGCAGCAGCCCGCCCCGCAGGTTCTTGCCATACAGACGCCGCAGTTCGGGATTGCGCATCGGGGCGAGGAAGGCGCCGTCGAGCCGCTCCTTCACCTGCTCCATGCCGCCGACGTCGGCCAGCGTGACGGTCGGCCGCTGGGTCTCGAACGCCTCCACCGGCTCGCCGTCGTCGGGGTCGCCTTCCTCGGAGTTGCTGACGAACATCGGTGCGGCGATGTCGTCGAGCTGGGATTCCGCTGCGCGCCAGTCGAAACCGGCCGCGGGTGACGCCGGGACGCCGGCCGGCGTGGGGTCCTGGTCGGGGGAGATCGGCACCATCGGCGGCAGCGACACCGGCGGACCGGGCGACACCGGCGGATCGGGCACAGCCGAAGTTGCAGGAGGTGACCCGGGGGACAGGGCGGCGAACATCAGCTCGCGGGCGCCGGGGTGATCGGGTTCGGTGGCCAACAGCGCGCCCAGCTCGACGACGGCCTCGGACGGGCGTCCGGCATCGATCAGCAGCCGGGCGAGATGCAATCGGAGCGCCCCGTCGCCAGGTACCGCAGTGAGTGCGCGCCGGATCGCCTCGATCGCCGGATCGTCCGCCACGAAAGCCTCCCGAACATCGTCGGCCGCTGGATCTCAGGCCCGACCAATTGATCGTACAAACCGTCCGCCGGTGAGTTGGCGGGTACCGGAACACGGCCAGCGGATACTCCACATCATGAAGCCCGTCCAGCGACCTGGCGAGCCGCGTTCGCTTCGGATCGGGGCGTCCGCCGCCGCACGCGAACATGCCCGGGAGTCGGCGAGGGCCCACCTGCGCGCCGTGGCTCGTCGTCATATCGCCGAGCGTGGTCTTGCGGACCTGTCGCTCCGGGCGGTGGCGCGCGAGCTGAACATGACGTCGTCGGCGATCTACCGCTACTACGCGAGTCGCGAGGAGTTGATCGGCTCGCTGATCGCCGAGTCGTACGAGGATCTGGCGCTGATCGCCGAGACCACAGATCGGCAGCAGGCCGGGCAGGGGGTGGATGCCGCCGGACGGTGGCTGGCTATCTGCCGAGAACTGCGGAACTGGGCGGGCCTGCATCCGCACGACTACTCACTGATCCATTCATCCCCGGTCATCGACCAGGCATCGCCGCTGCCGATCCGGGAGGCGACCGTGCGCATCTGGCGCGTGATCGCTGGCATCGTCGACACCGCGGTGACCACCGGCGCTCTGCATCCGCCGGCCCGTCCGTTCGAGGTCGGCGGGCTGATCGCTGATCACGTCCTGGCCTCGGTCAGTCGCCAGGCGCCGCCGTTCACCGATTACATCATCCGGGCGATGGCGCTGTTCTCGTCGTTGCTCGGCGCGATTGCGGCCGAGATGTTCGGCCTGTTCGACGGTCTCGCCCACGATGCGGACCGGGTCTTCGACCTGGTCGTGGCGACCGGAGCCGCCGGGGTCGGCCTCGAACTACCCGTGCACGCCGATCCCCGGCGCGAGTGAGGGGAGAAGCGACGTCAGCTGGAGTAGAAGTCGAAGCACTGGGTGGCGCCGAAGACGACGCCGACGTAGAGGGCCTGGACCTGGTCGATCACCGCGCTGGAGGCCGACCCGGCAGCGTCCGAGGCGGGCAGTGGAGAGTTGACGACCTCGTACACCGCCTTGTTGAGGTCGTTCGGGGACAGTCTCAACTTGTCTGGACCTTGAGTCTTGCGCATCCACGAGGCCCAGCTGCCGGCGTAGCAGAGACCACGCAGCCCGGCCTGGGTGCCCAGTGGCGTCCCGCCGGTGGTGGCCTGCGCGGCGAGTCCGTACCGGCTGACGAGCAGGAGCACGGCGGAGAAGTCACCGTTGATCGACTTGAAACCGGCGGTGGGCGTACCGATCCGCTGGAGTTCCTTGAGGTTGTAGGTGATGGTGTTCGTGGCCTGGCAGTACCCGACCGGGTACAGCGTGGGAGCGCCGTTGCACGCCGGGCCGGAGGTGCCCTCGAACGGGGTGAGGGTGGGTGGCTTGTACCCCTTGACCGTCTGGCCGAAGTAGCTGTTGGCGACGGTGGCGATCTGTCCCAGGAACTTGTCGGAGATGTCGATGTTGCCGAAGTTCTTGGGCAGCACGGTGAATCCCGTTTCGGTGATGCGGGCCTGCACTTCGGCGGTGGTGATCTTGCTGCAGCGGACGGCGCCGTTGCTGAATCCGAGGGTGAAGGCGTAGGACCGGTCGAAACCGCTGCCGTGGGCGCCTTCGGTGGAGGTGGTGGTGCCGACCGGATCGCCGGTTGACATCATCGCGGACAGCACCTGTCGCACCCCTGCGGTCTTGTTGAGGTCGTAGTACTTGGAGTTGCCGTCGGCCACCCAGCGCCAGTAGCCGCCGGCGTAGCAGTCGGCCTGCTGCTCGAGCAGCAGCACGTCGTTGGTCTCGACGCCCAGGCGCGCCTGCACCAGGTGACCCATCTCGTGCGAGAGCACGGTCGGTGCGGCGAGGATGCCGACCTCCTTCGTCAGGTCGGGTAGCAGGACGCCGCGGTCCCAGACGATGGTGTCCGCACAAGGGTTGTAGGAGGCGTTCACCTCTTGGTATAGCGACCGGTTGCAGACCTTCGGGCTGTTCTTGACCTTGGAGTCGTAGGAGATCAGCTGCTTCGCCGGAGTGAACGCCTTGCTGAAATCCTTCTCGAAGATCTGCCCGTAGTAGGTGTACAGATCCTCGATGGTGTTCTTGGCCAGGGTGTCCGACTGGGTGTTCCCATCGTTGACGACCTTGACATCGGCCGGCGCCACGCCCGCCTTTGGGCCGGTCGGGCCGGGCGTCTCCGTCGGCGGCGCTGTCGTCGTCCCCTGCGCTGCGCCGACCTTCACCGCTTGGCCGCCGATCGTGCTGGCACAACCGGCGAGCAGTACCGCGGCAGTGGCGAGTCCGAGCAGTCGCCGGAATCGGGGGGAGGGGGACATGTAGACCCGGGCTCTCTCTTCGTCGCCGGGTTCCCCGGCTACCTGACCGGGGGACAACCCGGTCGGCCGGATTTCGCCGGCCGCACGGGTGTGACGGTACCGGCAGCCGTCAGGACCCGTCCCCGGAATGGGTTTCTCCAGGGGGTGTCGGGGCGAGCGCAGTGTCCGGGGAGTATCCGGGCGAGCCCAGCGACGGGGGAGAGTCGAAGAGAGCCCCGGCCATTCGAGGGTAGGCCGGGGCTCTTCCGAGCGGCGCCGGATCCGGCGGGGAGCGCAACGTTGCACCCAGCCCGCGGATGCCAGGGTGACTACCTGGACCCATCCCCGACACGGGAGGTCGCCGATCGGGATTGCTCCCGCCGTCGAGGCCTCACGTCGTAGGACAGCCGCTCACCGCCCCGAAGGCTGATGCAGGACCTCATCCGGTGTCACTGATCCGGGGGTTGCGGTAGAAACGATGCGTCGTCGCACCGGTATCGACCGTTCGTCCTGCTACTGCCTTCGGTTCACTCGGGGTCCGGTCCTGCAAGGTCAGCGGCGCTGCCGGCGATGAGAGGTGGTGGACCCGTCGTGCCGTCATTCCTACTCGTGGCAACACGGCCGTAACAAGGGGTTCCGGGTACGGAATCGATACACCTCCGAAGATCGGAACCTGATCGTGACCTGGGGGCGGGGTTGAAGCTCGAATGTGGCT
Source organism: Nakamurella sp. UYEF19 (assembly GCF_040546275.1). NCBI lineage: Bacteria > Bacillati > Actinomycetota > Actinomycetes > Nakamurellales > Nakamurellaceae > Nakamurella > Nakamurella sp. UYEF19. The sequence goes on along the minus strand of NZ_JBEPNO010000011.1, from coordinate 38,057 downwards.
TCGGGCAACTTTCGACCGTATCGGCCCCGACGTGAACCGGGTCGGAGATCAGTGGTGCAGGCCGGTCAGTCCGCGCGTGCCGTGCCAGTTGGCACGCATCGCATGTGCGGCAGCCGACACCTGGTGGGCGACGCGCCGTCCGGAGTCGCCGAGCCACCAGCGCATCCCGAAGAAGCGGCCGGCGCCGACCACGGTGTTGACCACGAGGATCGCGATCAGTCCGGAGATGCCGTCGGCGTCGGGCAGCTGGGCCAGCACGACGGACGTGACGAGCAGGCCGACCAGGCAGGTCATCAGGGCTGCGATCTGGTCGGACCGGTTGCTGGCCGTGCCACGGACGTTGAAGGTGAGCGCGCGGTGGGTGGCGTTGGTGACCAGGGTGGAGATCAGCCAGGAAGCGATGGAGGCGATCTGGGCGCCGACCACTCCGGCGGCCACCGCGTAGAGCCCGAGCTGAAGTCCGGTGCCGCCGCTGCCGATGACGAAGAAGCGGACGCCCTGGCCGCGGATGGTTCCGGTGGCGGCCACCGGAATCGTGGTCGTCGGCTCAATGGTGAGCTGCCTGGTCGGCATCGGCTCGAGCACCTGTGTCATGTCGGTTACTTTGCCTTGCTCAATAGTGGCGAAGCTGTCGCTCTGCTGTGTCGTTGCTGTGACCGTGACGGCGATGCTCGGGCTGTGCGGGTTGCTGGTGAGGAGAGTCGCGGCGGCGGTTCCGGCAGTCGAGGAGCCGGCCGAATCCGTGCCGGTGGAAACCTGGTGGTCCGGAAGGGTGCGGCGCGACCGGCAGCCGATCCTGCGCAAAGATGGGCAGGTGCTTCCGCTCATCGATACCCGCGTCAGTTTTCCGTTCGGCGGCTTGACGGCCGATTCCGAGGTACTGACGGTCATCGAGATGCCGACCACCGACTCGACGGTGATGAATTCTTCGCTCACCGGTTTTGTCACCGCCGCCTCGCCGTTCCATCCCGTCGACGACGGCTGGCCGGACCAGGGTCCGGACAGGGGAACGGTGACGATCGCTGGGGTCGTCGTCGACGTCGTCGACGTTGTGCTGGGAGCCACGTCCGGAAACAACTTGCTGACCTCACCTAATATTCCGGTCCGCCGGGGTGAGCCGGGCTGGGCGTTCGTCGTGGTGCACGTGGTGGCGCCCGGCTCGCCGGTTCCGGCGGTGGGGCAGACGGTCCGGCTCGAGGTGGACCCGGTCCACCGGGACGAGTTGAACCACGGGCATACGGCCTGCCACCTCGCCGCGCTCGCCCTGAATGCGGCGCTCGCGGACCGTTGGCGCAAGCCCGTTGCGGTCGATGGACTGGGTCACCCGAACTTCGACCAGCTCGCGTTGGCCAATTCACGCATCCATCCGAACGCGGCGACGGACACCTACCGGATCGGGAAGTCGTTGCGCAAGAAGGGGTTTGACATGGTGGACTGGGATGTCCAGGACGCCGTACAGCGGGCCGACGAGGTGCTGGCAGGCTGGGTTGCAGCGGGGGTCGTCATCCGGATCGAAGCGGAGGGTCCGGGCCTGACGGACCGTCGGTCCTGGGTGTGCGAGCTACCGGAGGGAGAAGAACGCATCGCCTGCGGTGGCACGCACCCGACGTCGCTGGACGGGGTCGCGGCCATCCGGATCGGCCTCACCCTGACCGATGCCGAACTGGTGATGGAGACGAAGGTCACTCGGCGCTGAGGTACCTCGGAGCCCCGTTCCCGGGACCAGTCGTCGCCGGATCTAGCCGTTCGCGACCTCTTCGGCCGCCAGCATGACGCGCAGGATGTTGCCGCTCGTCAGGCCACCGAGTTCGCGGTCGTTCCACCCGCGGTCGGCCAGTTCGGCCAACAGGGCCGGGTAGGTCGACACGTCCTCCAGGCCGGCCGGGAGCGACTCGACGCCGTCGTAGTCGCCGCCGAGACCCACGTGGTCGGCGCCGGCCACCTCACGGGCGTGGTCCACGTGATCGGCCACCTGAGCCAGGGTGGCCGTCGGTGCCGGATGCTCGTCCTCCCACTTCTCGAGCTCCGCGGCCGCGGCCGGGTCCGGGACCTCGGGCGCGTCCTGGGCGTAGACGCTGTTCTCCGGCAGGCCCAGCTCCGCCCGCCGCCGGTCGTGGGCCGCGAAATGGTCGGCGCACTCCTGCGAGACGAAGCCGGGCACGAACGTCACCATCAGCACACCGCCGTTGGCGGCCAGTCGCGTCAGGACGTCGTCCGGGGCGTCGCGCACGTGATCGGTGACCGCCCGACAGGACGAGTGGGAGAAGATGACGGGTGCCGTCGAGGTGTCGAGCGCGTCCCGCATGGTCGACGGCGCGACGTGCGAGAGGTCGACGAGCATGCCGATGCGGTTCATCTCGCGGACGACGTCGCGGCCGAAGTCGGTCAGCCCGCCGGCCGACGGCACGTCGGTGGCGGCATCGGCCCAGGCGCCGCCGTCCTTGAGCGGGTTCTGGTTGTGGGTCAACGTCATGTAACCGACCCCGAGCCTGCGCAGCGTCCGCAGCAGGGCGAGTGAGCCCTCGATGCTGTGACCGCCCTCGGCGCCCATCAGAGCGGCGATCCGGCCGGATGCCATCACCTCCCGGACGTCGGCAGCCGTCACGGCGGCCCCGAAGGTCTCCGGGTAACGCGCGACAATGGCTGCCACGCAGTCGATCTGCTCGAGCACCGCGACGATCGACTGGCCCGGCGGCAGTGTTCCCGGGACGTAGACCGAGAAGAACTGGGCACCGACGCCGCCCTTGCGGAGCCGGGGGATGTCGGTGTGCAGCAACGGCTGCGAGGTGGCGAGGTCGCGTTGGTCCAGGTCGTACCCGACCTGTCGGCGCAGGGCCCACGCGACGTCGTTGTGCCCGTCCAGCACCGGGTGGGCGGCGAGCAGGGCGGCGATGCGGTCGGTGGTCGCTGGGGAGGTCATGCGTTCATTCTCGCAAGGTTAGCCGCTCATCCCCGCCAGACGGGCAGCGGCCTCGTCGATGATCTCGTCGCGTTTGCAGTAGGCGAAACGGACGAAGGGCTTCCCATCGGCCGGGTCGTCGTGGAAGACCTCCTGCGGCACGGCTACCACGCCGGCCAACCGCGGGAGGTCGAGGCAGAAAGCCATGCCGTCGGGCTCGCGGCCCAGAGTCGCCGTCACACTGCGGATGTCGGCGACGACGAAGTAGCCGCCCTGCGGACGGACGATCTGGAACCCGGCGGCCACCAGGCCGGCGCTGAGCCGGTCTCGCTTGTCGGCCAGGCTGGACCGGAGCTGCTCCACCCAGGCCATCTCGTAGGTCAGTGCATAGGCGATGGCCGGCTGGAACGGGGCGCCGCCGACGTAGGTGAGGAACTGCTTGGCCGCCCGGACAGCGGCGATCAGCGGCGCCGGCCCGCAGGCCCAGCCGATCTTCCACCCCGTCGCAGCGAAGGTCTTCCCGCTGCTGGACACCGTCACCGTCCGCTGCGCCATCCCGGGCAGGGTCCCGATCGGGATGTGCTCCGTCTGATCGAACGTCAGGTACTCGTACACCTCGTCGGTGACGACCAGAAGGTCGTGCTCGACAGCGATCTCGGCGATGCCGAGCATCTCCGGCATGGTCAGCACGGTCCCGGTCGGGTTGTGCGGGCTGTTCAGGATGATCATCTTCGTGCGCGGCGTGACGGCCTTGCGGAGATCCTCGACGTCCATGGCGAATCGGCCGTCCTCGACGCGAAGTGGCACCGAGACGTGCCTGGCCCCGGACATCGCCACGACCGCCGGATACGAGTCGTAGTGCGGCTCGAGCATGATCACCTCGTCGCCGGTCTGGACCAGCGCGATCACCGCCGCGGCGATGGCCTCGGTGGCGCCGACGGTGACCAGCACCTCGGTCTCCGGGTCGAACTCCTGGCCGCGGTCGGCCAGCCGGCGTGCGGCGATGGCCTGACGCAGTTCGAGGATTCCCGGGCCCGGTGGGTACTGGTTGTGGCCGTCCCGGATCGCCTGCTGGGCCGCCTCGAGCATGCCGACGGGTCCGTCGGTGTCCGGGAATCCCTGACCGAGGTTGATGGCGCCGGTGGAGACGGCGAGCGCCGACATCTGCGCGAAGATCGTTGTGCGGAACGGCTGGAGCGCCGGGACCAGAGGCATGCCGACAATTCTGCTCTACGGCGGGGCGTGCGCTTGCGGCTTTGCTCGGACAGCGTCCGCGCGGGGCTTGCGGAGTTGCGGGGACCAGAAAGCCGCAGAATGTCCGTTTCGCCGGAATTCAGCTCCCCGCTCGACCCGCATCTGCGCATTCCAACTGATCCTCAGGACGATGACCGCGCCATTGTCGGCGCCGTCGGTCCACTGGCGGACCTCACCTCACACGCACAATGGGCGCATGACGACGTTGCAACTGCTCAATCCGGCCGACGAGGAGAGGCGACGCAGGCTGGTCCAGATGAAGGTCATCGCGACCTCGATGCTGGCTCTGATGGCGATCATCTTCGTCGTCGCGTTCTCGCTGCAGGACCGTCATCCGTGGCTGGGCTACGTGCGCGCCGCCGCCGAAGCAGGCATGGTCGGGGCCATCGCCGACTGGTTCGCCGTCACCGCGCTGTTCCGCCGCCCGCTCGGGCTCCCGATCCCCCACACGGCGATCATCCCGAACCGGAAGGACGCCATCGGGTCGTCGCTCTCGGAGTTCGTCGCCACCAACTTCCTGTCCGAGGAGGTGATCCGCGAGAAGCTGGCCCGGTTCTCCATTGCCTCCAAGCTCGGCGGATTCCTGGCCTCGCCGCAGGGTGCCGGGCGGATCACCGCCGAGTTGGGCACCGCGGTGAAAGGGATCTCCAATGTGCTCAAGGACGACGAGGTCGCCGGCCTGCTGGAAACCCTGGCTCGCCGGAAGATCGCCGCGACGCAGGTCGGGCCACCGCTGGGGCGGATCGCCGGCGACGTGTTCGAGCGTGGCGAGCACCATCCCCTGGTCGACTACATCATCGATCGCGTCCATGCCTGGATCGGCGACAACTACGCGCTGGTGTCCCGGGTCGTCTCGCAGCGGGCTCCGTCCTGGTCGCCGAAGTTCATCGACGGTTATCTGGCCGACAAGGTCTACCGCGAGGTCGAGGCGTTCACCGCGGCTGTCAAGACCGATCCGAACCACCAGCTCCGGGTGGCCTTGGACAAGTTCCTGGCCGACTTCGCGCTGGATCTCCAGAACGATCCGGTGACGATCGCGAAGGCCGAGGCGATCAAGGACCGGATCATGGACAACGACCAGGTCAGGGTGCTCGCCGCTGGCGCCTGGCGGTCGATCAAGGAGACCCTGCTGAGTGCTGCTGACGATCCCGATTCGCCGCTGCGCAAGTCCATCAACGATGGACTGATGTCGTTCGGCCACCGGCTCCAGGAGGACGGGCCCACCGCAGCAAAGGTCGACAACTGGGTGGCCGATGCGGCCGGATACCTCGCCCGCAACCACGCCCGGAGCGTTACCGGCATCATCGACGAGACCATCGCCCGCTGGGACGGCGAGGCCACCAGCCGGAAGATCGAGCTCCAGGTCGGCCGCGATCTGCAGTTCATCCGCATCAACGGGACCGTCGTCGGGGCGCTGGCCGGGCTCGTCATCTACACCGTCGCCACGGCCCTGCTCTGAGTGTTTGCCGCCTCGGCCGATTCAGCGGGTCGCGGGTGACTGCTGTTCGGTTGCGGGTGACTGCTGTTCGGTTTCGGCTGACTGTTGTTCGGCAATCAGCTGTTTCACGGCTGGGACGAGCTCGGTGTCTGTCACGGGACCAAGCCAGATGCGGGCGATTCGGTGTTCCTGGTCGAGAACGATCGTGGACGGAATCGCTCCGCTGGGAAAGCCCCGGATGGACAAGAGCGTGCGCATTCCCGGGTCCTCAATGGACGGATAGGGCATGCCCTTCTGGGTCTGATAGGCAGCACCGGCACCGGCCACGTCCTTGATGTCCAATCCCAGGAACTGCGCTCCGAGCGGCTGCAGAATGTTCGAGGCGACGATCAGGGTGTCCGTTTCCGCGCGGCAGGCCGGGCACCATGCGCCCCAGAAGTTCACCACCACGACTTTCCCCCGATACGCGGAGAGGGCGACGGTGGTCTGGTTCGCTCCGACCTGCGGACCGGACAATTCACCAACGGCACCCCTTTCGCCGGTCGGATAGGCGAAGTCCGTCCTCCCGCCCGGCGACGTGAAGACGAAGCCCCCGTTGCTGACCGTTGCGTCACTCCCGGTCGAGCAGCCGGCGAGGACGAAGGTGAACGTGGCGATCAGAATGGCCCAGCGGTCGCGGCTGATCATGACGGGCTCAGCGGAACCGGGTTGTTGCCGATTCCGATGAGCGGACCGGTCAGACTTCGGGTTCCGAGGGTCGCCACGAGACAGACACGGTCGGGAGGATAGGGCGCTTCACCGGCGGTATCGGGGAGAGTTGAGTACACCCTCAGACGTCCTGTGGCCGTGGGATCGGTCATTCCGGTCAGTTGTCTGACGAATAGCAGGCAAGCGGCGTCCATTCTTCTGACGCTGATTCCCTGGACGAGACTGTAGGCGAACATCTCCGCTTGATGCTCCTGGCTACACGGCACCGGGACTTCCTGCTGAATGTCGGAAGTCGCCAGGCAGAGAGCAGCTTCCGGGGGAAGGATGGTTTGCCGAATGGCGTTGCGCAGCGAACTTGTATAGGAGGCCGAGCGTCCGTCAACGCCATCGATGAATTCGACACAGGCTATCCAGTCCTGCCCCATTGATTGCTGCAGCGGGCTGGGACCGGCAAAGGTCACGCTGATCGGCGCCGCCGATGTCCAATACTGGGAGGCTCCAGGAGCCGTCGATGGATCGCGTGCCCCTGAATAGGCATCGAGATCGTGCCTGCACCGGGCGCGGTTCGGGTCACGAAATCCCGCGTCGTTGGTCACTCCCGGTGCGGTGGCCGGTGCGGCTCTTACCTGGCCGGCCGGGATCAGCGACACCACCTCGCCGAACCGTGCGCCGGTGCAAGGGCCGATCGACAACGGTCGGTACGTCAGTTTGCCGGTGGGCACTTGGTCGATCTGCTGGGCCTGACGGATCGGTTCCAGCAGGCAGTCGCCCACGGCGGGCGGGCCGGGGATCAGTGCCATCTCCGCCTGTCCGACGACCGTTCGCCCGACGATGGAGGGCGTGATGACGGCGGCCAGCAGCACCACGGCCACGACCAGCAGCCCGATCCAGCGCCTGTCCACCATTCCGACACTAAGCGCATCCGACGGTCCGGGCCATGGACGACGTCAGGCTGACCGGATCGGGCTGTGCCGGGACTGAACGGCGAATCGGCAGCGGCTGGAGGCCCGGCCTGGGTCGGTGCCGAGGGTCGTTGACCGTCTCGGCAAGGCCCGCCTGGTCTCGGCAACGGCCCCGGGCCTTGCCAGGTAGGAGCTGGCCTTGCCGGGTTGGCCGGCCCGCATCGCTGTCGGTTCTTCTGTGTGGCCACCGTCGTTGATCTGGTCGGGAGCCACTCTCGCCCAGGAGGACCTTGCCCGGCAGCTCAGGCGAGCCTCCGGCCCGCATCGCTGTCGGTGGGGCGGTGCAGGATGGTCGTCATGACCGAACCAACCTCGCAGACCCCGATCGCCACCTTCGATCTGACGGTGCTCGATGCTCCCGATCCTCGTGCGCTCGCCGAGTTCTACTGCGCAATCCTGGGTTGGGAGATCCAGGACCCGAGCGACTGGCAGGAGGGTGACGGCAGCGACTGGGTGACCATTCGCGGTGCCGGCGGCGGTGGTGGCATCGCGTTCCAACTCGCCCCCGATCACGTTCCGCCGACCTGGCCCGACAACTCGATACCGCAGCAGTTCCACCTGGACCTCAACGTTCCCGATCTCGATGTCGGCGAGCAGCAGGTGATCGCGCTCGGCGCCAGGACTACAGGGCTGCCCGAGGCCCGGAGCGGATTCCGGGTCTTCCTCGACCCGGCCGGCCACCCGTTCTGCCTGTGCAAGGAGTAGCACTGCAGGGTGGGCAGGCTGGATCGGCGAGCAGGGTGGGCAGGGCGGATCAGCGGGCAAGGCGGGCAGGGCGGATCGGCGGGCAAGGCGGGCAGGGCGGATCGACGAGCAGGGTGGGTACGTGAGGAGCGGCAACAAGCAGGCGCGGTTCACCCCGCTCACCCCGGCGCGCCTGGTGACCGAGCTGGCGGCGTGGGTTCGACGGCTGGGAGCTCACGGCGCTGTGATCGGCTTCGACGGGCCCGAGGAAGTCGGGACGACGATGCTGGCCGACGAGGTCGGCGAGGAGCTGCGGGTCGGCGGGCTGACGGTGATCAGGGCGTCCACCCGGTGGTGGTGGCGGCCGTCAGCGCTACGGCTGGAGTTCGGCCGGCAGGACGTCGACATGCGGCTGACCGGCTGGGTGGACGCCGATGCGATCGTCAGGGAGTTGATCGACCCCGTCCGCAGCGGTGACCAGCCGTACATCACCAGGCTCCGGGACCCGGAGACGGATCGGTCGCTCCGGGAGGTGCCGCGGATAGCGCCGCCGGGCAGCGTGCTGCTGCTCGACGGACCGTTCCTGCTGGCCGCGGAGTTGTCGTTGGACGCACTGGTGTCCGTCGGTGTCGGGCGCGGCGCCCTCGATCGGGCGCTGGAGGCGGAGAACAATTGGTGGACAACAGCTTTCGATCGCTACGCCCAGGAGTACCGGCCGGCGGAGGTGGCGGATGTCCTGCTGTCCTACGACCACGCCGCCAGCCCTGCCGCGTCCGGGTTGATCGTTCCCCGGCCGGGCTGAGACTGCTCGTCGTCACGACTTTGCGCGACGGATGGAACACGAACGGAACAAACCGGTGACAGGCTGGTCCGGGCAAGTAACGCTGAACGCGATTTCCCACCCCGCACGATTCTTCGCAGAACTCGACCACCACGGACAGGAGTGATCACGATGACCGTCACGAGTTCCTCGAAGCCGGAGGTGACGTTCCACGTCCCGCTGGTGGACATCTCCCCGTACGTCACCGGTGGCAGCGATTCGGAGAAGGCAGCCACCGCAGCAGCAATCGACGAGGCCTGCCGGACGGTCGGGTTCATCCAGATCGTCGGGCACGGAGTACCCCAATCGGCGATCGACGCGCTCACCGCGGCGATGGACGACTTCTTCGACCTGCCGCTGGACACGAAGAAGGAGTCGGTGATCGCGGGCGTCAACCGGGGCTACAGCGCGCCGAAGACCGAGCAGCTCTCGTTGAGTCTCGGCGTGGAGTCGGCGACCAGGATGAACGATTTTTTCGAGGCCTTCAACATCGGGCAGGGCGTCGATACCTATCCGGACCTGGATCTACCGGCCGAGCACTATGCCGACAACGTCTGGTCCGCAGGGGTTCCCGAGTTTCCGGCGAGGACGACGGCGTGGTTCGCCGAGGCCGGACGGGTGGCCCGCACGCTGACCGCCATCTTCGCCGATGCTCTCGACCTGCCTGCCGGCTACTTCGGCGGGTACACCGACCACTCCCTCGACGTGCTGCGGATGAACAACTACGCGCTCCCGCCGGGAGAGATCGACCTCGACGGCGACCTGACGGGCATGGGTGAACACACCGACTTCGGCATCGTCACCATTCTGTGGGCCGATCGCATCCCAGGGTTACAGGTGCTCGCCGGAGACGGGTCGTGGCACGACGTGCTGCCCGAACCCGGGGCACTGCTGATCAATCTCGGTGACCTGACGGCGCGGTGGACCAACGAGGTCTGGAAGTCGACCCTGCACCGCGTCAAGCCACCGGTGGTGAACGGTCGGATCGAACGGCGCCGGTCGGCCGCCTACTTCCACGACGGCAACGTCGACGCCCTGATCAGCACCCTGCCAGGACTGGTCGGTCCCGGCGAGGTCGAGTTGTACTCACCCGTCACGGTGGCCGAACACATCTCGGCCAAGCTCAACGGATCGCGGAACCTGGTCAGCAACGACCGCGCCGAGCGCGAAGCGCTCCGCGTCACCAGCGCCGCCGGCTGAGAGGCGGAGCCCGCGCACCGGCCCGCACCCACTGCGTCGGGATGAGTAGCCGTCAGAAGAAGTAGCCGTCAGGTAGTAGCCATCAGGAGAAGTAGCCGGAGACGTCGAGGAGAACGTGGGTGGGGGCAGCGCAGTTGTTGCGGATCGCCCACGCCGGGCCGGCGACGACGGCGAGGTTCGCGATGGTCTGCGGGGCGCCGAAGTTGAGGTTGGACGTATTCGGCCTGAGAGTCCCTGCCGCGTAGGCGGTCAGGGATCCGGACTGGGTGGGGGTCACCACGGTTAGGGTGCCGACGACGCCCGAGGCCGTGGGCGGGACGACGGGCGGGGCGACAGTCGATGTTGCCACCGGCCCGATCGGGCCCGACCCGGTTCGGGTGTCGCCACCGTGCTCGACCCCGTGAGGACGGTTCGTGACGGCGGTGCGGTAGCCGTCACCTGCGCGTTGGACGTCAGCCGGGCCGGTGCGCCGGAGGCGCGAGCAGTGCCGTCGAGGATCGATCCGAACAGCAACAGGGCGGCGGTGAGGAGTACGAGAGCGCCCGGGCGTCGCGTGGTTCCGTGTGCAGCCACTGCGGGACCTCCGAACTGCGCTGGGTTCTGGGCCTGACGCGTGCTGGGCCTGGCGGAATCGTCGGCCGTCGACGGACGCAGGGAGATCACCGAGGAGGAGGCGCTGTCCGCCCCGTCGGTTACGTGACGGCCTGATGATTCCTGGTGATGGTGAACGAGTGTGTCCCTGGTCATGAACGTTTGCACGGTGCTTGCAATTGCAAGCACCCGTCGATAACCTGGGGTGATCAGTGGGTACCAGGTTGTTCGTTCAGGCATCAGATTGGTCAAGAACCAGTTTGCTCAGGCACCAGTTTTGCTCAGGCATCAGTTCGTTAGGGCAATAGTTCGTTCAGTGGAACAGGAGAGCGGTGATGGACCTCGGACCCGTGCTCGCACCGGTGAAGGACATCGGAGCGTTCATCCGTGATCAGCGGACGTCTGCCCAGATCTCGCTCCGAGGTCTGGCTGCAAAAGCCGGTGTGTCCAATCCCTATCTGTCGCAGGTGGAACGTGGACTGAGGCGGCCCAGCGCCGAGATCCTGGCCCAGATCGCACACGGGCTGTCGATCTCGGTCGAATCGTTGCTCGCACGCGCCGGGATCCTGGAAACCGCGGAGGCGCCGGATGTCGTACTGGCCATTCGCGCGGACGTGCTCCTGTCGGAGCGGCAGAAGTCCTCGCTGATCGACATCTACGCCGCCTTCTGCAAGGGGGCGGAACGCATCGAATTCGGCAACGGGGCGGAACGCATCAAATTCGGCAAGGGGGCGGAACGCGTCGACGCAGGGCCGGCCCCGGTCGGAGGACCGATCGCGGAGAACGGGTAGTCGCAGCAGTTCCAACCCAGTCGAGCAGTCGCACGGAAGAGCAATCGTCGGACGCCCCGAGAGTCGGCGTTCGGTCAATCACAACTCGGCCGCACCACGTCGGCCGGAAGGAGAACACCATGTCCTTGATCACCGATATCCGTGCCGTGTCCGAGAATGCCGTCGAGCAGATCGCCGCGCGCTTCTCCGATCTGCCCCGTCCGTTGCTGGCCGCCATCGGAGCCGGCGACATGGCGATCGAGCGTCTGGCCGACCTGCGTGAGTCGTTCGCCGGGTCGGTCGGCGAGCACGTCTCGGTCCCGTCGGTCGACGCCGGTGACCTGCGTTCAGCCGTCGGCGACTTCCCCGCCAGGGCCCAGAAGGTGGCCTCCGAGGTGGCCGGGAGCGTCGAGAAGTTCGCCGCCGAGGCGCCGGCCAAGGCTCAGGAGTTCATCGCCCAGCTACCGGAGAAGCTGGCCGAGGTGCAGACCGCGGCCCAGTCGTTGTCGCCGGACGCCGCGAAGGAGACCATCGAGGCCTACACGCAGCTCGCCGGGATGATCTACGGGAGCCTGGCCGATCGCGGTGGCAAGCGCTGGTCGAAGGTGCGTGCAGCCGGGATCCGTCCAGGAGTCGTGATCGACGCCGCTGCCGCCAAGGTGCGGCCGGTCAAGGCGACCACGACGTCCTCGACCCGACCGAATGCCGGACCCGTCGCGACGGCGACCGCCACCAGGCCGTTCAACCCCCGGACCGCGCCGTCCGCGTCCGCTCCCACCAAGGCTGCTCCGACCAACGCCGCTCCGAGGGCTGCGACCAAAGCTGCCACTACCAAGGTCAGGGCTCCCAGGACCCCGCGTGTCCCGGCCGCCAAGGTGGTTCCCCCGAACGTCACCATCGCGAACGTTCCGGCAGCCAATAGCCCTCGGACGACCAGGGTTTCGGCCAAGCCGGCAACTCCGAGGTCGGCTGCCAAGCCCGCCACGCCGAAGTCGACCGCCAAGCCCGCCACTCCTCGCGCGACGGCCGGGCCCGCAACGCCGAAGTCCGCCGCGGCCGAGCCGATCGCCGAGAGCTGAGCGCACAGGCGCGATGTGACGTCCCGCGGGTTCGCCTCCTACCGGGACATCGCTGACGGCGGCGCCAGTACTCTGAAGCCATGGACCCCCTGAACCTCGTCTCGCCGGTGATCGTGGCGGTCACCCTTGCCCTGGGGATCGGTGGAGGTCTGCTGGGCGTGTGGGCTGTGGTCGACGCCGGTTCCAGGCGTCCGGACGCCTTCGCGGCAGCCGACAAGCAGACCAAGGGCACCTGGAGCGGCATCACCGCGGCCTGTGCTGTGGTCGGGGTGCTCGGCGCGCTCTTCCGCTACGGCCCTTTCGGGCCACTCGGCCTGCTGTGGCTGGCCTCGCTCGTCGGCAGCCTCGTCTACCTGCTCGACGTCCGCCCGAAACTGCGAGAGGTCCAGCGCGGATCGCGCTGGTAGTAGACCTCCGGTTGAACCATCCCGCCGGCGGCGATGATGACGTCGATGTATCGGCGCCCGGGTGGGATGCGATCGATGCCGCCCTCACCGGTCTGCACGGGGCCGTCCAGCCCCAGCACGTCGGCTACGACCCGCCGCCCGGCCTGAGCAACAACCTGCAGGGCTGCAGCGCGTACCCGGCGGGCGGTCACTGGCACTACGTCACGTACGGGCTGAGCGAACTGTACGAGGCGGACGAGGCATCGGGCGATGGCGACGAACGCGAGCCCGGTGCCGATCCCCTGGTCTCCGGCTGGGGATTCGAGCTGACCCTGCGGGTGCCGCGCCCGAGTCCGAGGGACCGGATCCCGCCGGACTGGCCGTTCACCATGATCAACGAGGTAGCCAGATTCGTGAACGGCGGAGGCGCCGCTCTGGGCGTCGGAGGCCGGATCGACCTCCGCGCGGCCGTCACCGGACACCCCGGACTTCCGGACGCACCGCCGTCAGGCCTGACGGTCTTCGCGGTCACGCCCGATCCTGCTCTGCCGGCGATCGACACCCCGAACGGCCGGGTCCACTTCCTGCAGCTGGTCGGCGTCAGCGCTGCGGAGAAGGAGCGCATGCTCGCGACCTCGACCGCTCAGGTGTTGGCCGAACTTGCGGCTGCTGACCCATTGCTGATCACCGACCCGGCCCGGGCATGAGTCCGGCCCGGAGGATGTGACATCCGTCCGGGCCGAGCTGTCGAGGACCGTGTGCTGGTTGGAGCGCTGTGAACTGGTCGAACAGCCCTGGTGGCTCGTTGATCAGTGACGAAAGCAGGTCAGTGATCTGCGGGAGTCTCACCGTTCGCAAGCGCTTCGACCTCGGCGGCGAGTCGCTTGGTCTCCCGACCGAAGGAGATGCGGATCTCGGTCTCGGCGTCGCCGCGACCCACCCAGTTGGCGCCCTCGACGCTCTTGCCGGGCTCCAGGTCCTTGTAGACCTCGAAGAAGTGCTGGATCTCCAGACGTTCGAAGATCGACATGTCGCCGATGTCCTGCAGGTTGGCCTGCCGGGGATCGTTGGCCGACACGCACAGGACCTTGTCGTCGGGACCCTTCTCGTCGGTCATCCGGAACATTCCGATCGCCCGGGCCAGGATCAGGCATCCGGGGAAGGTCGGCTCCGACAAGAGCACCAGAGCGTCGAGCGGGTCGCCGTCCTGGCCGAGCGTGTTATCGATGAACCCGTAGTCCGCCGGGTACTGCGTGGCGGTGAAAAGTGTGCGGTCCAAACGGATCCGACCACTGTGGTGGTCGACTTCGTACTTGTTGCGACTGCCCTTCGGGATCTCGATCGTGACGTCGAATTCCACCGTCTGTACCTTCTCTCGCCTCTTTGCGATCGACCTCCGGGGTCGAACACCACCGGTCGGATGATCGTAACTGTCCTGTGACAAGGCGATTGGGGGTGCTGGCCGGTCAACGCACAACAGCCCGGGGCGCCGCTTCACAAACTGCCTACGCGCAGACTCTAGTCTGGAGGCCGGGTGCGGCGGACCGGTGTGACCTGCTCGCACGTCTGGTACTGCGAGTCATCGGTCACACAGGGTGTCGCCGCGGTCGAGCGTATCCAGTGTGAGCGAGCGGTCATCGACGTCCAGCAGTCGTCAATCGGGTCGGACCAACATCAGGAATCCTGTCCAACGGGCAGAACGAGGGAGAGTCGTGGCCGGAAGGCGTTCGGGCGGTCGCAGGGCGATCGTCATCGTGGTGTCGCTGCTGCTGGTGGCCGGGGCGGCGACGGCCGGGCTGCTGTTCTGGAACCAGCGGTCGAAGTCGAACTCCGCGGTGTCCACCTCGACCATCAGTTCCGTGGTCCCGTACCCGACCATCTCCGCGGTCGACCCACCCGTCGCAGCGGTCGCCGCCAAGATCAAGCCGCTCCCGGTCGCGGCGGGCAGGGTACCGACCGTGGCCGGTGTGCTGAAGATCCTCGGTCCGGTGCTGGCGAATCCCGGGATGGCCAGGTATACCGGCGTGGTGGTGGACGCGGCCACCGGCAAGGTGTTGTGGAGCAAGGACTCGGCAACGGCCACCCAGCCGGCCTCGACCATGAAGCTGCTGACCGGCGCCGCGCTGCTCACCAAGGTCGATCCGAACAGCCGATTCACCACCCGGGTGGTGCAGGGCCCGCACGCCGGCGACGTCGTCTTCCTCGGCGGTGGCGACGTCACGCTGTCCGCCAGGTCCGCCGGGGTCACCACCCCGTACGACGGAGCGCCGACGGTCTCGGACCTGGCCGCCCAGGTGAAGGCAAAGGGTTACGCCGTCAAACGGATCCTGCTCGACACGTCCTACTGGACCGGCTCGGATCTGGCTGACGGGTGGGATCCCAACGACATCGCGGCCGGCAACATCACCCGGATGCAGGCCCTGATGGTCGACGGCGACCGCAAGGACCCGGCGACCGAGGACTCGTCACGAACCGGCACGCCGGCCATCACTGCTGGCAAGGCACTGGCTCGCGCGCTCGGCGACCCGAACCTGCCGGTGATCGTCGGCGCCGCGGCCAAGAATGCCAAGTTGCTGGCGTCCGTGCAATCGCAGCCCATGTCCGTGCTGCTCTCGCAGGCCCTGCTCAACTCGGACAACGTGCTGGCCGAGGCCCTGGCCCGTCAGGTGGCGATCGCGCTCGGCGGGGCCCCCAGCTTCACGGGTGCATCGCAGGCGATCGTCATCGCGCTGGGTGATCTGAAGCTGGACACCATCGGCCTGACGATGGTCGACGGCTCCGGGCTGTCGCACAACGACCTGGCCCCGACCGCTTTGCTGGCCTCCGTCATGACCCTCGCCGTCACCGGGAGGGTCCCTGCGCTGCGGGGACTCCTCAACGGTCTTCCGGTCGCCGGTGTCTCGGGCACGCTCAGCAGGGCTTCCGACCGATTCCAGACGGCACAGTCGAAGGCCGGTATCGGGTGGGTGCGGGCCAAGACGGGCTCGGTGGACTTCACCTACGCCCTGGTCGGGTACGTGCCCGATGTCGACGGCCGGCTGCTGGTGTTCGCCCTGAACTCCAACGGGGTGATCTCCAGTGGCCCGAACCAGTCTCGTCCGGCGCAGGACGCCTTCGCCGCAGCCCTCCGCACCTGCGGGTGCAGCTGACCGCTCCCCGGAGCGACCGGGTGGTCGGCGACCGTGTGGTCGCACCTGACGGTGGTCGCGCCTGACGGTGGTCGCGGTTCGCGCCTGACGGTGGTCGAGGGCCGGACGGGGTCGGGCGCGATTGCTCTACCGTTGTGCCATGGCTGCCGAAGCGATCGACTGGGCCGCCGCCGTCCGTTCCGGACAGCGGTTGGCGCCGACCGGCCCCGATGTCTCCGCCGAACAGGCCAGGCAGGCGGTGCAGGATCTGCAGCAATTCTCGGCCAAGGCCGAGCTGATCGTCAGGGACACCACCGGTCTCGGGCACGGTCTGCCGGTGGAGAAGGCCTTCGTCGTCGACCGGCCGCATTGGATCGAGGCCACCGCCCAGGGCATGGCCGAGCTGACGGCTCCGCTGGCGGCCAAGCTGGCCGGCAAATTGGATCAGGCGCCGCGGGCCAAGACCGCTGCCGGGGCGCAACTCGGTGTGGTGCTCAGCTTCCTGTCCAGCCGTGTGCTGGGTCAGTACGACCCGCTGGCGCCGCCCGGACCGGACTCGGTGTCCGGGGCGCCGGGGCGGTTGTTGCTGGTGGCGCCCAACATCATCAAGGTCGAGCGGGAACTGCACGCCGATCCGGTGGATTTCCGGATGTGGGTGTGTCTCCACGAGAGCACCCACCGGCTTCAGTTCACCGCCGTTCCCTGGTTGCGCGAGCACTTCCGTGGGCTGGTCGCCGAATTCGGCGAGGCCGCCGACACCGACGCGAGTGAGTTGCTGGGCCGCATCGTCAAGGCCGTCAAGGGTGGCCGCGGCAGTGCCGGCGGGTCGTCCTGGATCGAGACCGTGCAAACCCCCGAGCAGCGCCTGATCTTCGACAAGCTGATGGCCCTGATGACGCTTCTCGAGGGCCACGCCGACCACGTCATGGACGCCGTCGGGCCGACCGTCATCCCCTCGGTCGGTGAGATCCGGAAGTCGTTCACGTTGCGGCGCAAGAAGGGTCGCGGCCCGTTCGACCGGATTCTGCGTTCGCTGCTGGGCATGGACATGAAGATGGCGCAGTACGTGAAGGGTGCCGCGTTCGTGTCCGCCGTCGTCGACGAGGTCGGGATGGACGCGTTCAACACCATCTGGACCTCGCCCGAGACCTTGCCGACCAGGGCGGAGACCACCGACCCGAAGGGCTGGATCGACCGGGTCCTGACGTGAGGGGGCCTGTTCCGGGTGGGTCGTCGTGAGCGTGGCGGTGGTCCGCGCCGCGGTGGCCGACTGGGTCGATGCCTTCGCCGGGCCCGACACGAAGATCACCGTGGCCTGCTCGGGTGGCGCCGACTCCCTGGCGCTGGCCATCGGATGCTTCGCCGTCCTGGACGAATCAAGGCTCGGCGCCGTCACCGTCGACCACCAGTTGCAGGACGGTTCGGCCCGGCGGGCAGTCGACGTCGCCGAGCAACTGCACGAGATCGGTTACCGCACAGTCCGAATCGATACCGTGACGGTCGAGACCGGTGCGGGATTGGAGGCCGGCGCGCGGGCGGCCCGCTATCGGACGCTGCTGCCGGTGGACGGCGCGGCCGTGCTGCTCGGTCATACCGCGGACGACCAGGCCGAGACCGTCCTGCTGGGTCTGGGGCGCGGCTCGGGCCCGCGTTCCATCGCCGGCATGCGGCCGTGGAACCGTCCTTGGGGGCGGCCGTTCCTCGGCGTTCGGCGCTCCGACACCGAGAGTGCCTGCCGGGAAGCAGGAATCGAATTCTGGGACGACCCGCACAACGTCGATCCCGCCTTCACCAGGGTCCGGTTGCGGCGTGAGGTGCTGCCGCTGATGGAAGAGGTGCTGGGCGGGGGAGTGGCGCCCGCTCTGGCTCGCACCGCCGACCTGCTGGCCGAGGACCTCGAAGCGCTCGACTATCTCGCCGCCCGGGTGTTGGCGGAGGTGTGGCAGAGCGGCGGGGTCGTCGACCTCGAGGCTCTCGCCGGACATCCGGTGGCGCTGCGTCGCCGAGCCCTGCGCGCCTGGGCCGATGCGGTCGGTGCCCGAGCACTGACCGCCGACCACCTGGTGCGGCTCGATTCGCTGGCCATGGGCCCGCGCCGCACCGGCGCCGTCCGGCTGCCGGGCGCCGTCGACGCGGTCCGGACCGGCACCACGCTCCGCGCCGTCCCGGCGGGGTGAACGCGCTCGTCGGGGCTGGGGCCGGATGGACTGTTCGGGGCGTTGGGTGGCAGTGTGACCATGGCCGCCTCCGGGCGGTTTCCAGCTCCCATCGATCTGCCGCGGCGGGCCGATGGGTGGACCAGACTCTGACAGGGAGACCCGTGCCCGGCAGCCAGGTATCGGCCACTGCACTGACCACCGTCCTGACCTCCGCCGACGCCGTCCGGCCGGGTCCGGACGATGCCGATCCGGGCGCCGACCACGGCTACCTCGGGGAGATCGCGGCCACTCTGATCACGGAGAAGGTGCTGCAGGAGAAGATCGTGGCGTTGGCCGCCGCCGTGGCCGCCAACCACTCCGGCGACACCCCGCCGCTGCTGGTCTGCGTGCTCAAGGGTGCGGTGATGTTCGTCACCGACTTCGCCCGAGCCCTGCCGATCCCCTCCGAACTCGAGTTCATGGCGGTCAGCTCCTACGGCTCGGCGACGTCGTCGTCAGGAGTGGTGCGAATCCTGAAGGACCTGGACCGTGACATCACCGGCCGCCGGGTGGTGATCGTCGAGGACATCATCGACTCCGGTCTCACGCTGTCCTGGCTCCAGAAGAACCTGCAGACCCGCGGGCCCGCCTCGATCGAGATCGTGGCACTTCTCCGCAAGCCCGAGGCGGTCAAGGTCGAGGTCGAGGTCGGCTACGTGGGCTTCGACATCCCGACCGACTTCGTCGTCGGCTACGGCCTCGACTTCAACGAGCGCTACCGCGACCTCCCGTTCGTCGGCCTGCTCGGAGAGCACATGTACGCCTGACGGCCGGCCCTGCTCGGCCTCGGGTTGCGCCGGCGGGGTTGCGCCGGCGGGGTTGCGCCGGCGGGGTTGCGCCGGCGGGGTTGCGCCGGCGGGGTTGCGCTGGCGTGGCTGCGCCGGCGGTATGACCGGGCAGACCACCGGTAGCACCCGTGCTGCACCGGTATGACTGCGGGCGGTGCTACCGGTGATGCGCAGGTCATACCGGTCGGCCTCGGGCGGTGCGCAGGTCATACCGGTCGGCCTCGGGCGGTGCGGAGGTCATACCGGTCGGCCACGGGCGGTGCGGAGGCGGCCCGCGGCCCCGTGTTCACGGTCAGGCCGGCCACGTCCGGTCAGATGGCCGATGAGCGTGTGTCGGGGCTGATCACGCCCTGCGCGGAACGCGCGGGGAACCTTTCTGCTGCGCGGTACGCTCAATGTCAAGTGCGCTGATGGCAAATCTGTCAACCAGCAGCACCGACCAGACGTACCAAACAGACCACGCAAGCATGCAGATTGCCGGCCGCGATCAGTCTTCGCCAAGGAGCCTGGATGTCTGATTTCTCAGAGAGGGTGGAGGCCGCCGAGCGGCCGAACGCCACATGGACCGTAAGCGCCTGATCCGCTCGCCTCTGCTGTGGGTCGCAGTCATCTTCGTGGCCTACCTGGTCTACAACTACCTGTCCGACGACACCAAGGACTACAAGGTCGAGCCGACGTCCGTCGTGCTTGCGCAGCTGTCGAACGGGAACGCGAAGAGCGCGATCATCGACGACAAGGAACAGCGCATCCGGCTGACGCTGAAGAATGCGGTCGACGGCTCGAGCCAGATCTATGCGCTCTACCCCGACGGTGCCTCCGACGACGTGTTCGTCGCCGTCCAGAAGTCCAAGGCCGCCACCTACGACACCCAGGTCACCAGCGAGTCGGGCCTGTTCTCGCTGCTCATCTACCTGATCCCGATCGGTTTGATCATCCTGTTCCTGCTCTGGATGATGAACAACGCCCAGGGCGGCGGCAACAAGGTGCTGTCGTTCGGCAAGTCCAAGGCGAAGTTGCTGAACAAGGACATGCCGCAGACCAAGTTCACCGACGTGGCCGGCGCCGACGAGGCGGTCGAGGAGCTCGACGAGATCCGCGACTTCCTGCAGAATCCGGCCCGCTACCAGGCGCTCGGCGCCAAGATCCCCAAGGGCGTGCTGCTGTACGGTCCGCCCGGCACCGGTAAGACGCTGCTGGCCCGGGCCGTGGCCGGCGAGGCCGGCGTGCCGTTCTACACGATCTCCGGTTCGGACTTCGTCGAGATGTTCGTCGGTGTCGGCGCCTCCCGGGTCCGCGACCTGTTCGAGCAGGCCAAGGCCAACGCGCCGGCCATCATCTTCGTCGACGAGATCGACGCCGTCGGCCGTCACCGCGGTGCCGGGATGGGCGGCGGTCACGACGAGCGCGAGCAGACCCTCAACCAGCTGCTCGTCGAGATGGACGGGTTCGAGGCCAAGGGCGGGATCATCCTGATCGCGGCTACCAACCGGCCCGACATCCTGGACCCCGCGCTGCTCCGCCCCGGTCGGTTCGACCGGCAGATCCCGGTCGGCCAGCCCGATCTCCGTGGTCGTCAGGCGATCCTGGCCGTGCACTCCAAGGGCAAGCCGTTTGCTCCTGACGTCGAGTTCCTGCCGCTGGCCAAGCGCACCGTCGGCATGTCCGGCGCAGACCTGGCCAACGTCATCAACGAGGCCGCACTGCTGACCGCCCGCACGCACGGCACCGTCATCACCAACGCGGCGCTCGAGGAATCGGTCGACCGGGTCGTCGGCGGGCCGGCCCGCAAGGGGAAGGTCATCTCCGAGAAGGAACGCAAGATCACCGCGTACCACGAGGGTGGCCACGCGCTCGCGGCCTGGGCGATGCCTGATCTCGAGCCGGTCTACAAGGTGACGATCATGCCGCGTGGCCGCACCGGCGGGCACGCGCTGGTGGTGCCCGAGGACGACAAGGGCCTGATGACGCGGACCGAGATGATCGCCCGCCTGGTGATGGCGATGGGTGGCCGGGCCGCGGAGGAACTGGTCTTCGCCGAGCCCACCACCGGCGCGTCCTCCGACATCGCCCAGGCGACGAAGATCGCCAGGGCGATGGTCACCGAGTACGGCATGTCGGCCAAGCTCGGAGCCGTGAAGTACGGCACCGGCGACGACGAGCCGTTCCTCGGTCGCACCTACGGCCACTCGGCCGACTACTCGCTCGAGGTCGGAGCGGAGATCGACGGCGAGGTACGCGCGCTGATCGAGGCCGCCCACACCGAGGCCTGGGCCGTGCTGAACGAGTACCGCGACGTGCTGGACGACCTGGCCACCAAGCTGCTCGAGCGAGAGACGTTGGAGCGCAAGGACTTGGAGATCATCTTCTCCACCGTCGTGAAGCGACCGCGGATCACCACGTTCGACGACTGGGGCCAGCGTGTCCCGTCCGACCGTCCGCCCATCAAGACCCCCGGCGAGCTGGCCGTCGAACGTGGCGAGCAGTGGCCGCCGCCGCAGCCGCCCCAGCTGTTGAAGTCTCCGGTTCCGGTCGGTGCCCCGGCGGCTTTCGCCGGTCCGCCCGCCACCAACGGTCAACCGGCGGTGCCCGGATTCGGGCAGCCGGGTTCCGGCCAGCCGGGGTACGGGCAGCCCGGCTACGGCCAGCCGGGGTACGGGCAGTCCGGCTACGGCCAGCCGGGGTACGGGCAGCCCGGTGTTCCGGGTTACGGACAGAGTTTTCCTGCCCCGCAGGGCGTACCGGCCGGATACCCCTACCCGGCGCCCAACCCGTACCTGACGCCCCCGACCGGTGTCGGGCAGTCGCCGAACTGGACCGGTGGCGTGCTCCCCGGTCCGCTGGCGCCATTGCCCGGAAGTGACGCCGGAGTGCCACCGCTCGGAGGCAACGGTGGAGTTCCCACTGCGAACGCGTGGAACGGCAACGGCTATGGCCCGGCTCATCAGACCGGCGCACACCCGAACGGCACGGGTGTCCCCACCAGCAACGGTTACCCGAACAGCAACGGCCACAACGGCAACGGGTCGGCGCGCAATGGTGCTGCCGGAAACGGCGCGGCGGGCGACGCTTCGAGCCAGACCGGCGGACATCGTGCACCGGAGCAGAGTGACGAGAACGGACCGATCGATCCCTGGGCGCCGCCTCCCGGAGATCAGCGCCGATGACGGTCGAGACCCGGCCGCCGTTCGACCAGATCCGCGCCGAAGCGGCCGTCCGTGAGCTGTTGATCGCGGTGGGCGAGGACGTCGACCGCGATGGTCTCAAGGAGACGCCGGGTCGGGTGGCGCGGGCCTTCGCCGAGCAGTTCGGCGGACTGCATGTCGACCCGGACCTGGTGCTGGACACCGTTTTCGAGGAGCACCACTCCGAGATGGTGCTGATGCGGGACATTCCGATGTACTCGACCTGCGAGCACCATCTGGTCCCCTTCTTCGGGCATGCACACGTGGGTTACATCCCGGGCCGGAACGGTCAGGTCACCGGGCTGTCCAAACTGGCCAGGGTGGTCGACGGGTACTCGCGGCGCCCGCAGGTACAGGAGCGCCTGACCACGCAGATCGCCGAGGCGCTGGTGCGGCGGCTGGAGCCGGCCGGCGTCATCGTCGTCATCGAGGCAGAGCACCTGTGCATGGCGATGCGGGGGATTCGCAAGCCCGGCGCGGTCACCACCACGTCGGCGGTGCGCGGGATCTTCCAGACCAGGGCCAGCACCCGCGCCGAGGCGATGAGCCTGATCACGGGCCGGTGACTCCCACGAGCAACCGGTTCCCGGTGTTCGGTTCCCGGGCCTTCCTCTTCGGGGTCCTCAACGTCACGCCCGATTCGTTCTCCGACGGAGGACGCTGGGACCACACCGACGCTGCCATCGCCCACGGGATCGAGCTGGTCCGTCAGGGGGCGGACGTCGTCGACGTCGGCGGCGAGTCGACCCGGCCCGGCGCTCACCGCATCGATGGCCCCACGGAGTCGGAACGGGTGATCCCGGTGATCGGCGCCCTGACGGCGCAGGGCATCGTCTGCTCCGTGGATACCACCAGATCTGGGGTGGCGCGAGCGGCGGTGCAGGCCGGCGCGAGCATCATCAACGACGTCTCGGGGGGGCTGGCCGACCCGGCCATGGCCGCCGTCGCGGCCGAGACGGGTGTGCCGTGGATCCTCATGCACTGGCGAGGTCACAGCGCCTCCATGCAGCAGCAGGCCACCTATGCCGATGTGGTCGCCGAGGTACGCGAGGAACTGCTGGTCCAGGTGGATCGCGCCCTGGCGGCCGGGGTCGACGAGCGTAGCGTCATCCTGGATCCCGGACTCGGCTTCGCCAAGGACGCCCGGCACAACTGGGCACTGCTGGAGAAGTTGGCCTCGCTGGTGGACATCGGGTTGCCAGTCCTGGTGGGAGCGTCGCGGAAACGTTTTCTCGGAGAGCTCCTCCTGGACGAGTCCGGAACCCAGCGGCCGCCGGCGGGACGCGAGGCGGCGACCGCGGCTGTGTCACTGCTGGCTGCGCAACGGGGCGCCTGGGGGATCAGGGTGCACGAGCCGCAGCCAACGCGGGACGCCCTGGCCGTGCTGGCCGCTGCCGGCGCCTCGGTACACCCGGCGGCAACGATGCGGACCGGGACGGCGCCCGACGGGCCGTTGGCCGACGCCACGGCGCCGCCGGAGTTCTTCGGACACCGGAAAGGACAGCGTCGTGGCTGACCGGATCACCCTGACCGGCCTCAAGATCTTCGGCTACCACGGGGTTTTCGAACACGAACGTCGTGACGGCCAGGACTTCGTCGTCGACCTCACGCTCTGGCTCGACCTGACGGTGGCCGCCCGAACCGACAACCTGACCACCACCGTTCACTACGGCGAGTTGGCCGAACTGGCGGCCGGGATCATCGGTGGGCCGCCGCGGGACCTGATCGAAGCGGTGGCCGGCGAGATCGCCGACAAGGTGATCGCCACCTATCCCGTGCACGCGGTGGAAGTGACCCTGCACAAGCCGTCTGCCCCGATCCCGCTGGACTTCGTGGACGTCGCCGTGACGATCCGCCGTTCCGTCCGACGGACCGGTGCCTGAGATGTCGCGTGCCGTTCTGTCGTTGGGCTCGAATCTGGGCGATCGGCGTCAACATCTGGCCGATGCCGTTGCCGCGCTGGCGAAGTGGCTGCCTGGCGGGGTGATCGCCGTGTCGTCCGTCTACCGGACGCCGCCCTGGGGTCCGGTTCCGCAGGACGACTACTACAACCTTGCGATGATCGCCTCCTCGCCCGATCTGGACGCCTACGGATGGCTGGACCTGTGCCGGGAGCTCGAGAGTGACGCCGGCCGTGTGCGAGATATCCGTTGGGGCCCGAGAACTCTCGATGCCGATGTGGTGGTCGTGGACGACGTCGTCTCGCAGGACCCGGATCTCACCCTCCCGCACCCGCGCGCCCACGAACGGGCGTTCGTCCTGCTGCCGTGGGCCGAGATCGACCCGGACGCAGTCCTTCCCGACCGCGGGCCGGTCCTGACCCTGCTGGCGGGCCTGGACTCCGCCGACATCAGTGCGGTCGGCCATGTCGGCTGATCGCACTCCCGCCTTCCGGATGGGACCGACCCGACCGCGCGATCTGATGGCCGTCGGGCTCGTCGCGGCCATCGTCGGCTACCTCGTCGTCCGCCTGAACTACGGCAGCATCCCGCCGATCCCGCGGTTGGCCGGGTTGGCGCCGGCGATCCTCGGGATCGCGGAGGCGATCTTCGGGCACGGACTGCGGCAGCGGATCCAGGTCCGCCGGGACGAGGGTCGTCAGGACCTCAGACCTCCGGTCCCGCCGTTGACCGCCGCTCGAGCGGTGATGACGGCCAAGGCCTCGGCCCTGGCGGGAGCTGCGCTGGGCGGGCTCTGGGTTGGCCTGCTCGCCTATGTCCTGCCGGACTCAGGCGTGATCACCGCAGCCCGATCGGATTCGGTGAGCGCCGGTGTCGGGCTGGCCGGCTCGGCTCTGATGGTCTTCGGGGCGTTGTATCTCGAATACTGCTGCCGGGCGCCCGAAGATCCGCGTGACGGGCGTTCGTCCACTCGGTGAGGTGGTCCGGTCTGCGCGCCGGAGGAGCAACGGGCTCGTGAACACACCCGGCCCCGGTAACCTGTGGGCCATGACCCGAGCCGGAAATCGCCCCCGCCGTGGGGTGACGCCCGTGCTCATGCGTGGCTTGTTGGTGCTGGGATTTCTGCTGGCCGTCGGTGCGATCGCGCTGGCGGTCTTCTCCGAGGAGGTGCGCTGGCTGAAGCTGGCCGCGCTGCTCGGAGTGTGGGCGGCCTTCACCGCAGCCTTCCCCGTCGTCTACTTCCGCCGGACCGCGCGTTCGGCCGAACTCAAGACCGAGGAGAGCAAGCGCACCTACGAACTCGAACTCCATCGCGAGATCACCGCGCGCCGGGAGTACGAGATCGGAGTTTCGGAAGCGGCTCGGGAGGACGCGGAGTCGCGGCATCGCGAGGAGCTGGCGGGTCTGCGCGAGCAACTCGACCGACTGAACACGACGTTGTCCGGTCTGCTCGACGGTGACCTGCTCTTCGAACGCCTGACGTTGTCCGCAGAGTCGACCAGGGTGCGACAGGTCGGCGATGCGGGCCGGAATCGGCTCGCGAACACGTCCCGCCCCGGCCAGATCGAGCACGCCCCCGAACCGACCGGGCCGTATGTCGGTCACCAGTCGAGCGCTCCTTCGGCGGTCCCCGGGTCGTCGGGCTTCGGCTCGTCCGGTCTAGGTGGTCCGTACCCGATGCGCGAGGACGACACCATCCAGTTCCCCCGGGCGATGTTCGGACCCGGTGCCCAGCCGGTGCCCGGTGCGCCGGTTGCGCCCGGCGTGGTCGATGAGCACGCCCACGCCCAGCCGGCGCACCCGCCCGCACCGTCGCCTGTTGCCGAGGTGGGGCCCGAGGTGGTGGTCGAGGCGGAGCCAGTCACGGAGCCGGAGCTGATCGTCGAGCCGGAGCTGATCGTTGAGCCCGAGCCGGCGGCTGAGGCCGAGCCGGAGTTGATTGTCGAGCCGGAGCCGGAGCCGGAAGCCGAGCCCGGCGTCGAGCCGGCGCCGGAGGCCGAGCCCGAGGCGGAGGCGGAGGCGGAGGCCGACACTGCGCCGGAGGCGCAAGAAGAAGCCGCAGCCTTCAGCGAACCCGAGCCAGCGCCGGAATCAGAGCCAGCGCCGGAATCAGAGCCGACGCCGGAATCAGAGCCGACGCCGGAATCAGAGCCCGCATCGGAACCGGAGCCGGCATCGGGGGCATTCGTCGACCCGGCAGCGCAGCCCGAAGACGGTGACACGCCGCCGGAGCATGCACTCGCCGGTACCGGCCACTCGGCTGGCATCTCGGTGGCCGACCTGCTGGCCGCCTACGGCAGCTCCGACGCCGCCCCTCGCCGTCGGCGACGGGCAGAGGACTGATCCGGGCTCTGCAGGCTCAACGAACGCCCAGGTCGCCGAATGCGCTGTCGACGGCCGACAGCAGCCGGTCGCGCAGCTCTTGGCCCCTGTCGGCGAAGCTGCGCTGGGCGGTGACGTACTCCGTCTTGCCGGAAGGGGTCTCGATCGGGATCGGTGGATAACCGAGTTCCGTGAGGTCGTAGGGCGATGCCCGCATGTCGATCTCCCTGATCTCCCGCGCGAGCAGGAAACAATCGAGCAGCAACTCGCTGGAGACGATCGGGACCAGGCGGTAGGCCCACTTGTAGAGGTCCATCGACGCATGCAGGCACCCGGGCTGTTCCATCCGGTCCCGGCTCCACAGATCCGGGGCCAGCAGGTTCCGCCCCCGGGCGGCCGGGGTGAAGAACCGGAAGGCGTCGTAGTGCGAGCACTTGATCTGGTGGTCGCGGACCACCTCGTCCGTCCCGTCCGCCCCGAGCCGCAGCGGCCAGTCCAGGTGCCGCCGGTCCTGGACCTGGTAGACCATCGCCCACTCGTGCAGGCCGAAACAACCGAACGAGGGCGTCGCCGCCCGGGTCCGACCGAGCAACTCGTGGATGAACCGCACACTCTTGCCCCGTGCGTCGAGGAAGTAGGCCGGGTCGACCACCACGGCGTCGGTGACGTCGCCGACCGGACGGGCGCCGCCCGAGACATCGCCCATCGCGACGCCAACGGGGAGGGCTCGATGGAACCGCCACTGGGCCCGGTCGCCGGCATCGAGCAGTCCGAATCGGGCTCCGGCGTGCCAGCGTCGGAGCTGGGCCGGCCGGTGCGAGTAGTAGGTGAAGAGGAAGTCCTCGACCGGATGGGTGCGATTCTCCGCGATCCGTGATCTGTGCGACGCCGTCAGTTCGTCGACCAGTTCGACGTGCCGTTCTTCCCGCTGGGTCCAGTCGTCGTGCGCGAGCAGTTCGACGGTGACGGATTCTTCACGACCGACGATCACCGGATCATTCTCCACCCATCACCCGGCTCGGAAATACCTCGGCGAAATCTCCGAACCGCGGCTGTGAAGGGGAGTGCGATCGCGGGCACGTACCCTTTGGAGTCGTGAGCTCCCGACCTGACGATCCAGAAGATGGCGTCAACCCAGAAGATCCGATCCATTCTGAACGATCCGGCCCGTCCGCGTCCGGCGAGCGCCCGGGAAAGTCCGGTGGCAAGCACGAGGTGTCGGGTGGGGACGACGATCTGCCGGAGCAGATGCGGGTCAGACGGGACAAGCGCGCCCGACTGTTGAATGCCGGAATTGATCCCTACCCGGTCGGTGTGGCCAGGACGACCGACCTCGCCGAGTTGCGGGCCCAGTTTCCGGACCTGGACCCGGACGTGCACACCGGCCGGACCGTCGGCGTCACCGGGCGGGTCATCTTCCTGCGCAATTCCGGAAAACTGTGTTTTGTGACACTCCGCGAAGGTGGAGCCGGGGAAACCGGCACAGAACTACAGGTGATGATCTCCCTGGCCTCGGTCGGTGCCGAGTCGCTGGCCTCCTTCAAATCGGACATCGATCTGGGCGACCATCTTTTTGCCGAGGGCGAGGTCATCACCTCCCAACGAGGCGAGTTGAGCGTTCTGGCCGATTCCTGGCAGCTCACCGCGAAGTCCCTTCGCCCGCTGCCCGTCGCCCACAAGCCATTGTCGGAGGAGATTCGCGTACGGCAGCGTTACGTCGACCTCATCGTCCGGCCGCAGGCCCGGCGCAATGCGGAGGTCAGGGCGCTGGCCAATCGCTCACTCCGGGAGACGCTGCACAACCGGGGCTACCTGGAGGTGGAAACTCCGATGCTCCAGGTGCTCCACGGAGGTGCAGCGGCCCGCCCGTTCGCCACCCACATGAATGCCATGGACATGGATCTCTTCCTGCGAATTGCGCCGGAGTTGTACCTGAAGCGTTGTGTGGTGGGGGGTATCGACCGGGTCTTCGAGATCAACCGCAACTTCCGGAACGAGGGTGCGGACTCTTCGCACTCGCCGGAATTCGCAATGCTGGAAGCGTATGAGGCCTACTCCGACTACAACGGCATGGCCGACCTGACCCGCGACCTGATCCAGAACGCGGCAACGGAGATCTTCGGTTCGACGACCGCCGTGCACGCCGACGGATCGGACTTCGATCTCGGCGGCGAATGGAAGTCCATTACGCTGTACGGCGCATTGTCCGAGGCGACGGGCGAGGACGTCGACGTGAACACCCCGATGGACCGCCTCGTCGAGTTGGCGAAGAAGTTCGGGGTGGCGGTCGCGCCACACTACGGGCCGGGCAAACTCGCCGAGGAACTCTTCGAGGAGCTGGTTGTCGAGTCACTGGTGCTGCCGACGTTCGTCCGCGATTTCCCGGCCGAAACGTCCCCGCTGACACGCGAGCACCGGGAGCGTCCGGGACTGACCGAGAAGTGGGATCTCTACATCCGTGGTGTGGAAACGGCAACGGCCTATTCTGAACTCGTCGACCCCGTCGTGCAGCGTGAGCGATTCGTCGACCAGGCCCGGTTTGCCGGATTGGGTGACGTCGAGGCCATGCTGCTGGACGAGGACTTCCTCCGGGCCATGGAATACGGCATGCCGCCCTCCGGCGGGATGGGCATGGGCGTCGACCGGCTGCTGATGGCGCTGACCGGATTGGGAATCCGCGAGACGATCCTCTTCCCGTTTGTGCGCCCGGGTGACTGACCGATCACAGCTCTTAGTTCGCTAACCCGACACTTAACCTGTGGCCCGGGCGGGAGTTCTTCGGGTGGCGCCTGTGGACAAGAATGAGGTTCGCGCGGGCGTACGCATAGTTCTCCGCCCAGATCTCCGGCCGAACGCATAGCGCAATGGCGGGTCGTGGTGGTTGTTTACGCATTTGTGATCTACTCTTGCAAGAGAACACATAACGGCCGACATGGCCCTATCAGGAGGAAAATCCATGGCCACCATGACCACCGTCAGTCTTGTTGATGACCTTGACGGAACCGTCGCCGCCGAGACCGTTGCATTTTCGCTCGATGGAGCGAACTACGAGATCGATCTGACCGACAAGAACGCGAAGAAGCTCCGCGACGCGCTGGCCAACTTCACGGCCCACGCGCGTCGGATCGATGGCGGGCGTCGGGTTTCCGCCGCCCGTGGTGCCAAGGCCAAGCCGGCCAAGGCCACCAAGTCCGCCGCTCGCACCGCTCCTGATCGTGAGCAGACCGCTGCCATCCGCGAATGGGCCCGCGCCGCGGGGTACGAGGTCTCAGAGCGTGGCCGTCTGTCGGCCGCCGTCCTCGACGCGTTCGAGTCGGCTCACTGACCGGACCGACGGCCTTCCGACCGATTGCGGTCGTCCGCCCACCGCCCCACCCACGACCCCCGACCGCGACCGCGGTGCGGGGGTCGTCGGCCTCTCGGGCCGAGCGCGAAATTGTCTACCCGCGCCTGTTCGCCCTCGGCGTAGGGCAGGTCCCTGGCGGAACGTCGCGACCAGGGGGAGCGTTAGACCCATCGTGGGGGTTCTGGTGCGCAGGACTCTCCGTCAAGAGTGGTTGAGCGAAGAGTGGATGAAGGACAGGGCTCCCCGGCCCGGCCCGACTAGACTCGAGCGATCCGGTCCGTGAGGGCTTCTGCTGCGAATGACTCACAGTCGTTCGCAGTGGACGTCAACACGGAATGGACCACCTCCCTGCCGCGCACGCTCGTAAGGAGTGCACATGTTCGAGAGATTTACCGACAGAGCGCGACGCGTGGTTGTCCTGGCGCAAGAAGAGGCCCGGATGTTGAACCACAACTACATCGGGACCGAGCACATCCTGCTCGGCCTGATCCACGAGGGCGAGGGTGTCGCCGCCAAGGCGCTCGAATCGCTGGGCATCGCGCTGGAAGGCGTTCGTGCCCAGGTCGAGGAGATCATCGGCCAGGGCCAGCAGGCCCCGTCCGGTCACATTCCCTTCACCCCCCGTGCCAAGAAGGTGCTGGAGCTCTCGCTGCGCGAGGCGCTGCAGCTCGGCCACAACTACATCGGGACCGAGCACATCCTGCTCGGCCTGATCCGAGAGGGCGAGGGCGTCGCCGCCCAGGTCCTGCAGAAGCTCGGCGCCGACCTGAACCGGGTCCGCCAGCAGGTCCTGCAGCTGCTCTCGGGATACCAGGGCAAGGAAACCGCCGCTGCCGAAGGAGGACGGTCCGAAGGCACCCCGTCGACCTCGCTGGTCCTCGACCAGTTCGGCCGCAACCTGACCCAGTCGGCCCGCGAGGGCAAGCTGGACCCGGTCATCGGCCGCGAGAAGGAGATCGAGCGGGTGATGCAGGTGCTGTCGCGCCGCACCAAGAACAACCCGTGTCTCGTCGGTGAGCCCGGCGTCGGCAAGACCGCTGTCGTCGAGGGCCTTGCCCAGGCGATCATCCGCGGCGATGTTCCGCAGACGCTCAAGGACAAGCAGCTCTACACGCTGGATCTCGGTTCGCTGGTCGCCGGCTCGCGCTACCGCGGTGACTTCGAGGAGCGCCTGAAGAAGGTGCTCAAGGAGATCCGCACCCGCGGCGACATCATCCTGTTCATCGACGAGCTGCACACGCTCGTCGGAGCGGGTGCCGCCGAGGGTGCGATCGACGCTGCCTCGATCCTCAAGCCGATGTTGGCCCGTGGTGAGCTGCAGACGATCGGTGCCACCACGCTCGACGAGTACCGCAAGCACATCGAGAAGGACGCCGCCCTCGAGCGTCGTTTCCAGCCGATCCAGGTCGGCGAGCCGACGGTGGCCCACACCATCGAGATCCTCAAGGGTCTGCGCGACCGGTACGAGGCCCACCACCGCATCACCATCACCGACGACGCGCTGGTTGCGGCGGCCACCCTGGCCGACCGCTACATCAACGACCGGTTCCTGCCGGACAAGGCGATCGACCTGATCGACGAGGCCGGCGCCCGGATGCGCATCCGTCGGATGACGGCGCCGCCGGACCTCCGCGACTTCGACGAGAAGCTCGCGAACGTCCGTCGGGACAAGGAGTCGGCGATCGACTCGCAGGACTTCGAGAAGGCCGCTGCGCTGCGCGATTCGGAGAAGCAGCTGCTGACCAAGAAGTCTGAGCGCGAGAAGGCTTGGAAGGACGGCGATCTCGACGTCGTCTCCGAGGTCGACGACGAGCAGATCGCAGAGGTGCTGGCCAACTGGACCGGCATCCCGGTGTTCAAGCTGACCGAGGAGGAGACCTCACGTCTGCTCCGCATGGAAGATGAACTGCACAAGCGGATCATCGGCCAGGACCAGGCGGTCAAGGCTGTCTCGCAGGCGATCCGTCGTACGCGTGCCGGTCTGAAGGACCCGAAGCGTCCGTCCGGTTCGTTCATCTTCGCCGGCCCGTCCGGTGTCGGCAAGACGGAGTTGACCAAGGCGCTCGCCGAGTTCCTCTTCGGCGACGAGGATGCCCTGATCCAGGTCGACATGGGTGAGTTCCACGACCGGTACACCGCGTCGCGGCTCTTCGGTGCCCCTCCCGGATACGTCGGGTACGAAGAGGGCGGTCAGCTGACGGAGAAGGTGCGTCGCAAGCCGTTCTCGGTGGTCCTGTTCGACGAGATCGAGAAGGCCCACCCGGACATCTACAACACGCTGCTGCAGGTGCTGGAGGACGGCCGGCTCACCGATGGTCAGGGCCGGACGGTCGACTTCAAGAACACGGTCATCGTCTTCACCTCCAACCTCGGCACGCAGGACATCTCCAAAGCCGTCAGCATGGGCTTTTCCGCCGGCGGCGACGAGTCGAACTACGAGCGGATGAAGTCCAAGGTCAACGACGAGCTCAAGCGTCACTTCCGGCCTGAGTTCCTCAACCGCATCGACGACGTGGTGGTCTTCCACCAGCTGACGCCCGAGCAGATCATGACCATGGTCGACCTCATGCTGAAGCGCGTCGAAGGTGCGCTGAAGAACAAGGACATGGGTCTGGAGGTCACCGATGCGGCGAAGCGGCTGCTCGGCGATCGCGGGTTCGATCCGGTTCTCGGTGCCCGGCCGCTGCGTCGGACCATCCAGCGGGAGATCGAGGACAAGCTGTCCGAGAAGATCCTGTTCGACGAGATCAAGCCCGGCCAGATCGTCCTGGTCGACGTGAAGGACGGCGAAGGCAGCACCGCCGATGTCGACAAGATCTTCACGTTCGTCGGTGTGCCGCGCCCGTCGGAGATCCCGGATTCGGTCGAGGCGGCCCTGGCCGTCGAAGGCCCCGGCATCAGCTTCGAGAAGGAGTGACCCGGGAATTTCCCCGGTGCTGAACTGAACTGATCGGCGAGCGGGCCGGACGAGCAATCGTCCGGCCCGCTCTGCTGTCCTGGCCCGGGTGCTGCGGGAACCGCGATGGTCGGAGCTCCGTCGGACGGGTAGCCGGCTTTCCCGGGCACCGGACAGGAGGGCACATGGACCTACGGCAAAGGATCTCCGACACCCCCGGCGGCATGAAGATCGGCGTGGTGTGCGCGGCACTGGCCTTCGTCATCAGCTTCAGCGAGAGCAGCTACAGCAACATCGACGGTGTGGTGACCTGGTTCTACTACGACTACGCCGCCATGGGCTTTGCCGCCATCATCCTGATCGGTGTGGTGGCCGGTTTCCGCCAGAATCACTCTGCTCATCCGGCCCGACGGGCTCCGGCCGGCTATCTCCTCGGTCTCGCTGCCGTTCTCGTACTGTTCGCCGCACTCCACGCCCTGCGCGGACTCGGCGTGATCCTCGCGTTCTGAGGGTGCGTCGAGCACGTTCAGGTGGGCAGCATCAGCCCGCCGTCGGCGGACACGACGGCAAGCCCGTCCGCGATCAGGGACAGCACGCAGCGCGTTCGCTGGTCGGCGTCCGGCCACACCACGTCGATCGCCGACGACGGCACCGGTTCGGTGGCTTCCCGGAGCACCGCCATGATGCGTCCGCGCACTTGTCGATCGGTGCCCGCCCAGGTCTGGACCGGGCGGGCTGCGGTCGATGTGGGATAGCCGGCGGCCCGCCAGGCGCAGCGGCCGGCGAGCGGGCAGTCTGCGCATCGCGGGTTCGCCGCACTGCACACCAAGGCCCCTAGCTCCATCACCGCTGCCGAGAAACGAGCCGCGACAGCGGGTTCGGGAGGTAACAGGACCTCGAGCTCGCGCCGGTCCGCCGGTGTTGCCGCCTCCCGGATGCTGTCCAGCCCGCGCACCGCCCGCGACAGCACCCGCCGCACATTGGTGTCCACCACCGGCGTCCGCTCGCCGAAGGCAAATGCCGCAACGGCTCTCGCCGTGTACTCGCCGACGCCCGGCAGGGTGATGAGCTCGGCAACGGTCGACGGAACCTGCCCGCCGAACTCGTGGGTGACGGCCGTGGCTGCTGCGTGCAGCCGTAGCGCCCGTCTCGGATAGCCGAGCCGTCCCCAGGCCCGGACCGCGTCGCCGGTGGAATCAGCGGCGAGATCGGCGGGGTGGGGCCAGAGTTGCATCCAGGCCTCGAAGACGGGCAGCACCCGCACGACCGGTGTCTGCTGCAGCATGAACTCGCTGACCAGGACTGCCCATGGTCCGGCGTCTGGTCGGCGCCACGGCAGATCCCGGCCGTAGTCGGCGAAGAACGTCAGCAGCCGTGCGGGGTCCAGTGCCCCGGGTCCACCGACGGCATCCTGCGGGCCGCGGTCGCCCGGTCGTTCGGTTGCCGTCATCACGTCCCTCGTTCGTCGGAACCCCTGCGTCCGTGGGCACCGGTGACCTCGTTCGAGATCGTCACGGACCGGCCCTGCTTCACCGGATTCCGTGCTCGTCGAGGTTACCGTCGAGGTCGTGATGCATCCTGTCGGTCCCCGCTCGCCCAGGGTCTACTGGGTCCGCCGGGTCGCCTTCGTGGTCGCCGTCGTCGCGGTGGTGGTCGGGGTCATCTTCCTCGTTCTCGGCAGGTCGTCTGGATCGGCCGGCGGCACGGCGGTTGGACCGGCGGCAGTGAGCGGGACTCAGACCAAGCTGACCGGAGTGCTCGCCTCGTCCGGTGGTTCGGCCACCGGAGCGGCGAAGACCTCCGATGGTGCGAAGGCCTCGGCCGGCGCCGCCGGGTCGACCACGCTCACGCCGAGTACGAAGTCTGCGGCATCCTCGAGCAAGGCCGTGACCTCGCGGGCCACCACCAAGCCGCCGGTGACCCCGACAACCAAACCCGTGACGACCAAGCCCGTCACGACCAAGCCTGTGACGACCAAGCCTGTGACGACCAAGCCTGTGACGACCAAGCCCGTGGCGCCGCCGGCTGTGACGACTCCCGCAACCAAGGCGACCATCGCGAAGACCACGCCGGCGACCACGACACCGACCGGCACCACGCCCGGGACGACGCCGGCCACCACCACAGCCCCACCGGCGCCGAGCAGCGACGCGCAGGGTCGGCTGCTGTGCCCCGATTCGGGTCTGAAGGTGGTGGCGACCACCGGCACCACGACCTATCCGCTCGGGGTTCAACCGACCCTGGGGGTCTTGATCACCAATGCCGGATCGGTGACCTGCACCCGCGATCTGTCGGGCAGTCTGCAGGTGTTCTCGGTCTACACCGCCGCCGGCGCGCGTGTCTGGTCGACGACCGATTGTTTCCCGGGCACCGGCACCGACATCCGGACGCTGACGCCGGGAGAATCGGTGCAGTACAACATCAAGTGGTCGGGCACGACGTCCAGCCCCGGTTGCCCGGCCGACCGGGTGCCGGTGCCGGCTGGTCAGTACCAGCTCCGCGCTGCCGTGGGCTCATTGGCGGCGGCGCCCGCGGCGCTGACCATCAGCTGACCCCGCCACGGCCCGTCGGCTGACGCGATCCTGATCGTCAGCTGATGCAACCGTGCACCGGCTGCGAGGTATCCGACGATCCGATCTACCCGCCTTCCCGGATCAGAGCGGGGCACCGTACCGGTCGACGATTGAGGACTCGGCGAGGCGTGACAGACCCTCGCGGACCACACGGGCGCGGCCCTCGCCGACACCATCGACCAGCTGCAGGTCCGCGGCAGTGGCGGCAAGGAGGCCCTGAAGGTTGCCGAAGTGGGCGATCAGGCGGTCCAGGATCACGGGCGGGACCCGCGGAATGCCGGCAAGGAGCCGATATCCGCGGGGGCTGGTCGGCGACTCCAATGAATCCAGCTGCCCCGGGTATCCGAGCACGCGGGACACGGCCGTCAGGTCCAGGATCTCGGTTTCGTCGAGCCGGCGCAACCCGGCGATCACCAGCTGGACGTCGAAGCCGACGGCCTCCGGTGGGAGGTAGTCACGGATCAGCAGCTCGCGCATTTCCTCCGTGCCGCTGACCAGCTCGTCGAGTTGCAGACCGAGCAGCCGGCCGTCGGTACCGAGTTCGATGACGCTGCTGGTGAGCTCGTCGGCGATCCGGCGGACCATCAGCAACCTCTGCAGTACCGTCATCGCGTCGCGGAGGGTGGCAAAGTCCTCGATCTCCAGGGCCGACAACGAGGCCGTCACCTCGTCGAGGCGGAATTTGTACCGCTGCAGGGTGGCCAACGCCTGGTTGGCGCGACCGAGAATGGTCGACGGATCGGCGACCACGTGCCGCATGCCGCCGAAATAGAGACTGATGATGGCCATCGAATGGCTGACCGCGATGACCGGCAGATCGGTCTGCAATGCGGCCCGCTCCGCCGTTCGGTGGCGGGTGCCGGATTCGACCGTAGGAATCGACGCATCCGGCATCAGCTGGACGTTGGCCCGGAGAATCCTGGTGGCGCCGTCGTCGAGTACGACGGCGCCGTCCATCTTGGACAGCTCGCGGAGCCGGGTAGGGGAGAACTCGACGTCCAGCCGAAATCCACCGTCGCACATGGCCTCGACCACCGGGTCGTACCCGAGAACGATCAGGGCTCCGGTGCGACCCCGGAGAATGCGCTCCAGACCCTCTCGCAGGGGGGTTCCCGGGGCGATCCGGGCGAGTACTTCACGCTGGGCCTCGACGGCGGCGCGCTCGTCGATCACCAGCTTCCCCTCATCAGCTCTGCCGTCATCTGATTTCCCCCGTCGCATCCCACAGCGGAAACGGCTGCGAATGGCAGTCTAGTTGTTCCCGGGTGCATCAAAGGGAATCGATCTCGCCACAGATCGACGTCGAACCGTCATTTCCGTCGCCGCTCCAACCATCTGACAACACCATTGTCGTTGCCGAGCGCACGCATCGCGTCACCAAGATTCTCGGCCTCGTCGACCCTCATCCCCTTGGGCCGCGAGCTGTCGCTTCCCGCCGGGACGACGGCGTGGTCGAATCCCAGACGCGCGGCCTCGGCCAGGCGACGCTCCATGTGCTGGACCGGCCTGACCTCGGCGGAGAGGCCCAGCTCGCCGAACATGATCAGCCCGGGAGCCAGCGGGATGTCCCGTGCCGAGGACCAGACCGCCATGGCCAGCGGCAGATCCGCCGCCGGCTCGATCACCTTGACGCCGCCCACGGTGGCCGCGAGCACCTCCCGCTTGGCGACGTCCACGCCGCCGAGACGGTGCAGGATGGCCAGCACCATGGCCGCACGGGCCGCGTCCAGACCGGAGAGCGTGC
Organism: Nakamurella sp. UYEF19; assembly: GCF_040546275.1. Classification (NCBI taxonomy): domain Bacteria; kingdom Bacillati; phylum Actinomycetota; class Actinomycetes; order Nakamurellales; family Nakamurellaceae; genus Nakamurella; species Nakamurella sp. UYEF19. The sequence continues at coordinate 1,188 of NZ_JBEPNO010000011.1, read as the reverse complement.
GACGCGGCGGACCCTCCGAGTCGGCCGGCCCGACGAGCGCCTGCAGTTCGACCGGAATCGCCCGACGACCCTGCATGGTGACGGTGGAACAGGTCCCCGGGATGTGTAGCTTGCGTCCGGACAGGAACAGGCCGGACGCGTCGGACAGGCCGACGATGCCGTTCTCGACCATCTTGAAACATCCGACCTCGTCGGCCGGACCGAATCGGTTCTTGACGCCGCGGATCAGCCGGAGCGGCGAGTTGCGGTCGCCCTCGAAGTGCAGGACGACGTCCACCAGGTGCTCCAATACCCGGGGACCGGCAATGGCTCCGTCCTTGGTCACGTGACCGACCAGGACGCAAGCGATCCCGCGCTCCTTCGCGATGGCCGTCAGGGTGGCTGCGACCGCCCGGACCTGCGTGACACCACCGGCGGTGCCGTCGACCTCCGCCATGGAGACGGTCTGCACCGAGTCGACGATCAGCAGGCCGGGGCCGACCGCGTCGATGTGGGCCAGCACGGCGGACATCTCGGTCTCGGCCGCCAGGTAGAGGTTGGGATGGATGGTCCCCATCCGGTCCGCGCGCATGCGCACCTGTGCGGCCGACTCCTCACCGGTGACGATGAGTGCCGGCGTCCGGTGGGTCTTCGCCCAGGCATGCGCGGCCGACAGCAGCAGGGTCGACTTGCCGACCCCTGGTTCACCCGCCAGCAGGACTACGCCGCCGGGCACGAGGCCACCACCGAGTACCCGGTCGAGCTCGGCCACGCCGCTCGGCTTGGCCGCGACCTGGCTGGCGTCGATCTCGCCGATCGGTCGCGCCGGCGCCGTCACGGGGCCGGCGGTGACCTTGCGAAGCATCGTCTTGACCGCCCCGACCTCGGCCAGCGATCCCCAGGCCTGACAGTTGGGGCACCGCCCGGCCCATTTGGGGACGGAGGCACCGCACTCCGTGCAGTGGAAGGCGGGTTTCGCCGCTTTCGTTGCCTTGGCCGACGATCGCGCCGATGACAGACCTGACCCGCCGGAGCTCGAAGAACCGAACCCGGAACGGGGGGAGAACGAAGAGGTTCCTGACATGGATCGAACACTAGTTCAAGCCACCGACAGCGTCGGTGACGCGGGCCGAAGGCTCGCCGGAGCAGTCGCGGGTGCTGCTGCTGGGTGAGGGTGGCTGCCGACCGGCCCACCACGGCGAATCCCAC
>NZ_JBEPNO010000010.1:0-188193 GCF_040546275.1 Nakamurella sp. UYEF19 | reverse complement strand
ACAAAGGATGTGTGTTCCCCGGCTGCGACATGCCCGGACTGTGGACCGAAAAACACCACATCCAACCCTGGGAAGACGGCGGACCCTCCAACTACGCCAACGGGTGCCTGCTGTGCCGACGACACCACACCCTGATCCACCACAGCGACTGGGAAATCCGCCCGGCCCCCGACGGCCACCCCGAAATCATCCCCCCCGCCACCCACGACCCCCACCGAAAACCGTTGCGCAACACCCTCAACCACCAACCACAATTCAGCTGGCCACAACCCGCCTGACCGTCCGGCCGCGCCCGAGAACGGTGGCCACAGTTGGCCGGGGTGGACGTGAAGTTCCGCGGTGGCCACGCCTACATCGGCGGCCACCTACTCGACGACGAAGTGCTGCCCTTGATGCGCCTGAAATACGGCGGCTACGCCGCCTCCTGGGGATTCGCGATCTACCTGGCCAGCAAAACGGATACGAACCCTCGGCCCTCCCCAACGGACAAATGGCCGGCCTACCCGAAGACGCCCTGGACTGCGCCTGCGGCCTCTACCTCGGCGACCCCACGGCGTGGACCTGAACCACCGACGAACTCACGAACCTGACCACCTGAGGCGCAGCGCGGTGGGTACGGCGCAGCGCGGTGGGTACGGCGCAGCGCGGTGGGTACGGCGCAGCGCGGTGGGTACAGCGGGGCGGTCGGTACAGCGGGGCGGTCGGTACAGCGAGGCGGTTAGTACGGCGCGACGCCGAACACCACGACCCGATCGCCCACCTGGAGGTTGCTGAAGTAGGTCTGGGCCGCCGACTGGGACAGATGGATGCATCCGTGCGACTGCACCGACAGGCTGCCCTCGTGGAAGGCGACACCGCCGTTGAAGAAGACCGAGTAGGGCATCGGCGCGTTGTTGAACTCCGACGAGTGGTGGTCGATGTCCTTCCAGAACACCGAGAACGAGCCGGGCGGTGTGCGGTAACCCGGCCGGCCCGAAGTGATCGACACCGGCCCGTAGGTGATCCGCCCGCCGCTCTGCAGCCAGGTCAACGAGTGGGTGAGGTCGACACAGGCGCTGGCGCTCACCGGGCACTGACTGGCGGCCGCTGCCGTGACGGTTGCCGACCTGGTGGCGCCCGTGTGGTTCACGTCGCCCGGGTAGGAGGCGGTGACGGTGTGGGACCCGGCGGACATCCCGGGGACCGCCAGGGTCGCCTGGCCGCCGGCCAGCGCCTTGGCCGACCGTGCCTGGCCGTCCAGCAGCAGGGTGACCGCACCGGACGGGGTGTTGCCGACCCCGGTCACGCTCACCTTGGCGGACGAGCCGGCCTGGTACCCGACGCTGGAAGGCGTGGACAGAGCCAATGCGGTCGGCGCTTTCCGGGTGCTGACCACGACGAGCTTCCGGGCCGGGGCGTAGAAGCCGTTCCCGGCGTAGGACACGCTCAACTGGGCGTTGCCGGCGGGCCAGTTGGCCTTGAGTCGGAAGGCCATGGAACCATCGGCGCGGATGACCTGCTGCTGCACGATCCGTCCGCCGTAGATCAGGTTCACCGGGCCGATGATCGGGCGGGACCCCTTGATGACCACGAGGATGACCACGTTCCCCGCGTAGACCGGAGCGGTCGGGATCTTGATGGTCCAATTCACGGTGGCCTTGGTGACGACGACGCTCTTCGCCCCGGACGAACCGGTGTGCCCGGCGTTGGCACCGGGGGCGAACGTGGCCGTGACGGTGTGCCGTCCGACAGCCGCACTGGTGGGGATGACCGCCGTCCCGCGGCCGAGCGAATCGACCGCCAGCCGGGCGAACGCCCGCCCGTCGAGCAGGAACGTGATCGTCCCTCTCGACGTGTGTCCCGCCCTGTCGCGCACGGTCGCCGTCGCCCGCGAGGACTGTCCGAGCGTGTACTGCGACGAGGTGACGGTGACAACCGTGGTGGTGGCCAGCGCTGCGGCCGCCGCAGAGGCCCGTGGCGCGTTGCCTGCGCCCGCCGGACCGGCGAGACCGAGCAGCAGGAGGAGCACCCCGACCATGACGAACAACGAGTGGCGGGTGGCCACCCTGGGAGCCGAGCTTGCGGTCATCAAAGATCCTCGTTCTACTCGATCGAAGGGCGCGTGCGCGACCTTATCCCCGGTGCGGACCTCGCCAGGCGCCTTTTCCGCATTCGATAGCCCATCGTGACATGGTCGTTCGAATTTCCCCCGCTCGGTTCGTAAACTGCGCTCGTCCGTGAAATGTCGGTCCGACCGTTCGGACCGTCGGTCGGACTGCCGATCGGACCATTGGCTGGACTATCGGTCGGACTGCCGAGAGAGGGGATGTCGGACGTGTGGTCGCCGGTTCGCGCCTGGTTCGTTCGGATGTGGCGCCGACCCCTCGTCCGGCACGCAGTGAAGGCCGTCGACCGGTTCAGCGCCAGGCTGGGTTGGCAGTTCGCTGCCGCTCTCACCTACTTCTCCTTCCTCGCGGTCGTCCCGATCGTGATGGTGAGCTTCTCGGTCGCCGGTTTCGTGCTTGCGTCCAAGCCCGCGCTGATCACGTCCCTGCAGCACTCCATCACCTCGCTGCTCCCCGGATCGCTCGCGGCGGACGTCAGCACCCTGCTGACCGAGGCCGTCGACGCCCGGCTCACCGTTGGCGTCATCGGGCTGGTGTTCGCCATCTACTCCGGCATCAGCTGGATGGGCAATCTCCGCAGTGCGATCCAGGCGATGTGGCGGCCTGACTTCGACACCGAGCAGGAGATCGCCGCCGAGAGCCTGGGGCGCTACTACCTCAAGAGCGCCGGCTACATGGTCGCGCTCACCGCGGGCATCGCCGTGTCGCTGGGGCTGACCACGATCGGTACGTCGGCACAGAACCTGGTCCTGCGGTGGCTCGGGCTGGACAAGATCACCTGGCTGACGCCGGTCTTCACCGTCGTACCGATCCTGCTGGCGGTGGCCGCCGACATGCTGATCTTCCTCGGGATCTTCCGCATCCTGCCGCCCAAGGCCTATCCAGCTCCCCGCAAGGCGCTGCTCCGCGGTGCCGCCGTGACGGCGATTGCCTTCGAGGTGCTGAAAGTGGCGCTGACCTTCCTGCTGCCCACCCTGCTGAGGTCGGCGACCGCGAAGATCTTCGGCCCCATCATCGGTCTGCTGATCTTCTTCAATCTGGTCGCCAACGTCGTCCTGTTCGTCGCCGCCTGGATTGCCACCTCCCGCGGGAGCCGGGCCGGTGACTCTCCGGTGCCGCTTGCGAACGCGCCGCACGGCGCATTGGCCCACCGCCGGGCGGCCGCGATGCAGGACATCCATCTGAGCGAGGCCACCGCTGTCGAGATGGACAAGCTGGCCGACGTCGACGGGCGCAGCCGCGAGGATCTGGTCCAGGACGCCGTCGTCCGCTACCTCGCCGCCCGCCGTCACGAGTGATCCTGACAGGATCAGTCAGGTGCGCACCTTCCGGCTCTCCGATGTCCTGACGGTTCCGAACGCGATCAGCGCCCTGGGTTTGGTGCTGGTGCTGCACGGGTCCGCCCGCGCCGACACGGCCCGGGGCATCGCCGAGACCGTGGCGGGCCGGCTGCTGGACCTGCTCGACGGCGAGGTCGCGAGAAAGCTCGACCAGAGCAGCGAGTTCGGCGCCGGCGTCGATGCCACCTTCGACAAGGCCGGAGTCCTGGCCATCGGGATCAACGAGTGGCGCGGCGGGATCGCCCCCAAGCCCGCCCTGTTGGCGATCGCCGCCCAGAACGCGGTCAACCTCGTTGCTACGGCGGTCGCCACCCGACTGGGCGGTGACAAGGACCTGGCTCCGGTCGACGAAGGCAAGTACGCCATGGCCTACCAGAACGGGGCCCTTGGTGCCTATGCGGTGTCGGCGCTGCTGCGCAGGCGCGGGAATGGCCGTGCGTCGATGGTGTTCCGGATCATCGGCGATGCCGACACCCTCATCGGCACCGGCTATTTCGGAATCCGGGCGAGCCGGCGGTACGTCACCCGGGTCGTCGAGCTGACCCGGTCCCGCAACCTTCGGCGAAGCGGCGGCGCGAACTCGGCGTAGTGTTCCGGCCCAACCGACACCGTGCTGATGGACACCGTGCTGATCGGCACCCGCTGATCAACACCGTGCTGATCAACACCTGCTGATCGGCACCTGCTGATCATCAGTCGGGGCAGTCATTCCTGCTCCACGACGAGGAGACACGATGTCCAGCAAGAACAAGGGTGGCCGCGAGGCCAAGAAGCCCAAACAGGTCAAGAAGACCGCCGGCACTCCGGATACCAGCCCGGTCGCCAAGGCAATCGCGCCGCGCAAGGCGAAGTGAGTCGTCAGGCGAAGTGAATCGTTTGACTTCGTCCTGATCGGGCATCTCCCACTCACCCCGGCGGTGCCGGGGGTGGGCGGGCGGTGAGGGACAGGAGTCAGGATGGCGGGAAAGCGGTCGGCGAAGACGGTCCGGCGGTGGCTGTTCGGAGATCAACTCGGGCCGCACTTCGTCGATGACGACGACCAACCCGTCCTGATGATCGAGTCACGAGCCGTTTTCGCGCGCCGGACGTTCCATCGTCAGAAGGCGCATCTGGTGCTGTCGGCCATGCGTCATCGGGCCGCGGAACTCGGAGATCGCTGCGAGTACGTCGCGGCGGACACCTACGCCGAGGTCGCCCGCGGGCCGCTGACGGTGTGCCATCCGACCAGCCGTGCCGCGCTGGGCCTGGTGCAGCGGCTGCCGGACGTCGAGATACTGCCGGCCAGAGGCTTCGTCACCAGCAGTGCCGAATTCCAGGACTGGACCGAGACGCGGGGCCGCCGTCGACTCCTCCTGGAAGATTTCTACCGGGATGCCCGGACCCGTCTCGGCGTGCTGATGGACGGCGACGAACCGGTGGGCGGCAAGTGGAACCTCGACGCCGAGAACCGCGAGCCACCACCACGCTCCGGGTCCCTGGGCGTGCCGGAGCCGTGGTGGCCCGCCGAGGACGAGATCGACGAACAGGTGCGCCACGACCTGGACCGCTGGGAGGCGGACGGCGATGTCCACTTCCTGGGCGTCGACGGACCCCGACGCTTCGCCGCGACCGCACACGAGGCGGGAGAAGTGTTGCAGCACTTCTTGTCCGACCGTCTCGATGCGTTCGGCCCGCACGAGGACGCCATGCTCGCCGGTGACCCCTGGATGGCCCACTCCCTGTTGTCGGCACCGATGAACCTCGGACTGCTGGACCCGATCGACGTCGTCCGGCAGGCCGAACAGGTCTACCGCTCGGGCGCCGTCCGGCTGGCCTCCACCGAGGGCTTCGTCCGGCAGATCCTGGGCTGGCGGGACTACGTCTGGCATCTGTACTGGCAGCAGGGGGCTTCATACGCTCATCGGAACGCGCTGTCGGCGGAGCGCCCCATTCCGAAGTGGTTCGCCGAACTCGATGCCGATGATGTCAAGGCCCGCTGCCTGTCGACGGTGCTCGCCGACGTGCGTGATCACGGGTGGGTGCATCACATACCGCGATTGATGGTCCTCGGCAACTATGCGATGCAACGCGGCTGGCGACCGTCCGCGGTGACGGACTGGTTCCATCGGGCGTTCGTCGACGGTTACGACTGGGTGATGGTGCCCAACGTCATCGGCATGTCCCAGTATGCGGACGGCGGCGTGATGGCGACCAAGCCCTATGCCTCCGGCGGCAGCTACATCGACCGGATGAGCGACTTCTGCGGCGGGTGCGCCTACCGACCCAAGGTGCGGGTGGGGGAGAAGGCCTGTCCGTTCACGGCCGGCTACTGGGCCTTCCTGCACGCCCACCGCGAGGACCTGGCCGGCAACCACCGGATGGCTCAGCCCCTGCACGGGCTCGACCGTCTGAAGGACCTCGAGGAACTCCTCGTCCAGGAGGCCGACCGCGGATCGACGGCGCCGTAGCAGGGGGGCGCGGCCCATCGACCCCGCGGCCAATAGACTCGGTGCCATGGAACAGCGCACCCTCGGCCGTACCGGCCGCGACGTATCGGTCATCGGCCTCGGCACCTGGCAGCTCGGAGCGGACTGGGGCAACGTCGACGAGCCCGAAGCCCTCGCCGTCCTGGACTCAGCGGTGGGGGAGGGCGTCAACTTCTTCGACACCGCCGACGTCTACGGCGACGGCCGGAGCGAACAGCTCATCGGCAAGTACCTGCACTCGAATCCCGGACACCAGATCGTCGTCGCCACGAAGATGGGCCGCCGCGAGGCGCAGGTCCCCGAGAACTACGTGCTGGCAAACTTTCTCGCCTGGAACGACCGCTCCCGCAAGAACCTCGCCGTCGACTGCCTCGACCTGGTGCAGCTGCACTGCCCACCCACGCCGGTCTACTCGACCGACGCCGTCTACGACGCCCTCGACCTGATGGTCGAACAGGGCCGGATCGCCGCCTACGGCGTCAGTGTGGAGACGTGCGACGAAGCGCTCGCCGCCATTGCCCGGCCCGGCACCGCGAGTGTGCAGATCATCCTGAACGCCTTCCGGCTCAAGCCGCTGGAGAAGGTCCTACCCGCCGCGGTCGCGGCGGGTGTGGGAATCATCGCCCGGGTGCCACTGGCGTCCGGGCTGCTGTCCGGCCGGTACACCGCGAGTTCGACCTTCGCCGCCAACGACCACCGCAACTACAACCGGGAAGGCGCTGCCTTCGACGTCGGCGAGACCTTCTCCGGAGTTGACTACGCCGTCGGCGTCCAGGCCGCTCAGGAATTCGCCGCGCTGATGCCCGAGGGAGTCACCCCCGCCCAGGGCGCACTGCGCTGGATCCTGCAGCAGGACGGTGTCACCGCGGCGATCCCCGGTGCCAGGAACATCGACCAGGTCGTGAAGAACGCGTCCGCAGCGGCCATTGCGCCCCTCGACGAGCAGACCCTGACGGCGATCAGCGACCTCTACGACTCCCGGATCCGCGCTGGCGTCCACGGCCGCTGGTAATCCTCAGCTGGTCGTTCATCAGCAGGTCAGGCTCAGCGCTCGTCGGGCGCTGACACCGAGTCGTCGTCGTGGACGGAGCTGACGTCGGTGACGGCTCGTCCCCCTGACTTCGTCCGGGGTTGGGCAGCCGGCTCTGGTCGTTCCGAGGTGAGCATCGTCCGCACTCCGACGACCGCCACCCACAGCAGGGCCACCCAGGCGAGCATCCCGTAGAACACCTCGGTCGGCGTGTACTTGCTGGCCTGCGCCCGGTCCCACGGCAGGCCGTGGCTCCAGCGGTTGTAGATCGCGACCAGCATCAGACCGGCGCTCATGTTGTAGGCCGTGGCGGAGGCGAAGCCGATGAGGTAGGCGCCGGCCAGCGGCCAGACGGCGTACTGCACCCCGAAGGCAGGGGAGAGCAGCAGGAAGCCGACCAGGGAGAGACCAACGGCGCCGGGCAGGACCCAGGGACGTCGCCAGACCAGGTACGCCGGGCCGGCGCAGCACAGCACCAGCACGACGAACCGTCCCGGCCCGATCAGGAAAGTGGCCCACCAAGGGTCGCCCAGCCAGTGACCGATCTGGATCAGGCCCCACTGCCGCAGGTCGGAACCCTTGTAGCCGATGACGTTCGCGATCACGTTGTGGCCCTGCAGGACCAGCGCCGGCCCCCAGGTGATGGCGAACACCAGAGCTCCGCCGACGGCGTACCGCCAGAACGTCCGGGCTCCGAGCGTCGCGGCGTAGACCAGCAGCGCGGGTACGGCGACGATCGGGATGATCTTGACGCCCAGCGCCAGACCCATCGACATCCCGGCCAGCAGTGGCCGATCCCGGTCGGCCAGCAACCAGACGCTGAGCAGGGTCAGCATGGTGAAGATCGGATCGGTGTTGCCGTGGTAGCCGGACACGGTGAACAGCACCGGGCTGACGGCGACCAGCACACCGGACGACATGGCGCGGACCAGCGTGGTCCGCCGCCGCAGCAGTTCGAACACGACAAACGCCGTGACGACGTCCGCAAGGCTCGCGGTGACCCTGATGGTCGCGCCGAGGCTGACGCCCAGATCCTGCATCCCGTTCACGAACTGGAGGAAGTAGCCGATCGCCGGCGGATGGTTGTAGAACGCGCTGGGCCAGGTGAGAGCGTAGACGCCAACCGGACCCGACGACCGGACGCCGTCCGCGAAGACCTGCCAGCGGCCGATGTCCCCGGTGCCGTAGGTGCGGAACGCGAGCATCACCTTCAACAGAAATGCCAGCCCGGCAGCCACCGCCACCCAGACGCGAGCACGAGCCATCGCAGCCAATTCGCTCTCCCCCCTGCTGACATGGTTTCCCGTGCGACATGGTGTCCCGTGCGACATGGTTGCCCGTGACATATGACTTCGCAATCTACAAGCCATCACGTGAGACGGGCGTTGTCCGGCCCGGTGCCTGGACGGATCGTGACCCATCCCACGCACGTCGGGAACAACCGGCATCCGGAACGGGAAGGGCCCCGGACGAGAACTCGTCCGGGGCCTTTCCGCGTTCGGTCATTGCTGATGTTGCTCGGAGTCAATGCTGATGTCGCAGAACTGCTCGACGAGTACTACTTCGTCGGGTTGCCCTGCACCACGGTGCCGGAGCCGTCGACGTAGGTGATCCAGCCCAGGTAGGCGGTGTTCGCGTCGAGACCGGACGCCGTTGCGGTCAGCGTCAGGACCTGACCGGTGGTCGTGGTGGCGTTCGCCGGAGTGACGGAGAACGTCCCGACGTTCGGATCGGCGCCGACCTCGTAGTCCCGGAAGGAGAACGGGGTGGAGGTGGTGCCCGGTGCGTCCTGGAAGCCGGACACCAGGGCCACGTACGTCCCGGCCTCCGGAGCCACCAGATCGACCGTCTCGCCGGCCAGCGCCGTGCCGGACGAACCGACCAGCACCAGACCGTCCGCAGTGCTCAGGTAGACGCCGAGGTCGATGTCCTTGGTGCCGTCGTCCTTGGCCACCCTGGTCGCGAAACGGGCGATCTTGGTGCCGGCCGGAACGTCGACGACGAACTGCTTGGCGGTCGTCGCCGTCACGGACGAGGCCTGCTGCGTGCCGGGCGTCAGACCGGTCGCCGTGATCGGGAAGGACCCAGTGATACCCGCCGTCACCGAGAAGCTGGTGGTGGCGGACGCTCCGGTGAGATCCACCGAGACGGGGCTGCGGACGGCTAGTGGCTGGACCGCGATGGGGCTGCGGACCGAGGTCCCGGCGCCCTTCCAGGTGAGGAACCCGGTGGCGTACGCACCGACCGGTGCGGTCGTCCTGGTCAGGGTCACCTTGAACTGCTTGACCTCGCCGACCCGGTTGAAGTTCAGGATCGAGGGGGCGATGGTGACCTTGAAGCCGGGCACCGAGGCGGTCGCGTAGTAGAGGCCAGGGGTCACGGCAGTCACCTTGCGGGTGACCGTCAGGCTGCCGATCAGGGCACCGGAGGCAATGGACGCCTGGTTGTAGTCCGACGGGGCGATGGCCGGAACGTCGGTACCGGTGTTGTAGCCGAGGCCCTCGAGGTAGGACAGCCAATCCGCGGAATCCGCGTCGTAGACGAGGCCCGGGTTGAACATGGCCGACGGCTTCACTTCACCGGCGCCCTGGGCGAACGGATCCGTGTTGTCAGTGCCGTCCTGATTCTTGGTGTTGACGGCGGTCGTCATCATCGCGGACTTGACCTCCATGGGGGACCAGGTCGGATGTGCCGCGTAGTACAGGGCGGCGAGGCCGGCGATGTGCGGAGCCGCCATCGAGGTGCCCGAGTAGAAGTCGTACTTCCGGCCGTGGTTGTTGTCCGGGGAGACGGCGGCGAGGATACCGACACCGGGTGCTGCGATGTCCGGCTTCAAGATGTCGCCGTCCGAGGACAACGACGGGCCGCGCGAGGAGAATCCGGCCATCTGCGGGTACGGCGTGACCACGGTGGTGACGTTGCCGGGCACGAGGGTCGCAGTTGCGCCCGCGGTGGCCGCATACGTCCGGGCCAGCAGTCCGAGGGCGGAGTCCAGATGGACGGTCGGCACGGTGTGCACGTCGGAGTCGGTGTCGGTCGGTGCCAGGTTGACGAGCACCATGCCGACACCGCCGGCCGCCTTGACCTCGGCGGACTTCTCCACACGTGCGTTGACGCCGCGATCGCACTCGACGATCTTGCCGGCCGCCTTGGCCGGGTCGAGGGTGCCGAGCTTGCAGAGCGCCGCGTCCGCCGCAGCCGCAGCCGCGAGCTTCACCGACACAGACGTCACGAACGGCTTCGGTCCGACGGTGGACTGCACGGTCACGCTGGCGCCGGCGTACTTCTGGCCGTTCCCCAGCACCACGGTGCCTTCGTAGGACTTCAGCGTGCTGGCACCGACGGTGGTGACCCACGGCGAAGTGTTGTCCATCGTCGACGCACCCGGCCCGCTGTTGCCCGCGGAGGCGGCGACGAAGATGCCGGCCGAGGCGGCGGACAGGAACGCCAGCTGGATCGGGTCGACCGGAAGCGACTCCGACCCGCCACCGACGGAGTAGTTGATGACGTCGACACCGTCGGTGACGGCCTGGTCGATCGCGGCGAGGATGTCGGAGGTGGCTCCGCTGCCCTCTCCGGTGGAGGTCAGGAACAGAGCCTTGTAGACGGCGATGGCGGCAGCGGGAGCGACACCGGAGATCTTGCCGAACTCCACGCCGTCCACGCTGGCCGCGACATTGCCGTAACCGGCGGCCGTCGAGGCGGTGTGGCTGCCGTGGCCGTCGGCGTCACGCGGTGAGGCGTAGTCGACGAAGTTGGCACCGGCGTTGGCGATGAAGCTGTCGCCGAAGTACCGGGCGCTGATCACCTTGGTGTTGCAGAGGTTCGCGGTGAAGTCGTCACCGACCTGGCAGGCACCGGTGAACATCTGGCCGTTGGCCTTCTTCATCACGATCTGCGAGCCGACCTTGTAGGCGCGGTTCGGGTTGGACGGATCGGGGGCGGTCCCCAACCGGGCGCCCGCGAACGACTTGGACTCGGGGTAGAAGCCGGTGTCGATGACACCGACGACAATGCCCTTGCCGGCCTTGGCCGTGCCGCCGAGGGAGGCCCAGACGCCGTTGCTGCCGGCCAGCTTCAGGAAGTCGTAGTCGACCTTGTCGTCGGTCGTATAACGCATCGTGTCCTTGGCCACGGCCAGCACGCCGGGGGTGGCAGCAAGCTTCTGGGCCTGCGCGGAGGTCAGCGTCGCACTGAAACCGTTGAGCGAGACATCGTACTTCTGCTTGAGTTTCACACCGGCCGACGCCGCGACCCTGGTCTGGTCGGCGCTCAGCATGGAGGCGTACTTCCGGGCGGCCTGGGAGTTCAGGTCGACCTTCTTGCCCGCCACGGGCTTCGTGGCCGGGATGTTGGCGGTCCCGCCGGAGTACGAGGCGATCGGAGCCTTGGTCAGGACGACCACGTACTTGCCCGCGGCGTACGGCGAGGCAGGGGTTCCGCTCGGCGCCTTGGGTGCAGACGCCGCAACGGGCGCTGCCGCGGAGGCCGAGGACGGGGCTGGCGCCCCACCTGCCGGCAGCACCGAAGCAGCGATGAGAGCGCCGACGGCGAGTGTGACGACGATCGGTCGTCTCGCCTTCGTCAGCGATGTGAACATGTGACCTCCAGGCCGGGAAACACGGTGACGCCCTGGTGGGCGCCGGGGGTGGGTGGAGCCGGGTCCGGGTTCCACCTGGTAGGCGGCCCCGGAGCTGGGGGAGTTGCGGTCGTGCCGTTACCGCTCACAGATCGCCGTCGTCACCGATGTCGCACCGCTCTGACGGGCAGGACGGGCCGGTGGGATACAGGTGTGGGAGACCTGTGATCGACCCATGAGCCATACTTACCCGGGCTGACTCCATTGGCAACTCCCAGGGGGAGTCAGGAGCCCGGAGATGCTGTCCTATCAGGCTTCCGGCAGTGTAGAGGGGATGACACCAGTCACCCGATCGGTCCATCGAGGTTGCTTCCACGCCCGTCTCACAACCAATTCGACGCGCAACTGGCTCGGCCGGGTGCAAATGGACGAAGATCGATTGATTTTGGTCGGCCTTTACTCCATTCGGCTCTCCCCGACCACAGATCAGAACGGAATCGAACCGATGACGAATCCAGATCCGGCGCGATCGGCCGACCCGAGTCCACTCCCGCCCCGAGCGGCTCGGCGATCGGGTCCCGTCATCGGACGGTCCATCACCGACCGCCTGGCCCGGACGACGGTGTCGTCGAGTCCCGTCCGGCTCAGGGGGTTCGTCCGTCAGGGTGTCGAACACGGCAGCATCGTGCTGGTGGACGACCGGGGCACGGTCCTGGCACAACTGCTCGGCTATCGGGAGCGGTCGGGGATCGAGGGCCCGGCGGTGATCGTCACCGGCACTTTCCGGACGGACGTGCTCACCACAGGGCAGCAGGGGCCCCCGTTCCGGGTCGAACAGGTCGACCCCGCCTGACCCGATGCGTCCGGCTGTCGGATCGGCATCAGGCCAGAGCGCCGTGACCAGTTCGTCGAGTGCCGCGTGTGCTGCCGTCAGGCTCTGCTGCGCATCCGGGATCATCGCCGCCATCGCCGGCACCGTACTCGCCAACGTCAGTTCGGCGATCACCACATGGATCTGCATGCCCAGCGCCACCCCGAGCGCCTGACGCAGTGCCGGGATCTCGTGATCGGCGCCCTCGTTGGGGGTCCCGGCGCCGTATTGGTCACCCCGACTGGACACGATCACCACCGGCTTGCCGGCGAACGGCCGAGTCGGCTCGTCGAAGGGTGAGGTCCGCCCACCGACCTGGATGTAGTCGATCCACGCCTTCAGGGTGGACGGCATCGACCAGTTGTAGAGCGGTGCCCCGATGAGCACCACGTCCGCCGAGTCCACCTCGTCGATCAGCCGATCCTGCAGTGCCTGCGCCGCCGGGGGGACGTCGTCGCCGACCGTCCGCAGCCGTTGTGCCCAGTGCAGGGCGTTCGTCGGCAGATGCGGGAGCGGGTCGGTGTGCAGATCGCGCCGGTGGACCAGATGGGTCGGACCGACGGACCGCCAGGCGCCGGCGAACCGTTCGGTCAGCGTGCGGCTGACCGAACGTGTCAGGTCGGCGGACGAGTCGAGGTGCAGCAGGGTGGGCACGGCGGGATCCTCTGGGTGGCGTGGGTGGCGTGGGTGGCGTGGGTGCGTGGGTGCGCGGGTGCGCGGGTGCGTTGGTGCGTTGGTGCGTGGGTCATTCGTGCAGCGTTGGGACGGCCCTCGGCACGAGCAGTGCCAAGGCGTCGGTGAGCCGCCGCATGGCATGGGCGGCAGCCACATTCTTCCCGGCTGCACCGTCGAGCAACGGGCGGACCCGGCTGGCCAGGTCCGCCGTTCCCGGCGGGAGCGGCGGCGGGCGCCGAAGTTCGGGCGCATCGGCCAACCGATGGGCTTCGATCGCCAGTTCCTTGGCCGCCTGAGCCAGCGCAGGGCTGGTGCGGCCGACGGGGATCGCTGCGGCCAGCGCCCGCGCCGAGGCACCGCAGGTCCCGAGCACCGAGACCCGATGGCGGAGCCCGTCCCGGTCGTTGCCGAACAATCGACCCTTGGTCAACGCCCGCCTCGTCCGGACCAGCTGACGTCCGGCGGCCTCCAGCTGCACCGTCAGGGTCAACAGGTCGCGGGCCGACGGCAGGCCGTCCAGACTCTCGCCGCAGGCCTCGAGCAACTCGGCCAGCGCCTTGAGGAAGGCCTGCCGGGCGACTTTGAGAGTGGCCCGGCTGTGGGTGGGCAGAACGACGAGGGACACCACGATCCCGACCGCGGCACCGGCCGCCGTCTCGGCCAGCCGGACCAGCAGCAGCTCGTCGCTGAAGGTGCCCAGCAGGGTGTACAGCTGCCCGAGCATCACGGTGATGAAGAAGATCATCGCGCCGTAGGAGATCGCCTGGAGGAAGAAGGCCAGGAAGATGCAGACCAGGATGGCCGCCACGGCGACGGCGGTGTGTCCATCGGTGACATTCGCCAGACCGACCGCCGCGAGCAGACCCAGCACGGTGCCGCCGACCCGGGAGAAAGCCTTCTGAACCGTCTCCCCGGAGGTCGCGGTGCCGGCGAAGGCGACGAAGGCCGCGATCACCGCCCAGTAGAACCGCTGCGCCGAGATGGCCTCGCCGATGACGATCGCCAAGGCTGCGGCGACCGCGGCCTGGACCGCCTGGCGGGTGCTGAGCCGCATCCGCGACGGCGACAGTCGGTGGGCGTCGGGTCTGGTCAGGGTCTGCTGGGCCAGGGCGGCCGATCCGGGCAGGTTGCCGCCGACCAGGGTGACCACCTCCTCGAACTCGTCCTCGTCGAGGGGGTCACGCGATCCGTCCAGCCGGGGGCCGTCGCGGTCCGTTGCGGTCGTCGACCGACCGAGCCCGCCGTCGTCCCAGGCGGCCACGGTGTCCAGCAGGAACACGGCGGCGGCGCCGAGGCGGGGGACGGCTGCCAGCGGCGAGTCCTCCACCGACTGCAATCGGCGGGCCATCACGATCGCCGTCGGGTAGTCCGCCCAGCCAAGTGACTGCAGGACCTGGCGGACCTGCTCGAGGAGATCGGACGACAGCTCGTCGCGGCGGCGGGCGATCTCGACGACGGAACCGGCGACCTCGTCCATCCCGATCTCGACGTCGACCGTCCACCGGCGCAGACGTCCCGCGGACACCCCGTCGGGCAGCGCTCTCGCGTCGGCCAGCTGCCCGTCGAGCAGCAGCGCCACCTCGGCCAGCTGGACCAGGTGTCGCCGCAGTTGTCGCACGGAACCGACGTCGCCCCGTCCGTCCAGGACCTCGGCGGCCGCGGCGATGCCGGACCGCGCTCTGGCCCGTAGAGCAGTGACCACCCGGCGGAGTTTCGCCTGCGGGTCGTCGTAGAGGACGGTCAGCAGCAGCAGCCCGACCCAGACTCCGCTGACCGCGATGGCCAGTAGCAGGAAGGGCAGCACGGCGACCGGCGGACGGAGCAGCAGGGCGAAGAAGAAGCCCTGCCAGCAGAGGAAGCCAAGGGTGAACCACCGCGGGCCGAACCGCCGGACCCAGACGGCCACGAAGGACACGACGACGAACGTGGCCAGCCCGAGCAGGTGGCGCTCCGCGGTGATCACGCCGAGCGAGGCACCGGCCGCGCCGGCGAAAGGAGCAACCGCCGCGGTCCGGATGATCGCGTCCCGCTGCCCGTCGCGGATGCCGGTCGACATCAACATCGCGACGATGGCACCCATCAGCATGCCGAGCACGGCCGGCTGCCCGACCAGCCGGGCCAGACCTAGTTCCAGCAGCAGCGTGCTACCGACCGCGAGGATCGCCCTGGTTCCCTGCCGCAGACGGGCCCAGCCGGGATCCGAAGCCACGAAGCGATCCCGGGCGTCCCTGATCTCCTGGCCGAGCCGATCGGTGCCGGCCGTGTAGACGCCGTGCAACCGGTCGTCGAGCGGCATGGTCACGGTGACCATTTCCCCGAAGGTGCGGGGGTCGAGGAGCGGGCCATGAACCGATTGTCCCAGCCTGCCCCGATATCGGTGACGATCAGGCCGGGTGGGCGCCGGTGACGACGATCAGGTTGGCGGCCTGGGCCGGGGTGAGGGCCTTGATCACGCTGCCCTTGCTGGGATTCCGAGCGAAGAGCACCGCGCCGAAGAGCGGCTGGTCCAGTTCGACACCCTGATCGAGGAAGGCCGCGGTGGCGAAGGGATTGGCTTCCTCTCCCGAGGCCTGGGCGTGGATCGAGGAGAATCCGAGGATGCCTTTGCCGCAGCGGCGCATCTTCGTCTCGCCACCGAGGGCCTCGGTGATGGCGCCGGGGCGGTCGGTCTCGGCCGGCCACGGCATTTCCCAGGCGGACCCGTCCGGATCGATGACGAGGACGATCTCCGGGAGAGCCATGGCCGAACCCTCACCACCTGCCGGGCCGTGTCCCGTCCGGCTGCGGGTCACGCCTCGCCGTCGGGAGTGCCCCGGCCGGTCACGTGTTGGAGCCGGTCGATGTGCTCGGAAGCCTGCGCCTTGGTGAGATCACCGGGGAGTTCCTCGCCGGCTTCCCTGGCCAGGGTGTCCAGGTAGCTGCGCTGCGGTCCGGTCATCGGTTCGTCACCGGTCACCCAGTCCGACGGATTCTTGCTGGCCGAGTTGTCCGGGTCCGGTCCGGTACCGCCGATGACGTCCGGGGTCGCGCCGATCGTGTTGTCGTCCGA
Source organism: Nakamurella sp. UYEF19 (assembly GCF_040546275.1). Taxonomy (NCBI): domain Bacteria; kingdom Bacillati; phylum Actinomycetota; class Actinomycetes; order Nakamurellales; family Nakamurellaceae; genus Nakamurella; species Nakamurella sp. UYEF19. Next base: position 172,079 of record NZ_JBEPNO010000010.1, on the reverse strand, counting down.
GGTGTTCTTCTGCGTGTCGTTCTGCGTGTTGTTCTCAGTCATAGAACGTACGTACCCATGTCCCCGGCTGACCAATCCGCTGCGGTTCGACCACTTGGCGTCCACACCACCGGCACGATCGATGCGGGCCAACCTGGGGATCCAATGCGACGAGCTGGTCCGGTGGCGCGACGCCGGACGGCTCACCGACCTCGCCGCCCGTCAGTGTCCTCGTAGTGACATCGTCCTCGAACGATGAACTCGATTGCCGACGGGGAATCGTCACCCGTTACCACCCGTCACGGCGTTCGTGCTGGTCACCATCACTTCGGGGGACTTGGTGGCGTAGGCCATTCGGTGCGCCGTACCGTTCGAATCGGACAAGTCCGTGCCGGGTATCCGGCACGCTGCAGGCGGTCGTCAACAGGGACTGCCGGAGACGGGGTGAGCGCGATGGAACGGTCGGTCGAGTACGACCCGATCGCCCCCTCGTCGTTGCGCCGGACCGTCGCCCGGGTCTGCATCATCGTGGGCCTGAGCGCCGGGGCCTGGCTGGCCGGATCCATCGCATCCACTGCATCAGCCGACACTCCAACCGGCCTCCCGGTTCTGCCGGTGTCGTCCCAGGTGGCCGGCTCCGCACAGCAACTCGTCGCGCCGGTGATCACCGCGGTCAAACCGGTGGTCGTCGCAGTCAAGCCGGTTGTCGCCGAGATCGTCGAGCCAGTGGTCGTCGCGGTCAAACCGGTCGCTCCGGCGGTCGTCACACCGTTGGCAGCAGAGGTGACGCCAGTCGTCGATGACTCGAAACCTCCTGTCGCGAAACCTGGATCAGCAGCACCGGTGGTGAAACCCGTGGTTCAGCAGGTTGTTCCGGTGCTCGAGGTTGTCGTGCCGGTGGTGTCTGGGACTGCACCGACGAAGGTCGTCGCTCCGGTGTCCACCCCCGGCCCGGTAGCATCAAAGCCGGTGAAGGCCGCACCGACACCGGTTGCTGGCCCTGTGGATTCGGTCATCGCCGTCGCCGCTCCCGTTGTCACACAGGTGGTTCCGGTGGTCGTTCCAGTCATCAAGGTAGTGACCCAGCCGGTCGCGCCGGTGACGTCGTCCATCGGTGGCGTCGTCGGGACGGTCGTCGGCGTCGTGAAGCCGACGGTCGGTCTGGTCGCCACGGTCGCGGCACCGGTGACCGCGACGGTGACGCCGGTGCTCGGTGGCGTGGCCGCCGTGCTCACTCCCGTGGCCAGGGCCGTTGCCCCGATCACCCAGCCGGTCATCGACACGGTGTCACCGATCCTGAGCGCCGCCGGGCCGATCGTCGTGCCGATCCCGCCGGTACTCGACCCGGTCGTCGCACCGATCCTCGACCCGGTGGCGCCGGTGACCGGACCGGTCCTCGGAACGACGCCCATCGTCCCGCCGGTGCCGCTAACCGCCGCGCTGCCGTCGGCCATCCCGCCGTCGACCACTCCGCCGTCGACCACTCCGCCGTCGACCACCCCGCCGTCGACCACCCCGCCCGGATCGCCCGACGGAGGCGGCACCACTGAACCGACCCGGCCCGGCCAGGCCGCGGGATCCGGTCACGGAGTCGCCACCAACCCCGGTCATCCGGCCCCCGGGCGTCCCGTCTCCGGGCGTCCGGCATCGGTCGCGCTCGGAAGCAACGCTCCGTTGTCCGCCTCGGCTGGTCACCGCACGCGGACGGACGCCGTCGTCGCCATCGGGACGCACCATGGCCTGGTCGCCACCGCTGCCCGCGGTGGTTGGGCCCCTCCGTCGGCCGCTCCGACGAAGACCGGCCAGGCTTTCCTTGCGCCGGCACTGTCCGTTCCGAGCCGGTCGGCTCACCTCTCGCTCGAGGATGCTCGTGCATCGCACCCGTTCGCGCGACACGCCGTGACGTCCTCGACCAGTGGCCAGTTCCTCGGCCAGGGTGGGCCGCCGCCGAACGGGAGCATTCCCGCGCCGGCGTCCGCCCCGGGTGCGCCGAGCTCGTCGTCCGGCGGATCGAACGGCCCCGGCGGTTCGGGCGCTGGCGGTTCCGTCGGCGGTTCGTCCTGCGCCTCGGACGTCGTCGACAGCGCCGCATCGGCGCAGCTCGCACTACTGGCGGCACTGTCCGCTTCGGACGAGGCATGCATGGCGCGCTGCGCCCACCGCCCGTCCTTCTCACCCGACTAGGGGTCTGCCCGCTCGCAGTCGATCTCGCCACCGCGGTGCACTTCCGCCCACGGTGAGGAGCGATCGTTCGCGCGTGCCACGGCGCCAAACCCCTCGCTGATCCCTGATCGCTGACGTCGTCCCCACGGACGTCGGGGCCAATCGCCACGGCACCTCACGGTGTCACCGGACACATACGTCCGCCCCTTCGCCCCGCCGCTCACCCCGCCGTCCCTGCCGTGTCCGTCCCCATGGGACATCGGCACACGACAGCCGGGTGACCTCGTCAGATGAGGCCCAGTCATGACCGCACATCCAGCGATCCTTTCACCCGTAGTGCATCAGCGAACCGGTTCGGAAACGACCGGTGAAGCCAGCGATCTCGACCTGATACCGGCAATTGCCGGTGGTGATCGGGGCGCATTCGGACAGCTCTACCGCCGACATCGCACCGCCACCTATCGTCAGGTGCACCGCATCATCAGGGACCCCGACCAGGCGGAGGAGGTCACCCAGGAGGTCTTCCTCGCCGTGTGGCGGCAGGCGGACCGGTTCGACCCGGCTCGCGGCACGGTCTCCGGCTTCCTCTCCGTGCTGGCCCACGCGAAAGCCGTCGACCGGGTCAGGTCCTCGCAGGCGGCCCGGGACCGGGACCTCCGCTACATGACGGTCAACGTCGATCTCGGGACCGGACGCGATCCGGTCTTCGAACTGATCCAGCTGCGTGCCGAGCATTCGCAGGTGCGCGAAGCTCTGGCAGCCCTCACCTTGCAACAGCGTGAGGCGATCACCCTGCACTACTTCGATCGCTACACGTATCTCGAGGTCGGCGCCCTGCTGGGCGTCTCGCCCGGCACCGTCAAGACACGGGTGCACAGCGGGATGGCCAAGCTACGGAACCGGTTGGCCGAGCACTGGTCGCCGGAGTCCGTGCCTCCGGCCCGTCCGTGACGGCCTCACGCTCTGGCTGATCGGTGGCACACCGGGCCGTGAAGTCAGTGGGCGGTGAATACTGGGCGGCATCGTGATCCGGTGCTCCCGCGGCGCCGGGCAGGTCGACCAGCGGAAGGATTGACGTGATGACGCAGGAACCGCCATCGATGACTCCCGAGGAGATCGAGGCCATGAAGAAGTTGTTGTCCATCAATGCGTCGCACGCTGCGCAACGCTTCACCGATCTGGCGGCGACCTGGGGGCTCGGCGGCCTGCGACACCAGCTGGACGAGCTGGTGGAGGGCTTGGTCGAGCACGATCGTCCCGAGGTGGCAACGAACCTGGTGGCGGCGATCGACGCCTACCTGGAGGAATTCGGGCCGAAGGGTGTCGTTGGTCAGTCCGACACGTACCGGGATCACGCCTAGAAAACCCGACACCCCTCGTGGTCACGCGTCAGGCGACACGTACCGGGATCACGCCTAGAAAACCCGACACCCCTCGTGGTCACGCGTCAGGCGACACGTACCGGGATCACGCCTAGTTCATGGGTCTTGCAGAAGCCCGGCGCTAGCCGACGTCGGAAAGAGGGAGGTCGTCCTCACGGCGGTGCAGCCAGAGGTTGCGCCATCCGAAAGGTGCCTGGGTCGAGGCAGCGTGCTCGCGTTCCGAGGCCCAGCGGTCCAGGATCTCGTCGGTACGGCGCTGCGCATCGGCGCTGAGGCGATCGATCTCGGCAAGCTGGGCGTCGAGCTGCTGGCGGGTAGTCATCGGCAAGTTCCTGCTCCGTCGAATGCGGTGATCGAAGTACTGCACTTCGGCCCTTGTGCCAATGAGACGTCGGACCCGCATGCTCATCACGCAGTCGTAACGAAATCTTCTGGGTCACAACGATGAGTCATCGGTGGTCCATCTGGCGCGTTCAGAGCCGTGACGGGGTTCCTTCCACCTCAACAGCCCATCAAGGTCGCGGCGAGCCTCGTCAAGATTCCACCAGGAAGCCGAGATGCATCCGCTCCGTGCCTTCTTCGCTCCGATCTGGCGGCGGAGCTACCCCACCCGTCGGCCAGCTGATGGGCCCGTCGAGCTAGCAGCTCCCCGGCGGAAACGCTGCGCAGGTCGATCACCCCAGACGCGGTCGGCGAATCTCGGTCTTGTTCCGGTACATCGCCTGATCCGCGTCCTGCAGGATCTGCGCAGCATCGCCGCCTGACGCGGTGATGGGGCTGGCGCCCACGCTGACGGTGAGCGAGACCGCGACGCCCTTGTTCGTGATCGGCGCGGACACCGCGACCTCGATCCGATGAGCCAGCCGGTGTGCCGACTCGAGGTCGAGATTGTCGGCGATCACCACGAACTCGTCCCCGCCGAGTCGGCCCACCAGATCGGGTTCACGCACGACGGACCGGATACGCGGACCGATCATCGCCAGCACCTGATCACCGACCCGGTGTCCATGTTGATCGTTGATCAGCTTGAAGTCGTCGAGATCCAGGAACAGCAGAGCGCCCGGTTTTCCGAGCAGACGCGCGGCTTTGACCGACTGGTGCAGCCGCTCGAAGATCAGCGTCCGGTTCGGCAGGTTGGTCAGCGGGTCGTGACGCGCCTGGTGGTGCAGCTCCTCGAGTTGGGCCCGCCGCAGGGAGATGTCCTCGACCTGGCTGACCGCGCAGAGCGGCGACCCGTCATCGGACCGGGCGACGGTCGCCGTCACCGTGACCCAGACCGGGGTACCCCGGTGGTGTAGATATCGCTTCTCGCGCCGGTAGAGGTTGGATCGGCCGGTGATCAGATCCCTGATCAGCTGCTTGTCCGTGGCACGGTCCTCGGCGTGGGTGAGATCCTCCGGAGTCATCCGGAGAAGCTCCTCTGCGGCGTACCCGACGATGCGGCAGAACGCCGGATTGACCCTGACGAACTGACCGGCGTCGTCACCATCGATCCCGATCAGGGCCATGCCGCCGGCGGTGCCGTCGAATGCCTGCCGGAAGATCTCCTCGCCGGTGCGCAGTCGCTCGGCGAGCAGTGCGTTGTCCAGGGCATTGCCGGCCTCGACCGACAACACCTCCAGGAGCTGCCGCTGGGACGCCGACGGCCGCAGTCCGTCCTGCGGCAAATCGACCGAGAGCACGCCGGTGAGCTCTCCGGCCGAGGACCGCAGGGGAGCGAAGAGAGCATCCAGCGGATGCCACGCGTTGCTATGAGACGAGACGGCGAGGTCCGGCACCCAACCGAGCGAGGAGTCGACCGGGGCCCGTTCGGCGGGGACAAATTTGAGCCGGCCCCAGTTGTCGGCGACCTCGAACTCGTCCTCGTATTCCGACAGCGGACGTTCCGTCCCCAGCAGCTGGTGGCGGGCCTGATCGCTGCCGGCCACGGCGATGGTCTTGAACTGGCCGTCCGGCCTGACAATGCTGACGGCCGCAACTCCGAACCCGACCGCCTGCACGACGGCGTCGACCACTGCCTGCATGGTGCCGGCGAGGTCACGCTGGGCGTGGATGTCGGTGATCAGCCGGTAGACGTCGCCCGCCGTGTCGAGCCGGACGACGGACGCGACCTCGTCCATCACCCCGTCCCGTTCCGTCACCACACAATTCTAGTGAGATCCGGCGGCCGGGAGGCGACTTGCCAGAACTGCCACTGCGAGTTTCCAGATCAGGTCAGCCCAGCCGTTGCACCTGCGGCCAGAGTCGGCTCCACGGCAGCAGCTGACCGGTGCACAGCCAGACCACCTCGTCCTGTTCCTCGTTGTCAAGGCCGACGCCGTTGTCGATGGTGGCAACGGGCTGCACCGTGGCGAACCATTGCCGCAGGCGGTCCGGGTCGATGCCGACGGCCACCGCGGATCCGGCGGCGCCCCCGGTGGCATCACGGTCGCCGGGCGGGCCCCAGAGGCCGTAGGCGTTGTGCCCGCTGTAGGCGTGCGGCAGGTGATCGGCCGGCCCGAAGTGGTCGACGGCTCCGGCCTCGCCGTAGTTGCCCATCAGCAGGACCGACCCCGCCGGCGCCGCCCGGTACGCGGCCGCAACGGTGTCGACGAACTGCGGCCACCCGACGGTCTCGCCGGCATCGGCGTTGAGCGCCATCACCGGGCTGTCGGACAGAGTGTCGACCGGTAGGAGCGGCAGCGAGATGACCGCGTCGACCAGCAGGCTCAGCACCACCGCCGCGGTGATGGCCACCCGGCGAGCGGCCGTCCGGCCGCGCTGCAACCACGCCACCGTTGGCTCCGCGCCGGCGGCGAACAGGACGGGATAGAAGCCCACCAGGTAGTACGGCTTGCCCCCGGTGACCACGAAGACGACGGCCAGCAGGACGTAGGCCCAGCCGAACGCGCTGAACTCGCGTCGACGCGGAAGTCCGAGGCCGGCGCCGAAGAGCCGGCCGAGCCCGGCGGCCCACACGGGCACCAGCAGCGGGCTCATGAAGACGAGTTCGAGCGGGACGAACAGGTACCACGGCTCGGAACTGGTCGACCCGCCGTCCGCGATCGACCGGGAGAGCGCGAGCTGGGGCCAACCGTGCTGGGCCTGCCAGAGCAGGTTCGGCAGCCACAGCAGGACCGCGATGAGCGCCCCGACCCAGAGCCACCGCGACCGCAGCGACTCGCGTGGCCCGGCGATCGCCAGTCCGGCCAGGACCGCGACGGCGAAGAACCCGACCAGCCACTTGTTCTCCAGCGCCACGCCCAGTACGACACCGACGACGAGCCACCACCGGCTGTCGGCGCCGGCCAGGATCCGCACCACGAGATAGCCGAGCACGGTCCAGCACAGGAGGTCCAGCGCACTGGTTCCCAGCGTGTGCGTGATGGCAAGTGTGCCGCCGGCTGCCCCCATGCAGCACGCGGCGAGCAGCTGTCCGGCGCGACCAGCACCGATGGTTCTCGCGATGAGGCCGGTCAGCACCACCACGATGCCGGCGATGATCGCCGATGGCAGGCGCAAGACGGTCAGCGAGTCGGGTGCGATCCATGAGATTGCCCGGGCCAGCAGCGGGGTCAGCGGAGGTTGGTCGGGATACCCCCACGCCGGGTGCTGGCCCGACGCCAGGAAATAGAGCTCGTCACGGTGGTACCCGTACCGCGACGAGAACGCCGCCAGCAGCGCGGTGGTGAGTGCCCCGAGCGCCAGTAACGTCCCGCTCGAAGATCGGGTGTGACTCGGTCGGCTGATCATCTCTGGCCCCCGCGGCGGCTGGGTCTTGAACGACTCGGTGTGGCTCATGGTCCGAATCTAGGCACAGCCGGCGCCGGCAGGAAGTGGTTCACCACCCCGGCGATGGGGGTCTAGCCCCCGTGCTTCACCTCCACCGGAGCGACATCCGCAGCGCCGGGCAGGTGCGCGGCGAGGAGTTGAGCCAACGTCATGGACGGCGCGCCGCCCAGTTGGTCGATCTGGGTGCGGCAGGAGAATCCGTCGGCAAGCACGATCGTCGCCGCCGACCGGGAACGCAGCGCGGGCAGCAGGGCGTTCTCGGCGACCGCCACCGACATCTCGTAGTGCCCCGCCTCCATGCCGAAGTTGCCGGCCAGGCCGCAACATCCGGCCACCGAGGTCACCGTTGCGCCGGCCTCCTCCAGCAGTTGCCGGTCGGTTCCGAATCCCATCACGGCGTAGTGGTGGCAGTGCGGCTGGACGAGCAGTTCGACCCCGCCGAGATCCGGCGGCGACCAGGCGTCGGGTGTCCCGTGCCGGCTCGTGAGCTGCTCGGCGAGCGTGCGGGTGGCACCCGCGACGAGGAGTGCGCGCGAATCGTCCGGCAGCAGTTCCGTCAGGTCCGACCGCAACACGGCGACGCAGGACGGTTCCAGCCCGACGATCGGAATCCCTTGGGCAGCATACGGTTCCAGGACGTCGAGCAAGCGGAGAAGCCGCTTTCGAGCGCCGTCGAGCTGACCGGTGGTGATCCAGCTGAGACCGCAGCACGCCACCTCGCCAGCCACGATCACCCGGTAACCGGCGCTGCCGAGGATCATCGCCGCAGCCTGCGCCGACTCGGGGTTCATCCCGTCGGTGAAGGAGTCGGCCCACAGCAGGACGGGATCGCCGGAGCCCGCAGCAACGGGCTTGCGCCGCCAGGTTCGGTGGAACGTCCTCGTCGAGAACCGTGGGGCGCGGCGCCGAGGGTCCATCCCGCCGGCCCGCAGCACCAGACGTTCGACCGGCCGGAAGCCCAGCGCCACGTTGACGACGGACGCCGCTCCACGGGGCAGCCGATCGAGCATGCTGATCCACCGGGGCAACCAGCCGATGCTGTAGTGGCTGATCGGCCGCAGCCGGCGCCGGTACCGGCGGTACAGCACCTCCGACTTGTACTGGGCCATGTCGACCCCGGCGGGGCAGTCGGTGGCACAGGCCTTGCACGACAGGCACAGGTCGAGCGAGTCGTGCACGTCGGACGAGTGGAAGTCCGGGATCAACGACCCAATGGTGATCTCCTGCAGCACCCTCGCCCGTCCGCGGGTCACGTCCTTCTCGTCGCGGGACGCCAGAAACGACGGGCACATGAAACCGCCCGCGGCGGTGGTGTCCGCTCGGCACTTCCCGACGCCGACACAGCGGTGGACGGCCTTCGTGAAGTCCCCGTCGTCATGCCGGAAACTGAATCCGCCGGCCGCGAGCAACGGCAGCGCCAATGGCCGCCGGAGGTCGGCGACGATCGGCCGCGGCCGCACCAGCACACCGGGATTGAGCAGATCGTGCGGGTCGAACATCGCCTTGACCGCGGCGAACAGTTCGATCGCGGCGGGTGAGTACATCAGCGGAAGGAGTTCGCTGCGTGCCCGGCCGTCGCCGTGCTCGCCGGAACACGAACCGCCGTACTTCACGACCAACTTCGCCGCATCGGTGACGAACGCGTGCAGCGTGTCACCGTTGCGTTCGAGGGGAAGGTCCAGCCGGACGTGGATGCACCCGTCGCCGAAGTGGCCGTACGGGAGCCCGGTGACGCCATAGGACTCCATCAGCGCCTCGAACTCGCGCAGGTATGCACCGAGCACGGCCGGCGGGACCGCTGCGTCCTCCCATCCGGGCCACGCCTGACGCCCGTCCGACGTGCGCCCGGCCAGTCCCGCCCCGTCCTCCCGGATCCGCCAGATCGCCGTGGCGGCCGGTCCCGGCGGGAACACCATGGAGTCGACCGCGGCCGAGTCCGTGATGATTCCGACTGCGGCGGTTCGTGCTTCCGCGTCGCTCTCGCCGCCCACCTCGACCATCAACCAACCACCGCCGCGCGGAAGATCGGGCACCGCCTCCACGCCCTTGGCCTGACGGACGATGTCGACCAACCGGGCGTCAAGACCCTCGACGGCCAGCGGCCGATGCGCGAGCAACGCCGGAACCGCGTCGGCGGCCGACGCCATATCGGGGTAGCCGAGCACGACGAGCAGCCGGGCCGGCGTGATCCGGACGAGGTTCACCCGGGCGTCCAACACGACGGCGAGGGTACCTTCGCTCCCCACCAGCGCCTTGGCCAGGTTTCGTCCCTTCTCCGGCAGGAGGTGTTCCAACGAGTACCCGGAGACCTGGCGCGCGAAGGTGCCCAGCTCGGTCCGCAGGACGTCGAGGTGGGCGGCGACGAGTGACTCCAGCCCCGGGACCGCGGCGGTGCCGTCCGAGCCGGCCGAGATCTGCCGGCCGCTGCCGTCGATGATCGTCAGCGATTCGACGTTGTCGGCGGTCCGCCCGTAGCTCAGCGCATGGGGGCCGCAGGCGTTGTTGCCGATCATCCCGCCCAGAGTGGCCCTGGCCTGCGTCGACGGGTCCGGGCCGAAGCGGAGCCCGAAGGGCGCCGCGGCGCGTTGCAGGTCGGTCAGCACCACACCGGGCTGGACGAGCGCGGTGCCGTTCTCCGCGTCGATGTCCAGGATCGTGTGCAGATGACGGGAGAAGTCCAGCACGATCCCGGTGCCGATGGCGTTGCCCGCCACCGTTGTCCCGCCGCCCCGGCTGGTCACCGGTACCCCGGTGTCCCGGCTCACCGCCAGCGCGGCGAGGACGTCGTCGACGTCCAGCGGCGCGACCACCACCTGCGGCACCACCCGGTAGTTGCCGGCATCGGTGGAGTACTCCGCCCGCCTCCGGGCATCGGCCGCGACCTCGCCCCGCACGGTCGACCGCAGTCGCCGCACCACGTCGACGGTTGCCGTCCGATCCTGGTGCACCGGGTCCCCGACGTTCGTCACACCCGCGATGTTACGGGCGCGAACTCGGGCATAAGAAGCTTGTCGAAACTGTTGAATCGGAGGTCAGTGAGCACAATCACCGGACAACAGCCGCCAGATTCGACATCCAAGGACGTCTTATCAACGAATCTGGAGAAGTAAGTCAAGATCCCCGGCCGACCGACCTGGTCGACCGGAGAGCGCAGGTGTTCCAAAGAGGGCAAGCGCACATCGCAACGCGAAGAAGAGAAGGACCCACGCAATGTCCCGCATCATGAGCAACATCAAGCACCGCCGCATCGAGTCGCGCAACGCCCGGGAGTGGCAGCGCATGATCGCGAGCGTCGGTTCGCCGGCCATGCGCGATGAGCTGATCATCATCAGCCAGCGCTCTATGAACGGACTGGGACGATGACCGATGTCGCTGACCGGGCTGGGACGATGATCAGAATCGCCCAGGCCGCCCGGAAGCGCCGCGAACGCCGAGAGGCCTACCGCAAGTCCGTTCACTACGCGATCGCCCACGCGATGTCCGACAGCGAGCGCAACGACCTGTTGCTGCTCGCCGGCGAGCAGGGCGTCCTGGTCTGATCTGCCCGGTCTGATCGACCTGGTTTGATCAGTCACACCCGCACCACGCAAAGAGCCCGCACCGCGTAGCCCACGCTGTGCGGGTTCTGCCGTTTCATGCACCTTCGCATTCGCGCAGAACGCCGTCGAGGTCACCACGTGGTGCGCGACACCACCGACAGCAACAGTGCTCTCGGAGCGATCAACGGGCCTGAGCCTGCCCGGGTGGGCGGCGAAGTGCCGCGGACATCTACGGTGAGCACCACCGGTCCTCGTTCGAGAGGACCGCGCAGGCAGACCCGAGAACGGCGGATGGTCCAGGAGGCCGCATGTCCGGCAGCACCAGTTCTCCTCCGCCGCTGCGCACCGAGGTGGTGATCATCGGCGGCGGGGTGATGGGCGCGAGCGTGGCCTACCAACTGGCCAGGGCCGGCGTCACCGACGTCGTGCTGCTGGAAGCCGGAGAGCTCGCCGGCGGGTCGTCGGGCAAGCCGTTGGGCGGGGTCAGGGCGCAGTTCTCCGACCCGGCCAACATAGAACTCGGCGTCCGGAGCCTGCGCGTCTTCCAGGGCTTCGCCGGCGACCTGCACGTGGATATCGGTCTGCAGCAGGTCGGCTACCTGTTCGCCCTCCGCGACCAGAACGACGTCGCCGCCTTCGAAGCGGGCATCGCATTGCAGAACGAGATGGGCGCCCCGGGACGGATGGTGGACGCCGCGGAGGCGGCTGCACTCTGCCCGTATCTGTCCAAAGAGGGTCTGGTAGCCGCGGCCTGGTCGCCAGAAGCCGGATTCGCCCGCCCCACCGACGTGGTCCGGGGTTTCCTCGAGGCGGCGTCGGCGATGGGGGTGCAGGTACGGACGCACACCTCCGTCATCGGCATCCGGGAGGCGACCGGGCGCCACGCTGTGGTCGAGACCTCGGCCGGGCAGATGTTTCTCGCGGAGGCGGTGATCTGCACGGCGGGGGCCTGGTCGGGAAGGGTGGGCGGCCTGGCCGGTGTCGACCTGCCGATCGAACCCCTCCGCCGGCAGATCGTCTTCACCCCGCCGATCGCCGGCCGGCCATCGAGCCTGCCGTTCACCATCGACTACTCCAGCACGGCCTACTTCCACGGCTCCGAGAACGGCGGGATGCTGGCCGGCTGGGCCGATCCGGACGAGTCGGTCGGCTTCGACACCGGCGTGACCACGTCCTGGCACGCACCGCTCCGCGAGACGCTCCGGCTCTTCGCGCCCGATCTGGCCGATGTCCCGTTCTCCAGTGGGTGGGCGGGCCTCTACGAGATGACCCCCGACTGCAACGCGCTGATCGGCGAGGCCGGCCCCGGGTTCCGCTTCCTGTACGCGGCAGGATTCTCGGGCCACGGCTTCCTGCAGAGCCCGGCGGTGGGGGAATGTGTGACTGCCCTGTATCTCGGACGGGTTCCGCCCGTTGACGTCTCACCGTTCGACGCACGGCGCTTCCGCCGTCCGGCGGTCCGTACCGAACTCGCCATCATCTGACCCACCGGAGAACCCACCATGACGCAGGCCCTTTCCGCCACCTCGACCACCACCGCCGGACTGGCGGACCTTGCCGCACGGGCACTGTCGCGCTGCGGGGCGGACACGGCGGTGCTCACCGGGGATCGACGCCTCGACGTCCGTAGCCCCATCACCGGCGAGGTGGTGATCACCGTTCCGATGGCCGACGCCGGCGATGTGGAGGCCGCGATCGAATCAGCACACCGTTCCTTCCTGGTGTGGCGTACGGTCCCGGCCCCGGCCCGCGGCGCCCTCGTCAAACGGTTGGGCCAGCTGCTGACCGAGCACAAGGAGGACCTGGCCGACCTGATCGGTGTCGAGGTCGGGAAGATCCGCTCCGAGGCGCTCGGCGAGATCCAGGAGATGATCGACATCTGCGATTTCGCCGTCGGGCTGTCCCGGCAGCTGGACGGACGGACGATGCCGTCGGAACGGCCGGGCCACCGGCTGATGGAAACCTGGCACCCGGTGGGGGTTGTCGGCGTGATCAGTGCCTTCAACTTCCCCGCTGCCGTCTGGTCGTGGAACACCGCGCTGGCCCTCGTGTGTGGCGACACCGTCGTCTGGAAGCCTTCCGAGACCACACCTCTGGTGGCGATCGCGAGCTCGGCGCTGCTCGCCAGGGCGGCCAGGGAGCTGTCGGCGCCGGGGAATCTGAACACGGTGGTCGTCACCGACGCCGCGGGCGCCGCGCCGCTGCTGGACAGCCCACGGGTCCCGGTGGTCAGCGCCACCGGGTCCGAGCGGATGGGGGCACAGATCGCGCCCCGCGTCGCGGCCCGGTTCGGCCGCACCATTCTCGAGCTCGGTGGTAACAACGCGGCCGTGGTGACGCCGTCCGCGGACCTGGACATCGCCATCCGCGGCATCGTCTTCGCTGCGGCGGGGACCGCCGGTCAGCGCTGCACCACCCTGCGGCGGCTCATCGTGCACGAGTCGATCGTGGACACCGTGGTCGAGCGGATCGCCGCGGTGTACGGCAACCTGCGCATCGGCGATCCGTTCGCCGATGGGATCCTGGTCGGCCCGCTGATCAATGGCAAAGCCTTCGAGGCCATGGCGGCGGCGCTGCAGGAGGCGGAACGAGCCGGCGGCACCGTCGTCATCGGCGGTCACCGGGTCGACGTCGGACACGACGGTGCGTTCTATGCCGCGCCGGCCGTCGTCCGGATGCCGGCGCAGACCGACATCGTCCGCACGGAGACATTCGCCCCGATCCTCTTCGTGCTGACCTACTCGACGTTCGCCGAGGCCGTCGAGCTGCACAACGGTGTCCCACAGGGACTTTCGTCCAGCATCTTCACCGCCGATCAACGGGAGGCCGAGCGGTTCATGGCCGCCGACGGATCCGACTGCGGCATCGTCAACGTCAACATCGGGACGTCCGGAGCGGAGATCGGCGGCGCGTTCGGCGGGGAGAAGTCGACCGGCGGAGGGCGCGAATCCGGATCGGACGCGTGGCGCGCCTACATGCGGCGGGCCACCAACACGGTCAACTACTCCGACGAACTCCCGCTCGCCCAGGGCGTCGACTTCTCATGACGGCCGATTTCTCGTGACAATCCTGTCCACCACCGGGTTGCGGGCCCGGTTCGCGCGGACGCTGTCCGAGTTGTACGGCCGGGAGGTCCCCGCCTACACGACCCTGGTCGACCTCTCGCAGCAGGTGAACAGCGAGGTGGCGGCCGCCATGGGTGCCGACGCGGAGAGACTCGGCAGCCTGGATCGGGTCACCGCGGAACGGCACGGCGCGATCCGGGTCGGCACCCCCGGCGAGCTGGCGCAGGTTGCGAGAATCTTTGCCGCCATGGGAATGTCACCGACCGGCTACTACGACCTCCGCGATGCGGCCGCGAGCGCCATCCCGGTGGTGTCGACGGCGTTCCGGCCCACCGACCCGGCCGAGCTCGCCCAGAACCCGTTCCGGGTCTTCACCTCGCTGCTGGCCGTCGACGACCGCCGGTTCTTCTCACCCGATCTGTCCCGCCGGCTCCGCACCTTCCTGGCCGGCCGGGAACTGTTCTCGCCGGCGCTGCTCGTCCTGGCCGACAGAGCGGTCGCTGACGGCGGTCTGGGGGAGTCGGACGCGCAGAAGTTCCTCGCCGGCGCTGCCCGGTCGTTCGCGCTGTCCGCCGAACCCATCGACCGGGCGTGGTATCAAGAGCTGGAACAGGTCTCGGCGGTCGCCGCCGACATCGGGGGCGTGCGGTCCACCCACATCAACCACCTCACTCCGCGGGTCCTGGACATCGATGCGCTGTACCGCCGGATGGCCGATCATGGCATCACCATGATCGATTCCATCCAGGGACCGCCGCGCTGGGACGGCCCGGAGATCTTGCTCCGTCAGACCTCCTTCCGGGCCCTGGCCGAACCCCGCCGCTTCCGGAATCCCGACGGCACCGTCACGGAAGGGTCCCTGCGCGTCCGGTTCGGGGAGGTCGAGGCACGGGGCATCGCCCTCACTCCGGCCGGCCGGGTCCGCTACGACCGTGCGGTGGCCGAGATCGACCTGGGCAGCCTCGATGTCGGCGGCCCGGCCGATATCGATGTCACAGCCTGCCGGCAACAGATCTGGGGACAGCACTTCCCGTCGGACGAGAACAGTCTGTTCGCAGAGGGTCTCGGGGTGTTCACCGTCAGCCCGGTTCGTCGACCACCGGACGGTCGACGACCACCGACCTCGGTGGCGGGCCTGATCGCCGGAGGCTGGCTCACCGCCGAACCGGTGGTCTACGAGGACTTCCTGCCGCGCTCCGCGGCCGGCATCTTCTCCTCGAACCTGACCGGCGCCGGGGCCAAGGATGTCACCGTGGACGGTGCCGATCTTGACGAGTCCTGGCTCGAGGGTGTGCTTGGCACCACACTGCACCGTCCCGACGATCTCTATGGCGCGCAACAGGAGTCGAGCATCAGCTGGGCGCTGGCCGCCCTTGGCCTGCCGAGACCGACCGGGCCCGATCACCCCACCTTGACGGCCAGCAGGTATCCGTCGGAATCGTAGATCTGCCGGTAGTCGACACCGGGATGCTGCTGCTCGGCCCAGGTCGCGACCTCCTTGATGTCCTCGGCGCTACGGGTGTCGATCAGGACGTAGTCCGGGACGGCGCTGCCGACGGTTCCGGTCCAGTAGACCTGGTAGTCCGACACCAGGTGGGTGATCAGCCCGAGATTGGTCTCCACGCTCGACCCCTTTGGCATCAGGGCCACGGCCGCGTCAGCGGCCACGGCGTCCGGATTCGCCTGGTAGGTCTCGGCTTTGAACAGATTGTTGATCGGGAACTGCAGGCAGAGCGCCAAGGCCACGGCGAGGGCCGCGGTCGGTGCATGCGCCACGTACCGGCGTAGCCACGCAGGGCCGCCCCTCCCGTCCCGGACCCGCTGGATCGCGTCGAGCATCGCGAGGAAGACGATCGGCATCAGGATCAGCGAGTAGTGGAAGTTGGTGTCCCAGTAGGTCGAGTTCTCCCCGATCCAGCGCCATCCCAGGGTCGGCAACGCGACCAGTACCCACGGTGACCGAAGAGCAAGGAACCCGGTGATGCCGAAGGTCAGCAGTAGGGTCACCGTCTTGAGATCCCAGCCAGTGAAGAATGTCTCGAGAGCGCTGGGGCCCGCAGTGCCGAAACTGACCGACCCCCAGTAGTCGAACGTGCCGTGCTGGTTGAAGGCTGGTACCACGACGAAGACCACCAGGAGGAACCCGACGATCCCGGACGCGAGCAGCGCGACCCCGACCCGACGGGCGCCGACCAGCACGAGGACCAGTCCGATGGCGGCCACGGTGATCCCGAGGTCCTCCTTCACCAGCAGCAGGGGCAGCGACCACCAGGCCACCGCCTTCCACCGGCGGCGAAGGAAGGCGGCGCCGCCGAACGCGACCAACGGTGCCGCGAACGCCACCTCGTGGAAGTCGGTGAAGACCGCGGACTGGATGCCGAACGACAGCGCGAAGGCCACCGCAACGGCGGATCCACCGGCCGCACCTAGTCGCTCGACCGCGATCCTGGTGATCGGCACCAGTGCCACGGTGATCAGCACCGCCTGTGCCACCAGCAGCGTCTGCGCGAACGGGAACACCCGGTAGATCGGGGCCAGCAGCGCGAGGATCGGCGAGAAGTGGTCGCCCAGGATCAGATACCCAGGGCCTTTGATGTCCACGATCGGCGCCCGGAAGTGCGCATAGGCGCTGATCGCCTGCTGGAAGATGGCGTTGTCCCACGACGGCGTCGACAGCCGCGCGAACCGGGTCAGCGACAAGGTCGAGTAGACCCCGGCGAACGCCACCCACATGAGATAGGGCAACCACCGTTCGGCGAAGGGCCGACCGAGCCCCGGCGGCTTCCCGCGAAGTCGCCGCGCCGGCTCCGGCGGAGGCCAGGTCCGCTCGATCTGTTCGGTTGGTGCGAGCAGGCCACCCACGTCGTTGTTCTCCGATCGACTGCCGAGCGTTCACATCAACTGACGTCGATGAGACGGATCTCGGTCCGGATCTGTTGCACGCGGTGCTCGGTTATCCGGCGGAGTACCCCTGCCGGAGTTTGAACTTCTGCAGCTTGCCGGTGGCCGTGCGCGGCAGTTCGTCGACGAACTCCACCTGCTTCGGGCACTTGAACCCGGCAAGGCTGCGGCGGCAGTGGGTGATCAACTCCTCGGCCGTCACCGCAGAGCCCGGAGCACGCACCACCAGCGCCGTGACGAGCTCGCCCCACTTGGCGTCGGGGATCCCGATGACGGCGACCTCACGGACCCCGGTGTGCGACATCAACGCGTCCTCGACCTCGATCGAGCTGACGTTCTCGCCGCCGGTGATGATCACGTCCTTCTTGCGGTCCGAGATCGTCAGGTAGCCGGCCTCGATGCTGCCGCCGTCCCCGGTGTGGAACCAGTTGCCCGCCTGCGCTTCCGCCGTCGCCTCCGCGTTCTGCCAGTAGGCATCGAGGTTGTGGTTGGACTGGGCGAGGATCTCGCCGTCCTCGGCGATGCTCAGACGCACCCCGATGGCCGGGGCGCCGGCGCGGGTCAGCAACCGGGCCTGTTCGGTTGCGGGCAGTTCGTCCCACTCGGACCGCAGCCGGTTGACCGTCAGCAGCGGTGAGGTCTCGGTCAATCCGTAGATCTGGATGAACTCCCAGCCCAGATCTGCACGGACCCGCTCGATGGTGCGGGTGGGCGGCGCGGCGCCCGCGCAGATGACGCGGACCGTTCCCCGGCCGGGGATCTCACCCTCCCAGGTCGCCAGCGCGTCGAGCACGCTGTTCACCACGGCCGGGGCCGCGCACATCACCGTCACGCCGTGCCTGGCCACGCGCCGGAGGATCTCCGTGCCGTCGATCTTGCGGATCACCACCTGCGGGACCCCGACCCCGGTGGTGCCGAACGGCATGCCCCATCCGTTGGCGTGGAACATCGGGAGGGTGTGGAGGTAGACGTCACGGTCGGTCAGGCCGGCGTGCAGCGCGAACACGGTGGCGTTGATCCAGGTCGCCCGATGGGTCTGCTGCACGCCCTTCGGTCGCGCCGTCGTGCCGGAGGTGTAGTTGATCGTCGCGGTGGCCGATTCGTCGCCCGCCCAGGGGCAGGGCGTCGCGTCGGTGCCGGGCCTGCCGAAGATCTCCTCGTCGTCCTCGCCGAGCACGCGAACCGTCCGGGCGGTGATCGGCTCGTCGATGTCGAGCAGGGTGGCCCGCAGCTCCGGGTCGACCAGCAGCACCTCCGCCCCGGAATGCTCGACGATGTAACGCACCTCGGCGGCCGAGAGCCGGAAGTTGATCGGGACGTAGACACGCCCGTAACCGGCGACACCGTAGAACGACGTCAGCATCCGGGAGGCGTTGTGACTCACCACCGCTACCCGACCGCCGGTCTCGACACCGATCGAGTCCAACCACGCCGCCTGGTGACGGGCGCGCCGGGCTAGTTCCCCGTAGGTGATCTCACCCCAGCTCGGCGCGGTTTGGTCCGGCTCGTCGACGAGGCCGATGCGCTCGGGGTAGACCGTCTCCGCTCGGTCGAGGAAGTCCAGGACTGTCAACGGATAGAACACATGAACCTCCGGCGGCGCTGCAGGATCTTCGATGACGCGTATACCCACGTCATTAAACCCGGACGAGTGGCTCCGGTGTTGCCCGGCCTAGTCCTCGGTCACTCCGACTCGAGCATGCAGTGCCCGCAGCGGCCGCGGGGCCCAGAAGTTCGCCGGGCCCAGCAGGCGCATGACGGCGGGCACCAGCACCCCGCGAACCAGCGTCGCATCGATCAGGACCGCCAGGCCGGCCCCGAAACCGAAGAGCTGCAACATCGAGACCGACGACGTGGCGAAGGCGAAGAAGCTGACCGAGAGCAGGACGGCTGCGCTCGTCACGATCCGGCCGGTCCGGGCCAGCCCCTGCGTCACCGCCGTCTGCAGGTCGGCACCGGCGAAGTGCAACTCGGTGATCCGGCTGGCCAGGAACACCTCGTAGTCCATCGACAGACCGAAGGTGATGCAGAGCAGCAGCACCGTCATCGAGGCATCCATCGGTCTCACCGTGGCGCCGAAGAGCCCGATCAGGTGGCCGTCCTGGAAGATCCAGGTGACGATCCCGACCGCAGCGGACAGCGAAAGTCCGTTCACCACCAGCGCTCTGATCGGTTGCACGACGCTCCCGGTGAACAGGAACAGCAGCACGAAGGTGGTCAGGACGATGATCAACAACGCCAGCGGGAGTGGCCGGCCGATCCCGGTGAGGGTGTCGGCGAGCGACGCGTCGACGCCGCCGACCAGAAAACCGGCAGCTGCGCCGCTTCCAATGGCAGCCCGCAATGCGGTCACCACGGCCCTGGCCCGGTCGGACCCGGCCGGTACGTCGGTGCGGACCCCGAGCTTCTGGTAGCCGTCGGACCCGTCGCCGGTCGGCGCCACCGCGACGGCGGTGACGTCGGGCACCGCCCCGAGGCGTGCGGCGACGGCCTGCGCGGTGGGCAGGCCGGCCGGGGCGGATGAAACCACTGTGATGACGGCAGTGGCGCGGGCGGGATACTGCTGCTGCAGCGCCGTTGACACCTCTCTGCTGGCCGCGTCCGTCGGGAGCACCGTTTCGTCGGGCAGGGCGAAGTGAATGCCCAGCAACGGGATCGCGGCCACCAGGAGAGCAAGCAGGACCGGGCCGGCCGTCCGGATCGGGTGCCGGAAGACCGTCACGGCGATGCGCCCCCAGAACGGCGACGCCGACCCCCGTGCGGTTCCGGCGAACGGCAGTTTTCCGGCGTCGACCCGGCGGCCGAGCAGTGCCAGCGCGGCCGGCGTGATGATCAGCGCTGCGAGTGCGGCGATCACCACCACCCCGATGCCGGCGTAGCCGAACGAGGACAGGAAGTAGAGCGGGAACAGGGTCAGGGTCGACAACGCCGCCACCACTGCGGCGGCGGAGAACAGGATGGTCCGCCCGGCGGTGGCGACCGTCCTGGCCACGGCATCCGGTACCGGGGCACCGGTCGCCAGCTGCTCCCGGAACCGGGCGACCAGCAGCAGTCCGTAGTCGATGCCGAGACCGAGCCCGAGCGCGGTCGTCAGGTTGATGGCGAACACCGAGACGTCGGTGACCGAGGCCAGCAGGGACAGCTCGAAGAAGGTCCCGACGATGGCGAAGGTTCCGATCAGCAGGGGCAGCAATGCCGCGACGACCGATCCGAAGACCAGCAGCAGCAGGATCATCGTCACCGGGATGGCGATCGACTCGGCCAGCACCAGGGAACTGCTCACGTGGCTGTTGATGTCGCTGAACACACCGGCCTGCCCGCCGGCCCGCACGGTCACTCCGTGCTGCTCACCGCCGAAGGCCGTCGTGATCTGGAGGCCGCGCGAGACCATCTGCCCCTGGTCGCCGGCCACGACGATCAGGATCAGCGCGGACGTCCGATCGGCTGCGGCGAGTTGCGGGACCGGCGCCTGGAAGTAGGAGGCGGTGATCTGCACGTGGGGCTGCGCAGCCAGCTCCTTGGTCAAGGCCATTCCCGCAGCCCGGCTGGCGGTCGAATCGAGCTGCCCGTCGTCCGGTGTGACCAGCAGGATCAGATTCGGATCGGCTTGGAAATGCGTCCCGGAGATGCTCGCAGCCCGAGCGGAATCACTGGACGGATCGTCGAACCCGCCGGCCTTCAGCCTGCCGAACGCACCCGCGCCGAGCATCCCGAACACCACCAGAGCCAGTGCGCCGATGACCAGAACGACCGTGGCGTGACGGAAAAGGAACAGGCCGAAGCGGTACAACGGCCCGGGCCGGGCCGGTGCAACCGTTGGAGCGGCGGCCATGGTGCCTCCGAGGTGCTCGGTCTGCCGCTCCGAATGCTAGCGGGGTGACGATCTTCGGCCACCACCACCGTCGACGGGCCGGGACGTCGGCCGACGAATTCCTCCAGGCCTGCGGCCGCTCAGTCGTCCCAGCCGACGTCGTCCACCTGGAAGTGCGGGTTCCACGGTGCAGTGGTGCCGACGGCGTGGAAGGTGACGTCGACCCGGGTGATCCGGTTCCGGCAGTCCCAGTCGGCGACGTCCACTGCCACACGATTCCACTGGTCCGTCTTGAACGACGACGGGCTCGAGATCAGGACGTCGTTGCCGCAGTGGAGGATCACCTGCGCGACATAACCCGTTGCGCCCGGCGCGCCGCCGTAGGCGTCGACCCAGACGACGACGGCCTGGGCCGTGGAGAGGTCGGGCGCGATGGCGGGTGTGAGGCTGACGGTGCGAGCCGCGGAGGCGTCGGTGTCGGCGGTCTGTGCGTCGAGCGCACCCGACCCACCGTGTGGGGTTCCGGGGCCGTTGGGGAAGCTGGCGACAGCGGCGATGCCGGTGACGTTCTGCCCGGCCACCCAGCCCTCGGTACCGCCCTCGAAACCGTAGAGCACCGTCTCGGTCGGTGGCGGCAAGGTGAGCACCGTCGGCAGCTGTTGCGTGCCGTATCGGAAGCACAGGAGTGGACGGGTGCGGTCGGCCGGCTGGTATCGGGTGATCCGGACGGTCACCGTCCTGGTGCCGCCGGCGCCGGCGATGCCGACGATCGGAATCGCCGTCGGCGTGAGGCCAACGCCGTCGCAGGCCACGGCGACGAGGCTGCCGGTGGACCGCGCCGGATCGTGGTTTGTCACCGTGATCGCCACCGTGGCGCCGACCCCGTTGCGGCTGGAGGCGGTGGTCGTCAGGTCGATGTTCCGGACGGCCGGCGCCGGGTTGACGGACGCGGAGAGCGTGATCTGGTCGAGATCGAAGCTACCGAGCCAGTTGTCGTCGGTGGTGCCGCGGACCCAGATCTTGATGCGGTCGATGGCGGACCTCTCCGGCCAGGCC
The DNA here is from genome assembly GCF_040546275.1 of Nakamurella sp. UYEF19. Lineage (NCBI taxonomy): Bacteria > Bacillati > Actinomycetota > Actinomycetes > Nakamurellales > Nakamurellaceae > Nakamurella > Nakamurella sp. UYEF19. The sequence goes on along the minus strand of NZ_JBEPNO010000010.1, from coordinate 150,412 downwards.
GTCAGATCCAGGTCGAGGGTCGTCCACGCCCCGTTGGCATCCACCCTGGCCAACCCGAACGCGACGTGCCCGTCAGTGCCGTAGACCCTGATCTGGACGTAGTCGACGTTGCCCGACGTGAATTGCCCGGGCGGGGGTGTCGGAACCCGGACGGCGAGTCCCAGATGCGGAGTGCGCGAGGCGTTCACCGGTGTGGTGAAGATGCGGTCTGCGCCCTTCCAGGTCTTCGCATCCGTTGACCAGGCGGGCAGGTTCTGGTCGAAATGCACTCGTAGGGCGCCCTTCCCGGCTGCCGGCGAGGTGGTGATCCGCTGGATGGAGGAAGCGTTGTCCGAGGTGAGCCAGCCATCGGTGCCGGACTCGAAACCGGATACCGACCGGGGCGCAACCGGACGTGCGCCCACCTGCGTGCCGACCTGCCGGGGCAGGGCCTGTTGATCGAGACGAGCGGCGTCGAAACCGGGGATGACCTGCTGCCAACTGGTGATGCCGATGATCGGCAGGGCAAAATTCGTCACGCTCGCCGATTTCGACGTGTCGATGTACTTGAAGACGTCGTAGAGGTATTTGTGATCACCGGGCACGGCGAGGTCGGTCCTGTTGGCGTCCCACGTCCACAGGCCCAGTTGCAGGCCACCTTCGGCCTGGTGATCGACGTGCCGGTGCAGGATGAACGCGTCGATCCCGTCGAGGAATCTGACCTTGTAGTAGGCGTAGGCGTAGCAGGCGGCCTGGAGCTTCTGCGCGTCCAGCGAATCACCGGGCGTGTTGCAGCCCTGCTCGGACAGGATGATCCGGCGTTGCTGCCCCTGGTAGGGCAACCCGCCCTGCCGCAGGTACGTCGGCAGCACCTCGATGTTCTTGAACGTGATCAGGGGCGTCTCGAAATCTTTGGTGGCCTGGGTGTCCTGCCAGAAGGCCGGGTTGAACAGATTCTGCGGGTACGGGTGGTAGGCGACACCCCACGGGAAGTCGCCTTCCGCACGTGACAGGGCGGCCAGTCCGTCCACCACGTCCTTGCCGGCGTAGGACTGCAGCGGCTGCCCGGGATCGACCGGGACGGCCCACTGGTGATCCAGCGAGACATAGACCCGGGGTTCGTTGTAGGCCTGGCGCGCCGCCAGCCAGGCAATGCGGACGGCGCGTTGGTAGTACTCCAGGAACGACTGCAGTGGCTGGTCACCCATGTTCGACCAGACGTACGCCGAGTCGACCTCGTTGCCGACGATGTAACCCAGCGCGCGGCCGTACCGCTGGTCGGTGCGGGTGTAGCGCTGCGTGAGGAACTGCATCCCGGCCTTGAAGTACTGAAGTCCGAGCGCGGTCTTGGTGTTGAAGGCGTAGACCGTACCCTTGCCGACGACGGCGTCCGGATGGACCAGCTCGCTGAACGCGGAGTTCGGGTTACTGTCGGCATACAGGATCAGGATGAGGTCGACCAGTGCGCCGTTGTCCGACAGCGCCTTGATCTGGCCGTCGAGGCTCTCGATGTAGGCCCGGTCGAAGAAGAAGGTGCGACCGTCGGTGGTGAACGTGAGCGTGGCGGCCGGTGCAACCGGTTCCCGGAGCATCAATTGGTTGAAGGCCACATTGATGGCCCCGTGGCGGACGCCGAGTTGCTCGGCGTCGTCGGTCATCTCGACCTGGAGACCCTTCTTGTCCCGGATCGCCGGGAAGGGGTAGGTGTTGGTTGCCGTGAACCGGACGTCATCGACGTAGTGCGCATCCCCGAGCGGGCTGCTCGTACCGTCCGCGCCGCCCGCTCCGGCAGCGACGGCCACGGCCAGGTACTTCGAGTAGTAGCCATCGCGGGCCTCGGCGAGGCGCGGAAAGGACACCCGGAACGATGCGGACGAGGGTGAGATGGTGGCCACCGGAGTGCCGGTCGCATATTGCGAGTCGTCCTGCGCCGGATCCAACTGGTACACATCGACCGTCGTGACGGCCGAGTCGTCGGCAGGCGGAAGGGACCCGACGACCGTGATGGACGTCGTGTCGGCGATTACCGAGGTGATGCCCACCCCGACCGCCGCCGGTGACGCGACGACCGGAGCGGTCGCCGCTCGGGCCGGCAGGGTGGCCGGGGTCGCCGCCCGGGCCGGAGCGGCCGAGACGGCGACACCACCGGTCACGGACAATCCGACCGCGACGGTCACCAGCAGGACCAGCACCGAGCAAGCCCGTGACCGGGCCACCCGTCAGCCCACCGTTCGGACGTCGTCGATCTGGAACCGGGGCTGCCAGATCTGCGAACTGCCCACGGCATTCATCGACGCCGAGATGGACGCAACCGAGCTGCGGCCGGCGAACCCGGACAGGTCGAGGGTCAGGGTGGTCCAGCTGTCCGGGCTGATCGGCGCGGTGATCTGCGCCGTCCTGCCGTCGGTACCGGTCACCACGATCGTGCCGGCGTACCCGGTGGCGCCGGGAGCACCGCCGTAGCTGTCCATCGCCAGGGCCAAGGTGGTCGCGCCGCTCAGGTCCAACGGTGACGACGGGGTCACCGAGACCGTCCGCGGGCTGTCGGCCGCGATGCCGGCGCCGATCGCCTCGAGTGCGGCCGCGCCCTGCTCGGGCCGGCCGGGGCCGTTGGCGAAGCTACCCACCGTCGCCAGCGAGGTCACCCCGGTGCCGGCCGTCCAGCCTTGGGTGCCCGACTCGAAATCGTAGATGATGGTGCTGCGCTGCAACGTGAACGGAACCGACGCGACTGCGGTGGCCCCCGATCCGGAGAAGGTGAGTTTCACCGTCGGCGAACCGCTGGCGGCCTGGGGCGAGACGTAGGCGTAGACGTCGACCGTCCGGCTGACCACCCGGCCGTCGCTGGTCACGTCGACACCGGTGGTGGCCGGACTGATCACCCAGCCGGCCGGTCCGGTGACGGCCAGCCGGCCCGTCAGGGTGCCGGCCGCGCGGCCGGTCAGCGTCGCCGTCAGGTGCACGGTGGAACCCGGAGCGACGGAGCTCTGGTCCGACGAGGCGATCAGGGAGACGGTCGTCCTCACCGGACTCGTCGGGGTGACCACCACGGTGTGCTTGCCGGCGCCGACACCGTTGACGGTCACGTAGCCGCCCTGCACCGTCGCCGTCCCCCGCTTGCCGTCCCACACCGTCCGGCCGTCGACGGTGACCCTGACGGAGTCGCCGAAGGTCGGCACCTGGACCGAGCCCGATGTCTTCTTCGGCGCGGTGAGCTGCAGGGTGAAGCCGGACCGGGTGTGGTCCCAGTGCGCGTCCAGGTTCCCCTGCGGAGTCGGCACCGTCCCTTCGGCCCAGGTCAGCGACCCGGGGGTGGGGCGGGCCAACCAGGTCGCATACCCGCCCGAGGTCGGCCGCAGTCCGAGGACACCCTGCGTCAGCGACACGGTCGGGCCGGCCGCCCAGCCATGGGCCAACGACGAGAACTGGGACAGGTTCGGCGTGCCGTCGGGCCGCACGTGCTCCCAGAACGTGGTGCCCGGATCCTGCTGGAGCATCCAGCCCCAGAAGGTCGTCATCAGCTGTTCGGCGGACTGGCCCACCAGCGGGTCGGTTCCGGCCTGGGTGAGGCGGGCGTCGACCTCGAACCCGGACGGCAGCGGGGCGTAGAACGCCGGGAGCGAGGACGGCGCGTTGTCGACCGGCACCGTCAGGGACCCGAGAGTGGACCAGGTGTGCGACCGCAGGTAGGCCAGCGCACTGCTCGCGCGGGCTCCGGTCGCCACCCCGGTCAGGACCGCGGTGGCATTCGCATCCTGCGGGTAGGAGTTCGGTGTCTCCCGCGAGTAGCGGTAGGCACCGGCTACCGGATCCCACAGCTGCACGTTGATCGCGTTGCTCACGGTCGTAGACCTGGCGGTGTAGGTCGCAGCGGAAGCGTTGTCGCCCATCACCTTCGCCAGGTCCGCGGCCTGCTGGAGGTTGCGGACGTAGAGGGCGTTCAGGTAGGTCTCGTGCCCGCAGTCGGTGTACCCGTAGTGCCCGCAGGAGTTCACCGCGGCGAAGGAGATCAGACCCTGTGGGTCCTGCAGCCGCACCGATTCCAGCCAGGCCATGGCCTTCGTGACGGCCGGCCACCAGGTCGTCAGGAACGCCTTGTCCCCGGTGTACATCCAGTTCTGCTCCATGTTGTTGACGAACCACGTGACGTATTCGCCGTAGGTACGTTCCTCTCCGGTGTTGTGGTCGCCCACCAGGCTCTCGGCCGGCATGAATCCGTCGGCCAGCTGCTGGGACGCCAGTGATGCCAGGGAGTTCTCCACCGCGCTCTTGTCGTTGGTGGACAGGTAGGTCACCGGACCCTGCACGGCGAGGTCGCCCTGCCAGACGATGCGGTCACGTTTGCCGCCGTCGTAGATGACTTCCTTCGTCGGATCGGCTCCGGGTACCACGGCGTCCGAGGAGTCGGCCTCACCGGTCACGTACGGCCAGGACTTCGCCGAGTTCGCCGGGCCGGTGTCGAGCTGGGTCGTGTAGGCCCCGGCGTACCAGATCTTGTTGAGGGTGTCGTCGCTGGAGAGGAAGTGACCGGGGTAGTTGCGCAGATCGGTCTGGCCCGGGGCGGCGGTGAAGTTCACCGTGACAGCGTCGACGTCGACCCAGCCCGGGCTGTCGAGAAACAGGGTCAGGTAACGGAAGCCACCGCGCAGCACCTTGTCGCTCGCCGTCCCCGGGAGCGTCGCCGGCAGGTCGAGGAGATGCGAGTCGCTGTCGTAGGTGTATCCGACACCGGGGAATCCGTTGAAGATGTTGGCCGTGTCGCAGCCGGGTGCGATCGCACCTTCACCGCTGTTCTGCGCGTCGGTCAGCGCGAGGTAGTTCTGCGATTCGGAGAAGCAGGCGCGCAGGGACGGTCGTGGATCCGAGGCCGCGAGGACCCGGACGTCCGCCAGTCCGCCGACGTCCTGCCCGAGATCGACGGTGAGCAGGGGAGACCCGCTTCGACCACCGGTGCTGGTGAGCCGCACGGACTTCCCGTCGGTGGCCAATGCGTTGGCCGGTGCCCCGGTGATAATGCCCGCGCGGTCCAGTGCGTGGACCACCGCGGTCGGCTTGATGGTCCGGGACGCCGGGCTGTTCACGTACTGCTGCCACTTGCCGGGCTGCGGCACACCCGTGGCCGCCGCGGCGGAACTGCCAACCGTGCCAACGGCCGCGCTGCCCGGCGCGGACGCTCGGTCGACACCCGGAGTGGCTGCGCCGGTAGCGAGCAGGGCACTGGCCACGAGTGCGGTGGTGATCAGCAGTGGTCGAATTCGCTTCATGGTCTGGGCTCCCTGCCGATGGGGGTTCAAGAAGTGGTGATGTCGGTGGTGCCGTGCAGTCCCTCGAGCACCAGGTCGCCGCCGCTGCGGCGGACGGTGCCCGAGGACGAACCGGTGACGGCATGTCCGGCCTCGAAGACGGTGGCGCCGCCGACTACGACAGTGCCCGTGCCGTCCGGGAGGACGATGCGGTAGCTGCTGCCCGCCGGGGCCGTCACGGCGATCTGGAACGACTGGCCGTGCTGGCGCCAGCCGGCCCCGATCGGGCCCCGGGGCGTGGGGACGGTGCCCTGCGCCCAGGTGACCCCGCCCGCGGGGCGCGGCGCCACCTGGAACGAGGCGAAACCACCACTGGTCGGCGTGACCCCCAGCAGCTGGTTGGTCAGATAGGCCGTCGGCCCGGTACCCCAGCCGTGCGCCATGCTGGTGTAGGACCCGAGACCGAGACCACCGCTGGGCGAGACGGTTTCCCACAGGGTGCTGGTGGTGTCGCCGGTCAACATGTGGGCCCAGGTGCGGCGCAGATCCGACATCGCCTGGGTGTCGCCGGCGGCCGTCCCCAGGGCCGAGTCGGCGAGCAGCTCCTGATAGGACACGAACGGGCTGATGACGTTGGAGACGTTGTTGTTGTCCGTGCTGTCGACGTTGAGTTCGCCGAGCGGCGTGCCGAGCGTCTTGTGCACGAACGCCAGGGCGCGGGTGGCGCGGTCGCCGGTGGCGATACCGGCGACGACGGCCATCGTGTTGCCGTCCAAGGGATGTGCAGTGCTGCCCGGGAGTACCAGGTAGGCGCCTGCGGTGTCATCCCACAGCGTCGCGTTCACCGCCGCAGCCGTCTGCGTCGCCCGCGTCGTGTAACTGCTGGCTGCCGAGGTGTCCTCCTCGACAGCGGCCGCAGCGGCAGCGTCCCGCAGCGCCATCGTGTAGACGGCGTTGTCGTAGGTTTCCTTGCCCGACTGGCCGTAACCCCAGTGCCCGCTGGTCGCCCCCGACACGTCCCACAGATGATCGGCACCGACCTGGGTGGCGAACCACGCCAGGTTTCCCTTCATCGCGGAGTAGTAGCTGTCCAGGAAGGCACGGTCGCCGGTGTACAGGTAGTAGGTCCAGTAGTTATGGACCCACCAGGCCGCGTACTCCCCCCACGCCGACTGGAATCCGGCCGGTGCCGGCAGGTAGACACCCGGGATCTGGCCGTTCGGGAACGGATGGTCCCCGAACCACTCGATGCTGTTCTGCACCGCCTCGCCGCGACCGGTCGTGAGCAACGCCACCGGACCCGAGATGCCGTTGTCGCCGCCCCAGTCGAGGCGGTCACGCTTGGCGCCGTCGCTCAGGAAGCTGGTGCCCTTGGCGACCGTGACGTCGTTGGCCACCGGACCGGGCTGGGCGGGGTAGGGACGACCCGTGTTCGACGCGATGGTCGACAGCTGGGTCGTGTAGGCGCCCGAATACCAGAGCTTGTTGAGCGTCGTGTCGCTGGAGAAAAATGCGCCCTTGTAGTTGCGAAGATCGGGATTGTCCGGGTCACCGGTGAAATGCAGCGCCAGATTCGAGACGGACAATTCGCCGGGTGCGGCGAGGTAGAGCATGAGGTAGCGGAATCCACCGCGGATCACCGAATCGTTGATCGTGCTCCGGCCGGCAGCCGGCTGGAAGAAGTGGGTTTCGGTGGCGACCCCACTCGGATCCTGGCTGAAATCCGACTGTGTGGTGAGGAATTGGATCGACTCGCTGAACGCCACCCCGATTTTGGGCGATCCGGCGCGGTTGTCGACATCGAGGCTGACGGTTCCGGCGACATCCTTGCCGAAGTCGTAGATGACATACGGCGCGCCGAAGATGTCTGACTTCAGCACGGTGGTCCCGGTACCGGAAGCACCCTTGGGGTTGGTCACCGATCCGCCGAAGGGCGCCTGTGCGGCGCCGGTGGCGGCGGAATCCCAGACCCCGGCGATCTGGGCGCCGTCCCCGGGGGTTGCGGTGTTGCGGAAGGTCAGGCGGTAGGTGCCGTCGGCAGCGATGGCCGCCGCCGGCACGGTCAGCGCGTAGTGCACCATCCCGATGGCCCGGCCGCCGAACGCATAGTCCGCGGCGGTCGGCCGACGCTGGTGGAGCGTCGTGGTCCCGACGAGGACGTCGTAGCTGGACGATGCGCTGCCGGCCTCTTCCACCCGCACCGTCTGGGCGCCTTTGCCACTGCCGTGCAACAGATACGAGAAGGATGCGTCCGGTGACGTGCCGCTGCGCCGGACCGCGGTGCCGTCGACGGTGGCGACGCTGGACCCGCTACCGACGGTCCGCAGGCCGTGCGCGGACTGCTCGGAGATCAGGGAGGAGGCGGAGACGTAGTCGGCCAGCAGGCCGGTGCTGTCGGTGACCGTGACGGGCCGGATCGTGCGGGTGGCCGGCGCCAAGTTGTACGCCTGGGCCGAGCTGATCGGCGGCAGACCGAGGATGCCGGCCACCGTCACGGTTGCCGGCATCCGGTGGGTGGCCACCGTCGTGGCCGCGATCGACCCGATGAGGATGACGGCCACCGCACCGACTGCGGTCAGGACGGGCCGGGACGGGCGTCGAGCCCTGATACGCAACATTGCGGTCCTCTCGGTCGATCAGGTTGTCCGGCAGGCCGGGGCCTGACAGGCCCCGGATGACCGGCGAATGCAAAAGCCATCGAAATTCAGATGAAAAGCTCGAGAAACTCCTGGTGCAATCGCATGATGATCGTGCAACGACAGGACGATCACTGTCAAGCCTGGTGATGATAATTCCCGCTCCGAAAATGACGCCCTTCCGAACGCAGACGTGCAGGTTTCAAAAGTCGGTGATATTGCGGTATCCAGTCGGTATTTTCAGGCCGTTGATTGCCCCGGAACCACGGGGACCGGGGCAATCAACGGGGCAGGTCATCCGTTCAGCGCACGACCTGCATGATGGTCCTGGCGGCGGACGCGACCAACTGCGACGACCCGCTGTAGGCGAGGGTGACCGTGTAGGTCCCGGCGGCCAGGTGGGGCAGCGTGGCAATGGCCCTGCCGTTGGCCAGCCGGACGGCGATGGTCGCCACCGCCCGGGAACCGGTGGTCACCTTCGCGGTCACCACCCCGGCGGCGATGGTGCCGGCGGGTGTCGACGTCACCGAGATCGCCACCGCAGCCCTGGTGGTGGTGGTGATCCGCGACGGGGTGACCTTGGCCTTGACCGTGGTGGCTGCCTTGACCACCACCAGCGTGGCACCAACGGCGGAGGCGGCGACGGCGGAATCACCGCCGTAGGTGGCCGTCAGCGCGTGGGTACCCACCGCAAGGCGGATCGGCAACTTGATCACGGTGGCACCGCGGGCCAGTCGCCCGGTGCCGACGACTGTCCTTCCTTCCCTGATGGTCACGATGCCCGTGGCGCTGACCCCGCTTGCACTCACCCTCACGGTCGCACTGACCGCGGACCCGTAGGGCACTTTCGCCGACGACAAGCTGATGCTGCTGGCAGACGGGGCCTTGCTCACCGTCAGGATGACGGCGTCCGAGGAGCCCGCGTAGGTGGTGTCACCGCCGTAGGCGACGGTCAGCGAGTAGCGACCGGTGCGGAAGGCGCTGCCCTTGATCGTCAGCGTCGCCCGGCCACCGGACAGGGCGGCCTGGCTGATCTGTGCGCTCCCGGAGGTGACCCGCACCGTCCCGGTGGGTGTCGCGCCCTGGCCGCCGACCTTGACGGTGAGGGTGACGGTCCCGCCGGCGACCACCGAACTCTTCGACAACGACGCAACGGTGCTGGAATCCAGCAGGGTGATACCCACCCTCGGTACCGAGACCTGATGCGCGGCTTCGCTGTTGCCGGCCTTGTCGATCGCGCGATAGTTGACCACCATCGCGGCGCTGCCGAGCGTCACCGGTCCGGACACGCTCGTCCAGCCCCCGCCCGGCAGCTGGTACTCGACGTGGCCGACGCCCGAGGTGGCGTCCGCCGCAGTGAAGGTGAGCGTGCGGGCCGCATCGTCGAACGTGGCGTTGGACACCGGAGCCAGCTGGTCGATCTCCACCGTCCAGGGCGTCGAGGCGGAGACGATGCCGTCGGCGTTGGTCGCCCGTACGACCGCCGCGTGGGTGCCGTCGGTGGTGAACTGCACCGGGGCCGAGATCTGCGCCCAATCGGCACCGTCCACCTGCGCCTGCACGATCGGGTTCGGATCGACCGGATCGGTGGCGACGACCGCCAGTCGCACCGGGACGGTGTACCACCCGGTGCTGTTCGGCGCCGTCGGGGTGGTGACGAGCCGGACCTTCGGAGCGGTACCGACGGTGAGGGACAGGGTGGCGAAGGACGCCTTGAACTTGTCGTCACCCGGGTAGGAGACGGTCAGCGCGTGTACACCGGCGGGCAGGTCTGCGCCGATCGTCATGATCGCGGTTCCGCCGGTCAGCGCCTTGGTGGCCAGCACCGCGGTGCCCTCGGCGATCGTGACCGTTCCGGTGGGCGTGCCGCCGGTCCCGGTGACGAGGACGGTTGCCGTCGTGGCCGTTCCGACCGCGACGGCGATCGGCGACAGTCCGGCCGTGGTGGTCGAAACAGCAGCCTGGCCGTCGACCGGAGTGACCTGCAGGTCGAACAGGTGCAGCCGGTTGCCGGCCTGGTCGCTCGTCGAGGACGACGGGAGCGTCAGATAGGCAACGGTTTTGCCGGGGTTCAGGGTGATGGTGGTGGTGTACAGGCTGACATCCAGCGCATCGGGATATCCGCTGCCGGGCTTGGGGTTCCACTCGTGGGCGGTCGCCACCAGTTCGTCCTGCGGCAGCAGGGCGGATGACGTCCAGTTGTTGAGTGCCAGCGTGAACGGCGTGGAACTGCCGTCGGTGTAACGGATGGTGCCGGTTCCGGTACCGCTCCCGTTGTTGGCGGCCCCGAGGATCGAGAAGGACCTACCGGCCTGGTTGATGGCGATCCGTTGTCCGGCCGCGACCACGTTGTCCGGCGCCCCGGCCGCGACATCCGGCCAGGTGTAGGTGATCTCGCCGTAAACGACCGGCTGTCCCGGCACGATTCCGACTGCGGCCAGCCCCTGCCTCGAGTAGCTGAAGCCGGCACCGTCGAAGTCCGCGACACCGGGGTTGGCGTGATCGCCGACGCCGACGTTGCCGTAGGCCTTGGCCAGGGAGGCGAACAGGATGGGGATGGACAGCGTGGCGCCGTCGGTCGGGATGACCTCGGAGCCGATCTTTACCTGCAGCGTCGCGTCCAGGGTGGCCGAGGAGGCACCGGCACCGACGGACACGGTGAACGGCACGTCGACCGACGAGCCCGCCGGCACCGTCACGGTGGCGGTGGCCGGCGTCGCGGTCACGCCCGTGGTACCGGTGAGCTGATAGGTCACCTCGGCGTCCGTGTCACCACCGTTGCGCAGGGTGAGGTGGGCCGCCACCGGGGTGCCCGGCTCGACCATGTCGGCCGTGGAGGTGAGTGTGGCGGTGACGATCGACCCGACGGTGACCTGCAGTCCATTCGACGTGGCGTAGCCGCCGTCAGCCGCTGCGGTGGCCGCAAGCCGGAAGATCCGGTTCTGCGTGTCGGCGGGCGGTGTCACCAACCAGGTGGTCTTCAGCTCGACCTCCGGGGCTGCGGTGGCGAAGGTCGACGCACTCGTGGCGATTGCGGTCCAACCGACCGGGACGTCAAGGCCCAGCTCGAGATCGGTCAGGGTCTGCGTCCCTCCGGCGGAGAACCTGGCGGTGACGACATTGCCCCTCATCGGGGTCAGCATCGCCGGCGCTGTCGCCACAGCGGAACGGCTGCCCGCTGTCACACCCAGGGTGAAGCCGACGGTCAGCGGAAGGTTCCGGGACGAGTCGCCCACGTGCACCTGGTAGTCGCCCGGGGTGGTCGACCAGTGATGGGTGCTGCTGTCCCACACCTGCAGGTCGGCCGGTGTCAGGGTGAAGCTGACCCCGGTGGTGGCCTGGGGGGCCAGGGTGACCCGCTGGAAGCCCTTGAGAGCGTTCGGCGGCTCGCCGGCTGCGGACGGATAGCTCAGGTAGAGCTGGGCGACCTCGGAGCCGGTGGTGGTCCCGGTGTTGGTGACGGTCGCCGTCACCGTGCGGCTGCCGTCGACGCCGGCTGCACCGATGGCCACGTCGCTGAAGCCGAAGTCGGTGTAGGACATGCCGAAACCGAAGGGGAGCAACGGCGTCAGATGATGGGAGTCGTACCAGCGGTAGCCGACGTCAAGGCCCTCGCTGTAGTTGATCGTGGTCGTGTTGGTCGACACGTCGACGTCGCCCGGGTAACGCGCGGTGTCGGCGGTCGGCAGCTGGTTCATGCTCGCCGGCCAGGTCTGCGGCAGCTTGCCGGACGGATTCACGTCGCCGAAGAGCACCGAGGCGAGCGCGGCTCCGTTCGCCTGCCCGCCGTACCAGGACTCCAGCAGCGACGGCACCGAGCCCAGCCATGGCATCAGCACCGGCCCGCCGGTGTTCAGCACGACCACCGTCTTCGGGTTCGCCGCAGCGACGGCGGCGACCAGATCGTCCTGCGCACCCGGCAGGGTGAGGTTCTGGCGGTCGCCGTCCTCGCTCTCGTTGTCGTTGACGACGACGACGGCCACGTCGGCTGCGGCGGCAGCAGCAGCTGCCGAGGCGATGGCCGCAGTGTCCGGCGTCTGCCAGCCGAGGGTCACCGATCCGTTGGTCGGCGGGCTCGTCGGAGTGCCGGCCACCGGCCCGGTGGCGCTGTTGATCGGCTGGTAGTTCTCGACCGAGATCGGGGTCGCCACCCCGGCGGTCAGATGGATGGATGACGTGCCGGGTCCGTACTGTGCCCAGTCGTCGAACACGGACTGCCCGTCGACCCTCATCCGGATCCCGCCGGTGTTGGCCATCGAGAAGGTGTAGGTGCCGGTGACCGGTGCCGTCAGGAATCCGGTCCAGCGCACCGAGAATCCGGCTGCGTTGACACCGGGCCCTGGCGAGGCCGTGTAGTGGTCGTCGACGTTCGGTTCGGTCTTCGTCAGGGCCGGTGTCCCGGACAGGTCGAGGTTGTTGAAGTACTCGGCTGTCAGCCCGGGCTTGCCGTCGACCGAGGTGAACGGAGTGGTCGGCACGGTCGGCAGCTTGTCGAAGACGCCCGGCACGTGCAGACCGCCGCGGGACAGCGCGACCTGACCGCCGGCCCCGTCGCTCTTGGAGACGTTCAGCTCCGCGATCGACCACCAGCTGCTGTTGGTCGCGGTCTGGACGACCTCGACGTAGCGCGCGGACGCCGACGGGAAGGACGCGGTGGTCTGCGGGCCGGTTCCGGTCCCCGCCGCCACCGGCCGGCCCCACGTTGCGCCGTCGCCGGAGAGGCGGATCTCGTAACCGCGGGCGTAGTCGCCGACGCTGGTACCGGAATCCATGGAGATCTGGTCGATGGCCTGCGTGGCGCCCATGTCGATGACCAGGCTCTGTCCTGGGACCATCGGGGTGCCGCTGGTCCAACGGGAGGCGAGCTGCCCGTCGAGCATGTTGCTGGCGGCATCCCCGGCACTGGCGGTGGCGAACGGCGTGATCGTCCAGGGGCCGACGTAGTCGACGCGACCGTGAGCTCCGACGCGAGCGGCGATGCTGTCGGCGATGGTCGACACCGCGGCGGCACCGACCGGGACGTGCGAGCTGCCGCCGCCGCCGGTGATCGGTACGGTCTTGGCCGCCTCTCCGATGACGACGATGGACTGCGCGGAGGTCGGGTCGAGCGGGAGCAGACTTCCGCGGTGCTGCACCGGGCTGTTCTTCATCAGGACGGTGGCCTCGGCAGCGACGTCCTGGGCCGTGCGGGTGTGGGCCGCGGACGTGGCATCGGCAGAGGCTGACCCGGGCTGGTTCTCGAACATTCCGTACTTGAACTCCTGCGTCAGGATGCGCGAGATCTTGTCGTTGAGGACCGCCACCGAAACGGCGCCGGAGCGGACGGCATCGGCAAGGGGTTGGCCGAAATTACCGGGGGTGGGCATGGTGAGGTCCAGCTGGGCGTTGGCGGCCCGCACCGTGCTCCGGGCGCCGTCCCAATCGGTGACGACGAATCCGTCGAATCCCCAGTCCTGCTTTGCCGCATCCTTGATCACCGCGGAATTCTCGTTGCTGTGCACCCCGTTGACGAGGCTGGTGGCGGACATGATCGAGGCGGCGCCGCCCTCCTGCACTGCCTGCTTGAAAGCGGGGTAGTAGATCTCGTTCAAGGTGCGCTCGTCGATGACGGAGTCGGCATTGTTGCGGTTCTGTTCCACGTCATTGGCGACAAGATGTTTCAGGTCCGACATGACACCCCGCGACTGCACGCCCTCGACGTAGGCGGTGGCTGCCGATCCGGCCAGGTACGGGTCCTCACCGGCAGTCTCGAAGGCCCGCCCACCGCGGGGATCGCGGACCAGATTCACGTTGGGGCCCAGGTTGACGCTGATGCCCTTGGTCTTGGCCTCTGCGCCCACCACCTGTCCATAAGCTTTCTGCGCGTTGATGTCCCACGTCGCTGCTGCCGCTATCGGGGCCGGCATGGCCGTTGCCCCGCTCATCACCACGCCGGCTCCACCGTCGTGCAGCGTGAGAGCCGGGATGCAGAGTCGGCCGATGGCGGCGATCGATCCCGCGTAGCCGGGGACCGAGGACGAGCCGCGGGTCATCGACAGCTTCTCGTCCAGCGTCATCGCTGCGAGCACCTGCGCTGCCTTGTCCTCCGGGGTGGCGCTGGAACCGACCCAGGGGCACGGCGTTGCGGCGGCTGCGGCACCAGCGACGGCCGGGGAGACGGTGACCAGCAGACCGGCGGTGAGCGCCGCGATCGCCAGCAGGGACGGGAGACGTCGTTGTTTCACAGCGTTTCCTGACGGGGGGTGGAGTGGCTGAACGAAGAAAAGGGCGGGGGGAAGTCGTTCACGCGTCACGTCCATCGTCGTCGAAGGGGCGAGTTCGGGCGAACCATAGCAGCGCTCATAGGCTGTGGTAACACCACACCGATAAACAAAAGCCGCACGGTTTCCTACGGAAGCGCCGCGGTTTCTGCAGGTGCATATTTTCACGCTGAGTACCCGATGCACAGGCATTCGAGTGGTGCCCTCCGAGGAGAATTCGAGCCGTCCGAGTCATCCCGAGACATCATGATCGGTCATCGAAACCGGAGGAGTTTCATACGGAGGTATTCGACCTTCGTTAAATCCCGACTCCTTCCGGTCGCCGGGAATGCCCCCGGGGATCTGGTTCCGTCGATCGGGCGACATTTTCCTTTCACCGGGAAAGTATCGGTTGACCTGCGGAAGCAGGACGTGCATGCTGTGCCTCCGGGACTTGAATGTCCGGTTACTCTTACAGTCTTCATTCGAAAGCAAAGGTGCTTTGAATGCGCATCAGATTCGTGATCGCCATCGCCGCGACCATCGGGCTCGTCACGGTCGGCGGGGGGATCACGCCGGCGTTCGCCGGTACCCCGTCGGCGGCAGCGACACCCGCCGCCATCAGGGCAGCTGCGCCCGCCGCGGCGCCCGAGGCCGCCGGCCTGACCACCAACGACCTGACGAACCCGCTCGGCATCGGTGGCACCACGCCGCGCCTGTCCTGGCAACTCGACGACCCGGCCCGGGGGAGTGTGCAGACCGCCTACCAGGTCCGCGCCGCTACGACGGTGAGCGAGCTGGCCCTTACCCCGAGCTGGGATTCGGGCAAGGTGACGTCGAGTAGATCTCTCGACGTGCCATGGGGCGGTGGCACTCTCGCCTCGAGTAGCCGCTACTACTGGCAGGTGCAGCTCTGGGACAACACGGGAGCCGCGTCGGCATGGAGCACCCCGGCGTGGTTCGAGACCGGACTGCTGAACGTTTCCGACTGGGCAGGTAGCAACTGGGTCGGCTCGGCGGGCAACAACAGCTGGGCGGACTACACGCTGACCTCGGACTTCACCATCAACAACTCGGACAGGTCGGCGGTCGGGTTCTTCTTCCGCGCCAAGGACACCAGCAACGCCTACATGTGGCAGATCAACTTCAACGAGGACCAGACCGGTCTCGCCTTCCGGCCGCACACCAAGGTCGACGGGAACTACTCGGTGCTGGCGGGTGAGTCCAAGGACATCACCGCTCTGATCGGCGATCACGGCGGCGTGATGGCGCAGCACACGATCAGCATCACGGTGGCGGGCAACCGGATCACCACCCTGCTCGATGGCGTTTCCCTCGGCACCATCACCAACGGCGATCACCCGACCGGCGGCGTCGGACTGCGCACCAACGGAGTCGAGAGCGCGACGATCCACGACATGAAGGTGGTCGCAGCCGGGGGCAGCACGTTGTTCGACCCTGACTTCGCCGCCACCAACCCATTCACCGGAGGCAGCACTTCGGCGACCGGGCTGCAGATCAGCGGTAGCAACGAGGTGTGGCAGAACGTCTCGCCGCCGATCCTTCGCGGCACCTTCGCCACCGACACGGCAAAGACCGTGGCATCGGCCCGCGCGTATGCCTCGGCCCAGGGTCTCTACCAACTCAACGTCAACGGTTACCAAGTGGGCGATCAGTACCTGGCGCCCGGCTGGACCGACTACAACGTGACCTACCAGTACCAGACCTACGACATCACGAGCCAGGTGGTACCGGGTGCCAACACCGTTGGCGTCCAACTCGCCGACGGCTGGTTCGCCGGCAACCTGCTCACCGGCCGAAACTTCTGGGGCTCCGACCTCTCGGTGGTCGCGCAGATCCGGGTGACCTACACGGACGGCACCAGCACGACGTTCGGATCCGACGGCAGCTGGACGGCCTCCACCGGCGCCGTCACCTCGGCCGACCTGTACAACGGCGAGTCCTACGACGCCGCCAAGGAACAGAAGGGTTGGGACACCAACACCTTCGATGCCTCGACGTGGAGTCCGGCGGTCGTCCGCCCGTCCCAGACGGCCAAGCTCACCGCGCAGACCGATCAGCCGGTGCGCATCACCGGTGAGCGTCCGGCACTGACGGTGAACGAGCCGAGCACGGGCGCCTTCGTCTACGACCTCGGCCAGAACATGGTCGGCACTGCGAGGTTGACGCTGACCGGACGGACCGGGCAGCAGATCCGGATCCGGTACGCCGAGGTGATCAATCCCGACGGGACGGTCTACACGGCCAACCTGCGTGCGGCGAAGGCGACCGACTACTACACCTTCGCCATGGACGGCACCATCACCTTCCACCCGACGCTGACGCAGCACGGTTTCCGCTACGTCGAGATCACCGGCGTCGACACGGCTCCGGCTCTGAGCGACGTCGTCGGGACCGTCTGGGGCTCCGCCGGTGACAAGACGATGAACCTCACCACCTCCAACGCCCTGGTGAACCAGATCCAGAGCAACATCACCTGGGGGCAGCGCGGGAACTTCGTCTCGATCCCGACCGACACCCCGGCTCGCGACGAACGTCTCGGCTGGACCGGCGACATCAGCGAGTTCGCCAGCACCGCCACCTACAACTTGGATTCCGAGGCCTTCCTGTCGAAGTGGCTCGGCGACCTCCGGACCGGTCAGCAGACCAACGGCGCCTACCCCGACGTCGCACCGTCGTTCAGCGGTTTCGGCAGCGGCAACGCCGGCTGGGCGGACGCCGGCGTCACCGTGCCCTACGCCATCTGGCAGAGCTACGACAACACCGCAGTCATCTCCGAGGGCTGGGCGTCGATGACGAAGTACATGAACTACCTGGCCGGGACGAGCAACAACTTCCAGCGTGACGGCGGGGCCTACCGGGACTGGCTGAACCTCAACGACGACACCGCCTCGAACATCATCGGTACCGCGTTCTACGCCCACAGCGCGGACCTGATGGCGCAGATGGCCTCCGCCATCGGCAACGACGCCGACGCCGCCAAGTACCGCACCCTGTACAACAACATCAGGAGCGCCTACCAGACCGCCTTCCTCGCAGCTGACGGCAGCCTGGCCGGCAACACGCAGACCGGCTACGCCATCTCGATCTCGTTCGGGCTCGTCCCGGATGCGCTCGCAGCTGCGGTGGCGACCAAGTTCGTGGCCACCCTGGAGCGTGCCGACTGGCACCTGTCGACCGGTTTCCTCGGTCTGAAGGATCTGCTGCCGGCCCTCACCGACATCGGCCGCAGCGACGTCGCCTACCGGGTGCTGCTCAACAAGGACTACCCGTCCTGGGGTTACGAGATCAGCAAGGGTGCGACCACGGTCTGGGAGCGCTGGGACTCGATCAAGCAGGACGGCTCGTTCGGCGACGTCGGGATGAACTCTTTCAACCACTACGCCTACGGCTCCGTCGGCGCCTGGATGTACGACACCATCGGTGGCATCTCGGCTCTCGAGCCCGGCTACAAGAAGACACTGATCGCCCCGGTTCCGGGCGGTGACCTGACCAGCAGCTCGATGGACTACCAGACCCCCTACGGAAAGGTCAGCAGCGACTGGACCAAGACCGCGGGCAGCTACCACCTCGACGTCTCGGTACCGGCGAACACCACCGCCCGTGTGGTGGTGCCCGCAGTCAACCCGTTGGCCGTCACCGAGGGTGGCCAGTCCCTCGCGTCGGCTGACGGGGTCGTCTCGTCCACCGACACCGGGCAGACGGTGACCGTCGAGATCGGTTCCGGCGAGTATGTCTTCGCCGTCCAGTCACCGACCGCGGAACTGGCTTCGGTCAAGGACGGTCTCACCGCGTTCAGCACGGCGCTGACCGGCGCGGATCTGACGGGGGACCAGCGAGCGGCGTTGTCGGCAGATGTCCAGCAGGCCGACCAAGCGGTCGACGCGGCGTTGTCCGACCCCACGGTCTCCGCTGCCCGCATCGCCGCAGCCCTGGCTGCCCTCCAGGACGCGAAAGCACTTCTCGCAACCGATCTGGCGGCCGGGCCGCTCGACCAGGCCGGCGCGGATGCACTGACCGCACTGCTGAGCCCGATGCTCGACAGCCTCGGGAGCGCCCTCGCCTCCATCCTCGGCGTCTCGGTAGCCACCACCGGCCCGACCGCTGATCTGATCCCGGGACAGAGCACCGTGGTGAACGTGACGGCGGTCAACAGTTCGGCGACGGCCATCACCGATGTCGGTGCCTCCTTGGACCTTCCGGCCGGATGGACCGCGACGCCGGTCTCGGCCGACCGCGTCACCCTTCCGGCCGGCGGGACCACGACCTTCGGCTTCGCCGTCACCGTCCCGGCGGGCGCCCTGGTCGGCAGCAACCCGATCGTCGGGCGGGTTGACGTGCCCAGCGCGTCCGGCCGGGCGTCGATCCCGGCGTCGACGACCGTGACCGTGGTCACCCCTGTCGTCCTGACGGCTGCCGCTGTTCCGG
This sequence comes from Nakamurella sp. UYEF19, assembly GCF_040546275.1. Lineage (NCBI taxonomy): Bacteria > Bacillati > Actinomycetota > Actinomycetes > Nakamurellales > Nakamurellaceae > Nakamurella > Nakamurella sp. UYEF19. The sequence goes on along the minus strand of NZ_JBEPNO010000010.1, from coordinate 131,866 downwards.
GGTCGGTCGCACCGGGCGGGTACGCACGGGTGAACGTGTTGCTGCACAACCGTTCCACCACGACGGTTTCGGGCACGGTCACGGTGGCGGTCCCGACCGGCTGGGCGGTCCCCGATCCGTCCGCGCCGATCACCGTGACCCCCGGCGCCGACGCCACCGTCCCGGTGACGCTTGTCGCCCCTGCGACGGGGAACGGCGGTGCGATCGCCGGGATCACGGCCTCCTTCGCCTCGGCGACCCAGACCATGGCCAAGCAGGATGTCCCGATCACCCTGGCCATCGGGAATCCGGACGCGTCCCAGGTGGTCGACTACCTGGACATGGGCAACACGGGGTCCGGGGTCGCGGATGAACCCGCCCACGCGGTGAGGTTCTCCTCGCGGTCCGGGAACCTCCCGGACGAGGCCGGCTACACCCGCCGCTACACCTTCAAGGGCACCACCGACGGCTTCATCCAGTTCACCATGAAGATCACCAAGGGACAGCCGTTCGTCCTCCGGGCTCGTGAAACCTACGACGGCGCGCAGATCAAGCAGTACGCGATCCGGGTCAACGGCGTCGTGGTGAACTCGCGGATGTTCAGCCACCCCGGAGGTCTCGGCACCGAGATGTATCAGGTGCTGGTCGACGACCCCACCCTGCTCACCGGCGACACCGTGACGGTCCGATTCGAGAACAACCCGCAGGGCCTCAACTACGACCCGTCGATCGCCGACGTGTGGACCCTGCCGGCGCCGGGCGCCGACACCACCCCTCCGACGGTCACCCTCACCACGGATCCGTCCGTGCCGACGGGACTGAACGGTTGGTACAACGGCCCGGTCACCGTTTCGGCCATCGCGGTCGACGACGTCGATCCGTCGCCGGTCCTGTCCGCCGTCGTCGACGGGGCCGAGAGCGCCCAGGTCTCGGCGCCGGTCAGTTTGGTCACCGACGGGCGGCACACCGTGTCGGTGACCGCCGCCGACGCCGTCGGGAACGTCTCGGCCGCCTCGAACCTGTCGGTGAAGATCGATGCCACGCCGCCGGTGTCGAATGTCGCGGTCGACGCGGTGGCCCGCAGGATCACCTTCAACGCCGCGGACAACACGTCCGGAGTGTCGAAGGTCGAGTACCAGTTACCGGCCGGTTCCTGGCTCACCGCAACGAGTCCGGTGACCGTGGGGTCGGGAGCAACCACGGTGCAGTACCGCTCGGTCGATCAGGCCGGCAATGTCGAGGCCACCCATCAGGTCTCGGTATCGAAGGCGGGAATCACCCTGCTGGCGTCGTCCACCGTCGCCGTGTTGTCGGGAAGTACGGTGGTCGTCGGCGGATCGGTGACCATCACGGCGAAGGTCACCGGCGCGGGCGCAGTTCCGACTGGAACCATTCGCATCACCGCTCGGGGGGTCCAGGTCGGCCAGGGTATCCTGTCCGGTGGCCGGGTCGTCCTGACGATCAAGGCCGGCGCCTTCCTCCCCGGGTCGTACCAACTGCTCGTCGACTACTCCGGAGGTGCGCTGTACGAGGCGTCCTCCGACACCGTCACGCTGACGGTCGTCAAGGCCACCTCCACCACAGCGGTCAAGGTCTCACCGAGCAGGGTCGTCTACGGCAGCGGGGCGAAAGCTGCAGTGCAGGTGAGTGTTCCCGGAGTCACGGCCACCGGGGTCGTCACCATCACGGAAGGGCGCACGGCGCTGGGACAGGGTCGACTGGCCAAGGGCGTCGTGACCATTACCCTTCCGGCGTCGTTGGCCGTCGGGACCCACACCCTCAAGGCCACCTACGCCGGTGACGGATCGGTCATGGCCTCCTCCGGGACGGCGACCCTGACGGTGGTGAAGGCCGCGGCACGAATCAGCGCGGTCGCTGCCGCGGTGCGGGGCTCAGCCAAACCGGTGGTGGCAGTGACGGTCTCCACCGCGCCGGCCTCGGTCACCGCAACCGGAGTCGTCACCGTGAAGGTGCTGATCGGCAGCCGGACGGTGGCCTCCGGCAGTGCGAGGCTCTCTGGCGGACACACCTCGGTGACGCTTCCGAAACTTGCGATCGGTCGCTACAGCCTGGCCGTTTCCTACCCCGGTAGCATCACCGTCTCGGCTGCTTCGGCGACGATCGGGTTGACCGTGACCCGCTGACCGAAGATCACGGACGATGTACGAACCTGCTCGGGCCACTGCGATCCCGGGCAGGCTTGTGCGCAGGGGCAGATCGCACACCATGGCCGAATGCTGGACATGGATGCGGAGGAGGCAGTGGGGCCGTAGGGGGACGGGCCCACAGGTCGTCCGGGCACGAGTGCGAGCCCCGCGTCTCGGATGGGTTCACGTCGCCCGGTAGTCGACTCCGGTCGCAGCTGTGCCCGTCAGAGGAGGGAGCTCGGCGCGTAGACCGTCGAGGACGATGGTCAGCGTGCGTCGACGCAAGGTGCGTGACCGTGTCTGACTCTCTCCCCGGACTGCGGAGATGGCCTGTAGGAGCACGCCAATATCGGCGAATTCTGCTCCGGCGCGAAGGACACCGCGGTCCCGGACTGCAGTGAACAGCGCTCGGTTCTGGTCGGTGACCTTGTCCCACTGCGTCCGTCGCCGTTCGAAGATCGTGGCCAGGGCCGGCGTACCAGCGGACACGAAGTGAACGTTGGCATCGACGATGGCGGCGAGGAAATCCGAGTAGACCGCCCACGGGTCCTCGCTCGCAGCCAGACGCTCCTGCGCGCAATCGATCTCGCGCTCGTAGGTCAGGCGTGCCTCGTCGAGCAGAGCGGTCAGCAGCTCCTCCTTGCTGGCGTACCGACGGTAGAGGGCGGACATTCCGACACCTGCAGCCTGCCCCACCTCGGAGATCGAGGCACCCGGATTGGCCCCGAAGACCGAGCGTGCCGCCTGGATGATCCGCTCGTCGTTGCGCAAGGCCTCCGCTGCTCGGCCTCGCCGCGATGCTGTGGGCATGGCCTGAATCTATCACTTGCGGAACGGAATATTCCGTTCTACGGTCGTTGGGTCAGGTCAGAACGTGTCAGATCCAGAACACACCGTTCGAAGGAGACGCCCCATGAAGACCGCCCATCGCTCCCCATCTGTGGCAACCAACTCTGCGGAGCCCACCGAGCCATCGAAGAATTCGCGCGAAAGCCACACCGCCGTCACCCCCTTCCGGGTCGAGGTGCCAGAACAGCAGATCGACGACCTGCGTCGGCGCCTCGCCGAGACCCGCTGGCCACAGCCCGAACTCGGTGATCCCTGGAGTCGGGGCGTACCGCTCGACTACCTACGCCAACTCACGGAATACTGGCGGGACGGTTTCGACTGGCGTGTCGCGGAGTCCCGGCTCAATGCGTACCCGCAGTTCACCACCACCATCGACGGCCAACGGATCCACTTCCTCCAGGTGACCTCGCCGGAGCCGGAGGCGACCCCGTTGATCCTGTTTCACGGCTGGCCGGGGTCCGTGCTGGAGTTCCTCGACGTGATCGGCCCACTCAGTGATCCCCGCAGCCATGGCGGCGACCCTGCCGATGCGTTCACCCTGGTCATCCCCTCACTGCCGGGTTTCGGCTTCTCGGCCCCGCTGGCGGACGCGGGCTGGACCGAGCACCGCATGGCGAAGGCGTTCGCCGTCCTGATGGCTCGCCTCGGCTACCAGCGATATGTCGCGCAGGGCGGCGATTTTGGCGCCGGACTGGCGCCCGAGATCGCCCGTGTGGCAGCGGACAAGGTGATCGGCGTCCATGTCAATGCCGCCACTGGTGGCTTCATTCCGTACCACCAGCTCTCCGAGCAGGAGATCACCGCCCTGACGCCGATCGAGAAGGAGCGCCTCGGGCGCCTGGCCGGGTTCATGTCCGACGGCGACGGCTATTTCAAGATCTCCGCCACCAAACCCCAGACCCTCGCCTACGGGTTGCACGATTCACCCGTCGGGCAACTGGCCTGGATCGTGGAAAAGTTCCACGACTGGACCAACCAGGCCAAGGCCCTTCCCGAGGATGCCGTCGAACGCGATGTCCTGCTGGCCGACGTCTCGCTCTACTGGTTCACCGGCACCGCCGGATCCTCGGCGAACCTCTACTACGAGACAGTCCACCAGCGGCAGCAGGCCCAACCGTCCGGAGTCCCCACCGGGGTCGCGTGCTTCGCCCAGGACGTGTCCATCCGCCGCTACTCGGAACCGCTCAACAAGATCGTGCACTGGTCCGACTTCGACATCGGCGGCCACTTCGCCGCCCTGGAGACTCCGGATCTTCTCGTCGACGACATCCGCACATTTGTCCGTGAACTAGACGGCTGAGACAGCGTGAGAATCGTTCCCCGAGGAGGTGAGGACCAGTTCGGCGAAGTGGCGGAGCCTGGACCCGGGACCGGGCACAATGGTGAGTACGGAGTGTGTGGACGGTCGCCCTGCGACCGAACCCCTCCCAGGTCCCGCCGGTCAGCGACCCCCCGCCTGACCGGCGGGACCGCCTCACTTCCAGGGCGCCGATCCGACATCGATGACTTTGTTCTCTTCTGTAAGGCGGCCGAAGGCGTCTACCGTCGAAGTTGATGCCCTGCTCGGCCGGGATCGCATCGCACGCCACCATCGGTCATCGACCAGTCGGCACACACCATGCGACCCCATTCGGGAAGAAGACGGCATGGCAAACATCATCGCGAACACTGCTCCGGAATCCAGCGCTTTGATCCGGGCGCTGGCCGCCCATCCGGATCAGATGGCGGACCTCATCGAAGCGCTGCACCACCGGGCGCAGGATGCCGACGACCTGTTGGACCTGATGGGCAGGCTGTCCCGGCAGGCGGTCCGATTGCTCGATGGTGTCCGCTGGGCCGGGGTGACCGCGCAATTCGACGACCAACCCTTCACTGCGACGCACACCGATGATCAGGTGCTGATCGTCGACGAGGGCCAGTACTCTGCGCACGACGGTCCGTGCCTGCGGGCGATGCGGACCAACCTGCCGGTCAGGATGACGACGGAGGCGGTCGGCACGATCTGGCCCCGTCTCGGTCAGATCGCCGCCGGCGTTGGGGTCCGTTCGTTTCTCGCGGTGCCACTGCATGCCGACGGGCGGTCGGTGGGTGCACTGAACCTCTACAGCTCGCGGGAGGTACCTCCGGACCCGGACCCGGATCTGTTGACGGTTCTGACCGAGTTCGCCGACCGGGGTCTCACCGACTACCAGAACAGCCGGCCCTTCCCGAGCGCGGAGGAGGCCGTCCGGCGGGCCCTGGTCCAGTGGAACGTCATCGAGCGGGCGGTCGAGATCCTGGTCTCCGTCAACGGATTCACCCTGGAATACGCCCGTGACGTGCTCCGTGACCAGGCCGAGGACTGGGGTCGCAGTCTCGCCGAACAGGCTGCGTTCGTCGTCACCGACAACAGCGTGGGGGATTGACCACCGGCCCGACCGACGCCCGTGTCTGCGCTCGCCCCGATGACGTTGGGATATCCCCGGTGACAACGACTTGCATCGTGTTCGAGCAGGGCTCCGAACGGCTGGTGCCGTTGTCGGACATAGGACCCACCATCAGCGGCGTGGCCCCCGGCTTCGTCTGGATCCATCTCGATCGACCGAGTGCCATCCAGATCATCGACACGGCAGGTCGTCTGGGTATTCCGGCCGAGGTGGCCAACGGAATCTCCCACCCGCATCAACGCCCGACGATGGTCTTGCTCGACGATTTCGCGGTCGTCGTTCTCACGGCGAAGCAGTCCGGAATGCCGAGTTAACCGACCGGGTTCGACGACATCTCCATCGTGCTGGGCAACCACCTCGTCCTGACGGTGATGCTCTCCCCGAGCACATTGATGGAGGAGGTCGGCCTCGCGATGAGGGCCGGCGTGAATACGGTCTCACTCGGGCCCGTGGGAGTGCTGGTTGCGACCGCCACGTGTGTGATCAACGGCTACGAGGACGCCATCGGCACGATGAATGATGACGTGGATGTGCTGGAGCGTCTGGTTTTCGGCTCGGGCGAAGCCGATCATTCCGAACAGATCTATCTGACGAAGCGCCGCACCACAGACTTTCGTCGGTCCGTCGTCCCGCTGGCTCGGGGCCTCGAGCGACTGTCCAGGACCGACCTACCCTGGCTGCTCGCCATGCCCGATCGGGTACTGCAGGTCGTGACAGCAGAGCTGTCTAGATCCGGATCCGCTGCCATAGACCGATAGTGGCGTTATCGCCTTCGACTTGCACTGCCGCCGGACGGTTCCAGGACCAGAGGTAGAGCGCTGAGGAGGTGCCCGTCACGGTCGCGGTGGCCGCACTGAGGTCGTCGGTCTGCACGCTCTGGTTCCGTTCCCCGCCGAAAGTCACCAGCCAGGAGGGACCGTCGGTGCACAAAAGCGCCAGCACGCCAGGTGTTTCGGAGGCAAATGATCGCTGGAGCGCGAAACCGGCCACAATCTCCGCGATGCCGTCCTGGGAGAACTCGGGATCGAAAGTGGTGACATCGCCCATGGCCGCCTGCGCGTCGGCCCGATGAATCGCCGTCTCGTGCGCCTGCCGACGTGCCCAGAAGTGGCGTGCAGTCGGCGATCTCAGGAAGGTGAAGGCCGTCAGATCGTCACCACACGACCGCAAGGTTGCCACCAGGGTCGCCAGTCCGTCGGCGATCCAACCGGGCATCTGGTCGTCCTCGACGCGGCTGTGGAACGCCGCACTCCCACCGGTCTCGTTCGTCGCCAACTGCCGGGTGATCGCGTCGTTCGCCCAGCGGTGCACCGCCCCGGTGTGCATGACCAGGGACCGTAGGTCCCAGTCCGTTCCGGGCACCGAAGTTGTCAGATCGGCACCATCGATGACCTGAGCCATCAGCGTGCCATCGAACTCGAGTTGGTCGATGAGGCCAGGGACGTCCATGCCCGACATCGTGCCACTGCGCCGGACGATGCGGACCATGAAGGGCCTGCACCGTCCTGCGCCTGCGACATGCGAACTTTCATCTTGATGGACTTCGCTAGAAGGTTCCGTTCCCGTTGTTCAGGGACACCCAGACCCCGACGTCGCCGAAGCCGGCGATGTCCGCGCTGTGGTCCCCGTTCAGGTTCGCCAGGAACCGCGGATGACGCTCGACCCGCCACCCACCCGCGACGTACCCGAAGTTGGCGATGGCGAGTCGGAGCGCTGCCTTGGTCTTGACCACCATCTCCTGGTCTGGCACCGAGATCGATTGGATGTTGAGCGACCAGGCGGTTCCGTCCTACCACTTGCTGTTCGGCGAAGAATTGTCTCCGAACACCGTCGAGGTCGGCGAGCCGTACAGGTCGGTGCTCTCGCCACCATGGCACGGTATTCGAGATCAAATCGATTGCCAACTGGGCCAGCGACAACTCGTAGTGGAGGGCTGGCGTCATCTATTCGTTGTTGTTACTGCCCAACTTATCTATGTGCGAGATGAAAAGGCCGGCATCGGGCAGGCTGCTGCCTCGGCCGGTCTGCCGACGATTTTCGAGGATGAAGTATTCGGTGGCATTCTTCCGGTAGATCAGAAAATCATTTTCGGCCTGCCTCGACATCGGCTTCCATGCCGTCGTCAACAGTCTCGATCGCACTGGTCCTGCCCGCCGCGTTCTTCAGATAGACATTCACCTCGACGGGATTGAGATCCGAACCGCCGTAGCACATGAGGCAGTAGTTGCCGACGCCGCCGCCCCCGTTCCCGTAGTCGTAGAGGTCCGGAAAGTCGCACACCATGTGACTGTTCTCGTGGCAGAACGTCCGGAGAGTCAGCTCGGTACCGATATCGGTGATCTGGTAGTCGGACAGTTCCGTGCCCGCCGTGACCTGATAGAAACTGGCGAGTGAACAGGAGTGTGGCCCGAGGCCTTCTGACCAGTTGTTGACAGCGCCACCGGCATAGAAGACGTTGAGGGCGAACACAAATCCGCTGCTGTCGCTGCTCAACTGCCCGAAGTCGTGTCCCAGGGCGGTCAGATGATCCAGCGCCTCCACGATCAGCTCACGCGCACGCTGGGTGTAGGGAATTGCGGGATCCGTGCAGTAGGAACGGTTGTGCGCAGCCGTGTAGTAGGCGACCGCTTTGTTCCGGTACTGGAGTTTCCCGCCGGATACCTTCAGGAAGTAGTCGTGCACCGACCCGTTGTTTCCAAACGCCGAGTAGCCGGGAAGGTTGCAGAAGTCGTCGATCTGCTGCTGCGTGATCGTGCCGGGTACGTCGGGAAATTGTCCGAGCAGGCACAGCCCGGTCACGGGTCCGGGCGCTGTCGGCAGCGGTGGCGGAGCAGCAAGTCCGGCACCGGCGGCGGCCCTGACCACCGAGCGACGCTCCTGCCTGCGTTCCTCCCACCGGCGGCGACCGGCATCATCTCGCGCGGCCTGGGCCTGCAGTCGACGAGCCGACGGGGTCGTGCGGGCATGCTTCTCAACATCCAGCGTGGCCGGATCGACCGATCCGGCCCCGATGGCCGTTGCCACCAGCGAGGAGTGGGCGGGGGAGAGGCGAGCGTAGTCGAAGAATCCGGTGGCCGGATTCTTGACCACCGTGTAGCCGTCGGCGGTCTCGAACGTGGCCTGGAACTGGTTGCCCCAGCCCCGAACCCGAATCTCCGACCCGGCGGGATTGTGGAGGGTGAATTCTTCTCCGGCAAAAGCAACTGGCATGACTTCTCCTCGTCGAATGGTCGCTGCGGTCCTTTGACTTACCGCTGGTTTACCCAACAGAAGACCGGCGTGACCACCCAGATACGTTCCGTTCGACCCAACTTGCCGTGGCAAGGCGGAGTGGCCGTGGTTGCTTCGGCGCCAGCCCAACTCGCCCTGGTCTCGTGGCGGCACTGGGGGGCCAGCCATAGCAACTGACCGCTGGTCACGCCGTCGGCACATCTGATCGCAAAGACCTGTCTGCGCGAGCCGTCAGAACGGTGGTTGGTTGGCGCGAGCCGTCAGAACGGTGGTTCGTCGGGGTCGGGGTATTGGCGGGCTTTGTCGGCTGCCAGTTGTAGGCCGTAGGCGATGGGGTCGAAGCGTCTGAGGGTGTTGCTGTTCTGGGTGCGGAACCGTTCGTAGGAGCCGGCGGCGGCGATGTCTTCTTCGATGCGGGCTTTGAACTCTTCCTGCGTCTCCTGGTCGTCTTCGTCGTCTTCGTCGGCGGGCCGGGGGTCTGTGTCCGTGCCGAGGCGGTGGATGAAGGTGGTGCGGTGGTCGAGTTTGATCCGTTGCGCCTTCAGCAGACGGGTGTTCTCGGCTCGGCGGCGTCGCGGCGTGCGATGAGGATTTTGGTTTGTTCGGCGTGACTCTGTGCGGTGCTGCCGCCGTCGAGGATGACCGGGGACGGGCGCGCGCAGGGGCAGCAGTCGTGGTCGTCGGTATCCGCGGTGTGCAAACCGTTTTCGGCTGGTTCGCTGCCGGTCGTCGTCCCGCCGCCAGCGCGGTCGGGGTCGGGTGGGTGTGGTCGTTCGTGGTCGGGGATGGCGAATTCTTTGGGGTGGTCGACGTAGTGGTGCCCGGTGGGGCTGGTCCACAGCATGGTCAATCCATCGTCGGGCTACGGCTGGCGGTCCAGTCGGTGAACGTTTTCAGGAAGTGATGGTGTCGGGACAGCGGGTCGAGACTTTTGGCGTCGGTCTGCCCGCCTTGTTCTGGGTGCTGGTGGTCGAAGGGTTCCCGGTGGTCCAGGTCGCACAGTGGTCCGGGGATCCGGCAGGACGGGAAGCGGCAGGTCCCGGCGGCGGTGAGTACCTGATCGGTGACTGTCTGGGTGGGGATGTATGTCGGAACAGGCGCGGTGGATCCGACGGCCATCGCGTGGCCGTGTTCGTTGACGACGATGACCGCGAGGGTTCGGATGGACGTTTTCATGGCGAGGGCGAGGTGGGCGGGGAGGAATCCGTGTCCGGTGAGTTCGGCGGGGTCCTGGTTGAACTCGGTGAACGCGGCGAGACTCATGGTCAGGTTGAAGTGGGCGCCGCGGCCGTGGTGTTTGGTGATCTTCGACAGGCGCTTACCCGGCCGCGCGGTGATCGGCTGCGGTGCAACGGAGACAGTCGGGTCGGGTGGGACCGCAACCTCGACCGACGCGGCAGCGACGGTCCCGTCGGCAGTCTCGTCGCCCTCGACGGACTCGACGGGCAGATCGGCAGAGTCCTCGGCCCGCTCAGCGGCGGAAGTTTTGTCGAGAATGTCAGTATCGGTGGTTGTTTCGGCTGGAGCGGTCTCTGCGTTGTCGGGGGTGCAGGTGTCGCGGAGGTCGACGAACCCGTTGGCCAGGATCTGCAGGCACATGTCGACCAGGGCGTCGGCGCGGCACGCGGCGATGCCCCGTTCGTCCATCCCGACGGTGGCTTTGGCGATCCGGTCCAAAAGGTCGAACACGGCGACGGCGCCTTCGGCGGTCAGGTGCGCCCGGATCATCCCCATCCCGTCGACGCTGGGGGTGTGGTCGACGAACCGGTCCTTGCGGGCCTTGTCGGCCCGTTTCTTCGACGCGGTGGGGTCGGCCAGGATGACGCGGAGGTCGATCATCGGGCGCAGCAGCCCCGGGGTGCGGGTTTCGGCCAGCGGCAGCACTTTCGCTTCCACCGCGGTGCGCAGGGTGGGGTCGAGGTTGGCGGTGCGTTCGGCGATCATCCGGGCCCGGGGTAGGTCGATCCGCCCGGCCTTCAACACCTCCAACGTCGCCGGCAACTCCTGCACCAACTCCACCGCGGCGGACACCCGGTGGGCGGCGCCCAGCGGCGATTGGTGCAGGGCGGCGCTGATCTCCGCGGCGGCCATGTCCTGGGCCCGTTCGGCGATCAGCACGCTCATCGCTTCCGGGTCGACCAGCCCACCGGGGCGGTTCGCCAGGCCGGTGTGGTCGATCAAACCGTCGATCAGCTTCGTCATGGATCCGCACCGGCCGGGTGTGGCGAACTCCGCGACCGCGGCGATCTGCACGGCCTGCAGGTGGGAGATCAGCCGGTTCGCCGCGACGATCAGATCCGGCAGCTCGGACGGCGACAACGCTGCCGGGACAGCGGAGGTGACCCATTCGAAGGTGTCGGCGACAGGTACGGCAGCGGGGGCAGCAGCCGGTTCCGGCGTCGGCGCAGCGGGCGGTCCGGAAGGTGCGGCAGCACTGTCGGGGTCGACCGGTACCGTCGTCATGACAAACCCCTCCCGTCTTCGGTGAACCTAAATCTCTCGTACATTGATTCGATTCTAACACTGTGAAGTGTTAAAACATAAGTTTCAGCTTGTGGCTGATTCCTGAGCTGCCCGTCTCGCGCAATGCCGCCGAGAAGCTGATGAGGTGCCAGGAGGACCCGATCGCTCCGGCGCCGTTGGGCCTCAAAGACACTCGACACGGTCGGACTGGAAGGGGTCCCGTTCGTCGGACTCATCAACCGGGACGTGAGCCATGCAACCCACGTGCGCATATCAGTCGGCGTCCTCAAGGGCGGACGCTTCGCTCCCTCCGGCCACATGGAAGGTGACCCCGTCCTCGCTTAAGAGCAGGCCCGCCCCAATCCAGACCAGCCACCGCCGTCAGCCGCGAAATGTCGCCACGGAACCGTACGAACCGCCACCCAGCAGGCGATCGGGTCGCGCGGCTACACACCGGGACCGCCGCTGTCCTAAGTCGGCAAACGGATCGATCAAGTACGTTTTGAGCCCGTCGAAGGTAGCCCAACGAAGCCGTGAGGACCCAATGCCCAGCCGATAGTGGTGGGCGATGGAGCAATCGGATTATTGCCATGCCATGAATCGCCTCGATTGTCCGTATTCCAGCGGAATCTTTGCCGATTGATTACTCGATTGGCGCAGGCCGCTTGACCACTTGATTGGAGAGGCCTGAAATTGTGCTGTCGACAACCTGTGACTACGGTCACGTGTTGTCGATCACTATTGGGAGCCATCCATGCCATTGCCGTCCGTCGTCCATCGCGAACCCTCCAGTCGCCCGGCCCGAACGTCAAACCACCATCGGCGGCGAGCGCTATTCCGTCGCAGGGCCTTGGCTCTGGCCTCCGCCCTGGCCCTGGCCCTCTCCAGCTTCGGCACCACCGCCGGACCGGTGAGCGCCAGTCCGGCCCCGACATCGGCCGCAGCGGCCGGCGGGCCGACTGAAGTCACCGTGGCCGGCAGCCTGCAGAGCGAACTCGGTTGTGCCGACGATTGGGCCCCGGCCTGCAGCAACACCAACCTGGTCGACAGCGGCTCCGGCACCTGGTCCAAGAGCTTTTCCATTCCGGCCGGCAACTATGAATTCAAGATCGCGATCAACGGTAGCTGGGACGAAAGCTACGGCGCCGGCGGCTCGGCCACCGGCGGGAACATGCCGCTGGTCCTGACTGCGGCCTACCCGACCGCAGTGACCTTCAGTTTTGACACCGCGACCCATCTGGTGACGCTGACCCCGACCAAGGCTCAGCCCGGGCTCAACGCAGAGGATGGGGCCATGGCCGGCACCAGTCTGCGCTCCGACCTGACCAAGGAGCGCTTCTACTTCGTGATGACGGACCGGTTCAACAACGCCGATCCGAGTAACGATGACGGTCACATCGCCGTGCCGGCCGGGTCGACCGCGGAGCAGGCCAAGATGATCAACGGTCTCGACCCGACGGCGAAGGGCTTTTACCACGGCGGCGACATCAAGGGAATCACCCAGAGACTCGACTACATCAAGAAGCTCGGAGTGACCTCGGTCTGGCTGACACCTTCGTTCAAGAATCGGCCCGTGCAGGGCGAAGGGGACAACGCCAGTGCCGGCTACCACGGGTACTGGATAACCGACTTCACCCAGATCGACCCGCACCTTGGCACGAACGCCGACCTGCAGGCGCTGATCCAGGCCGCCCACCGCAAGGGCATCAAGGTCTTCTTCGACATCATCACCAACCACACGGCCGACGTCATCACCAACGAACAGGGTCTGGACAAGTACGTCACCAAGGCCGAGCAGCCCTACAAGGATGTCGACGGGGTCGAATTCGACGACCACGACTACGCCGCCGGCAACACCTTCCCTAAGCTGGACAAGACGTCGTTCCCGTACACCCCGACATTCGCGACCGAAGCCGACAAGACGGTGAAAGTACCGGCCTGGCTGAACGATCCGACCTATTACCACAACCGCGGCAACGCGGCCTTCGACGGTACCGAGGGTGATGTCTACGGCGATTTCGTCGGTCTGGACGACCTGTTCACCGAGCAGCCCGCGGTGCGCGACGGCCTGATCGACATCTACAAGTTCTGGGCTGAATTCGGCATCGACGGTTTCCGGATCGACACCGTGAAGCACGTCAACATCGAGTTCTGGCAAAAGTTCTCGCCGCAGATCCGGGCCGCCGCGGCCAGCGCCGGCAAGCCGAAGTTCTTCATGTTCGGTGAGGTCTACGACGCAGACCCGGCCAAGATGTCCCGGTTCACCACCGAGGGCGGGCTGCAGTCGACCCTTGACTTCGGATTCCAGGCCCGGGCCACCGGTTTCGGTCAGGGACGACCGACCACGGAATTACGTGATCTCTATACCGGCGATGACTATTACACCGACGCCGATTCCAACGCCCACGAACTGCCGACCTTCCTGGGCAACCACGACATGGGACGGATCGGCAATTTCCTGAACACGCCCGGCATCAGCGGCGCCGAGCTGCTGCAGCGGGATTTGTTGACCCAGCAGTTGATGTTCCTGACCCGCGGCCAGCCGGTCACCTACTACGGCGACGAGCAGGGCTTCACGGGCGACAACGGCGGGGATCAGAACGCCCGGCAGGACATGTTCGGGTCCAAGGTCGCCACCTACAACGACGACACCCTGATCGGAGCCCCCGGCGCCACCACGGCCACCCCGAAATTCGGCACCAGCAACCCGGTCTACCAGGAGATCGCGGCCCTGTCGAAGCTCCGGCAGAACAATCCGGCATTGGCCGACGGCGCTCAGATCCATCGCTACGCCAGCAGCAAGGCCGGGGTCTACGCGTTCAGCCGGATCGACGCCAAGCAGCAGATCGAATACGTAGTGGCCAGCAACAACTCCACCGCGCCGGCCACCGCCACCTTCGACACCTTCAACGTCGACACCGCCTACCACGGCCTGTGGCCGGCCGGCACCAAGAAGATCGTCTCCGACCGAGAAGGCCGGGTCACCGTGACCATTCCGCCGCTCTCGTCGGTGGTCTGGAAGGCCTCTCACGCGCTGGTCAAGCAGAAGCAGGCGCCGGCAGCGAGTTTCAACAAGCCTCTCGCCGGCGGCACGGTCGGCGGCCGGGCCGAGGTCGGCGTCACCGTCCCGGCCGGTGGGTTCAACCAGGTCACCTTCGCCTACCGGGCGGCCGGGACCACCAAGTGGACCAAGCTGGGCACTGACGACAACGCGCCGTACCGCGTGTTCCAGGACGTTTCGACCCTACCCAAGGGGACGCTGCTGGAGTATCGGGCGGTGCTCAGGGATCACTCCGGCAATCTCTCGGTCGCGACCTCGTCGGCCGTGGTCGGTGACCCCCCGCCACCGGTGGTCGGCGGCGGGGGAGCGACCGACGACCCGGTCAGCCCCCAGCCGACCTCGGTCACCGTCGCCGGCGACCTGGACAGCGAGATCGGTTGTCCGGCCGACTAGCAACCTGAGTGCAGCGCCGCGTTCATGACCCTGGACGCCAACGACCAGATCTGGAAGAAGACGGTCACCTTGCCGGCCGGAACCTACAACTACAAGGCGGCGATCGACGGGTCGTGGACGGAGAACTGGGGCGCCAACGGGAAACGGGACGGCGGCAACATCAGCCTGGTCATGCCGACGACGGGTGAGGTGACCTTCTACTACGACCACACCACGCACTGGATCACCACCAGCATCCCCGGGCCGATCGTCACCGCCGCCGGTTCGTTCCAATCCGAACTCGGTTGCTCCTCGGACTGGGCCCCCGACTGCATGCGGGCCTGGCTCAAAGATGTCGACGGTGATGGCACGTACACGTTCTCGACGAACAAGATCCCGGCCGGCTCGTACGACACCAAGGTGGCGCACGGGCTGTCCTGGGACGAGAACTACGGGGCCGGCGGCGCACCGGGTGGCGCGAACATCTCCTTCACGGTCGCAGCCGGAGCCAAGGTCACCTTCTCCTACGTGCTGGCCACCCACGTACTGACCGTCACCTCGTCGACGGCGGCCTCGGCGGCCGACCCGACCAAGGCCAGAGCCCAGTGGCTCGACAAATCCTGGCTGGCCTGGGATCTGCCGGCGGCCGCGGCGAACTGGACCTTCCGGCTGAGCTACTCGAAGCAGGCCGGGCTGGAGCTGGACTCGGAAGCGATCACCGGCGGGCCTTCGGTCGGGCTGACGCTCGGCAGCTTGCCGACCAAGCTGACCACCAAGTTCCCGGCGGTGGCCAAGTACGACGGGCTGCGCCTGCCGGACTGGGTGAGCAAGGACCGAAAGCTGTTGGCCGGCATCCTGTCCGGCCAGATAGCGCTCGCCGCGTACGACGACCTGGGCCGGCTGGTCGATGCCACCTCGGTGCAGATGCCGGGCGTGCTGGACGCGCTGTACCCGGGTGCCGTGAAGCGTGCCCTGGGGATCAGTTGGCACAGCTGGTCACCGATCCTGTCGGTCTGGGCGCCGACGGCGCAGAACGTCAAATTGGTGATCGACCCGGCGGGTTCGGCCCCGCAGCAGGTGCTGGCCATGCACCGGGACGATGACGGCGTCTGGTTGGCCCGTGGCAACACCAAGTGGCGGGGGGCGACCTACGTCTACCGGGTGACGGTTTTCGATCCCGACAGCCGGAAGTTGGTCACCAGTGACGTGACCGACCCGTACAGCGTCGCCTTGACCCTCAATTCGACCGCCTCGGTGATCGCGGATCTCGACGACACGACGTTGAAGCCGTCCGGCTGGGACAGCCTGAAGAAGCCGAAGCTGGCGCAGCCCGAGGACTCCACCATCTACGAATTGCAGATCCGCGATTTCTCGATCGGCGACAACACCGTGCCGGCCGCGCACCGGGGTGGCTATCTGGCCTTCACCGACGCTCAGAGCGACGGCATGAAGCACCTCAAGGCGCTGTCCGCGGCCGGAATGAACACGCTGCATCTGCTGCCGGTGTTCGACATCGCGACCATCAACGAGAACAAGAGCGAGCAGGCCACGCCCGACTGTGACCTACCCGCCCTGTCCGCAGCCGACCCGGCCGGCGAGGCCCAGCAGGCCTGCGTGGCCAAGGTCGTCGAGAAGGACGGCTTCAACTGGGGCTACGACCCTTACCACTACACCGTGCCCGAGGGCTCGTACGCCTCCAACCAGAACGGGGCGGCCCGCACCAAGGAATTCCGGCAGATGGTGGCCGGCGTCAACGGCGCCGGACTCCGGGTGGTGATGGACGTCGTCTACAACCACACCGCAGCGTCCGGGCAGGCTCAGTACTCGGTGCTGGACAAGGTGGTTCCCGGCTATTACCAAAGGCTTTCGGCCACCGGATCGGTGGAGAACTCGACCTGCTGTGCAAATACGGCGGCCGAGCACGCGATGATGCAGAAGCTGATGGTGGACTCGGTGGTCACCTGGGCCCGGGACTACAAGGTCGACGGCTTCCGGTTCGATCTGATGGGGCATCACCCGAAGTCGACCATCCTGGCCATTCGCGCAGCCTTGGACAAATTGACCCTGCGGCACGACGGAGTGGACGGCAAGAAGGTCTACCTGTACGGCGAGGGCTGGAACTTCGGTGAGGTCGCGGACAACGCGTTGTTCGTCCAGGCGACCCAGGCCAACATGGCCGGCACCGGCGTCGGCACTTTCAACGACCGCCTGCGAGACTCGGTTCGCGGCGGCGGTCCGTTCGACGACGATCCACGTTTGCAGGGTTTCGGTTCCGGTCTGTACACCGACCCGAATGTCGCCCCCGGCAACGGGTCAGCCGACACCCAGCTGGCCACCTTGCTGCTGGACCAGGACCGGATCAAGATCGGGTTGACCGGCAACCTCGCCGGCTACACCTTTGTCGACCGGACCGGGGCGACCGTCAACGGCGCCCAGGTGGACTACAACGGACAACCGACCGGATACACCGCCGATCCGTCGGAAACGATCAGTTATGTCGACGCGCACGACAACGAGACGTTGTTCGACACCTTGACCTACAAGTTGCCGCAATCAACGTCCATGGCGGACCGGGTCCGGATGAATACGCTGTCGTTGGCCACCACCGCCCTGGGCCAAGGGCCGTCGTTCTGGCACGCCGGCGCTGACCTCCTACGGTCGAAGTCGTTGGACCGCAACTCCTTCAACTCCGGAGACTGGTTCAATCGGATCGACTGGTCGGGGCAGAACTCGACGTTCGGGTCCGGGTTGCCGCTGTCGACGGACAACTCGGCCAAGTGGTCGTTCATGAAGCCGCTACTGTCCGATTCAGCGTTGAAGCCGACCCCGGCCGACATCAAGGCCGCGGGCGATGGCAGCGTCGACCTGCTCAAGCTGCGGTTCTCGTCGCCACTGTTCAGGCTCGGTTCAGCAGCCCTGATCCAGCAGAAGGTGTCGTTCCCGTCGTCTGGCCCCGGCCAGACTCCGGGGGTGATCGTCATGCAGTTAGACGACCGTGTCGGCCCGAACATCGATCCCAAGGTTCAACGAATCATAGTGGTGTTCAACGCCTCGGCCGTGACGGCCACCGTCGCGGTGGTGGGGAATGCCGGAATGAAGCTGAGCCCGATCCAAGCCACCGGGTCGGACCCGGTGCTGAAGACATCGGTCGTCGCGGCCGGGTCGGTGCAGGTGCCGGCCCGAACGGTGGCCGTGTTCGTGCAGTGAGGCCGGGGTGGCTTCCGGTGTGGATACGGCCGGAAGCCACCGATCGGGCGCTGATCGACCGATCAGCCGACCCGGGACGAACCGGCCGTGACAATCAATCACCTCTACCACCGGACCAATCTTGCAGCGGGCCGGTATGTCGACCTGACTGTGTCGCCGGAGCAGGATGTCTCCAGCGCGGCCCGGGACCTGCTGACCGACTCCGGACTTGATCCCCAGATCCAGCTTGGTTACTTCGTCTCCGTTTTCCCGAGCCCGGCGGCCGAGTGAGCCAGGTCCTGTTCGGCGTCGGCGATGTCAGTTGCGCAGATTCCACAAAAATGGAAGAAACGCTGTTCTTGACGTCAGCGATCGCCACTAGGAGGCATTTCTTGACGCAATACTGTTTTCAGCAGGCCGAATGCAGGCCACATGGACACCACGACAGGAACGGAGACTGGGCTGATGCACCTCGCCCCCGGAACCAGCTGGCCGGACACCTACGCACGGGCCTGCCGCGCCGCGCCGGAGGCATTCGCTCCGGATCGGATACTCAATCTGATCGACGGCGAATGGGTCGACAACGGGGTGATGGGCCATCACGTCACCCCGATCGACGGAACCGTCGTTCCCGGGCCGCCGTGCATCGACCTCGCCGCCGCCGAACAGGCTGTCAGCGGAGCCGTTCGCGAGCATCGCCTCTGGGCCGGTACGGATCTGGACGAGCGGCGCTCGCGGGTCCTGGCCGCCGTCGAGGCGATGCAGGGGCACCGCGATCTGCTGGCCATGTTGCTCGTGTGGGAAATCGGGAAGCCGTGGCGCCTTGCCTGTGCGGACGTCGACCGTGCCCTGGACGGGGTCCGGTGGTACGTCGAACAGATCGAGCGACAGTTCGCCGGCCGAATGCCGCTGTCCGGCCCGGTCAGCAACATCGCCAGTTGGAACTATCCGATGAGCGTGCAGGTCCACGCCGAACTGGTGCAGATGCTGTGCGGTAATGCCGTGATCGCCAAGACGCCGAGTCAAGGGGGTTTCCACTGCCTGACGCTGGCGCATGCCCTCATGCGCCGAGCGGGCCTCCCGGTCACCCTGGTGTCCGGTGTCGGATCGCAACTGGGCGACACGCTCATTCGCGGTGAGGGTCTCGGTGCGCTTGCCTTCGTCGGTGGCCGCGCAAACGGTCGGAAGGCCGCCACCTCGTTGGCCGACACGGGACGCCGCCATTTCCTGGAGCAGGAGGGCCTCAACACCTGGGGCGTTTTCGGGTTCAGCCAGTGGGACCTCTTCGCGCGACACCTTCGAAAAGGGTTCGAATACGGCAAGCAACGGTGCACCGCCTACCCCCGCTACGTGGTTCAGCGTTCGCTGTTCGACCAGTTTCTGCAGACCTATCTGCCGGTCGTCGACAGTCTGCAATTCGGCCATCCGCTGGCTGTGGAGCACGATACCGATGACCTCCCGGAGCTCGATTTCGGCCCGGTGATCCATGCCGACAAGGCTGGCGACCTACGGGCGCGATTCGACGAGGCGGTCGGCGGCGGCGGAATCCCGCTCGTCCGACGGACCGTTGAATCCGGCAGGTTCCTGCCGGGGCAGGATGTGAGCGCCTACGTGGCACCGGCGGCCGTGCTGGCGCCGCCCCCGGCCTGGTCCTTGCACCACAGCGAGCCTTTCGGCCCGTTGGACTCGGTGGTCCTGGTCGACACCGAAGCCGAACTGCTGTCGGCGATGAACGCGTCGAACGGATCGTTGGTCGCCTCGCTGGCGACCGACGACCCTGACCTGGCCGCCCGGGTCGCAGAAGAATTGCAAGCTTTCAAGGTGGGCGTCAACCAACCACGATCACGCGGTGACCGTGACGAGGTGTTCGGTGGGCTGGGGGCTTCGTGGAAGGGAGCCTTCGTCGGCGGTGACCTCCTCGTCCAGGCCGTCAGCTGCCTCGCGGACGGTTCTGCGGAGCAGCTCTACGGGAACTTTCCCTCCTACTCGCTGTATCCACGGCGGTAGGCGATGTCACCACGCCCGGGGAGAACCGGAGTCCGATCAACTGTGTGTGTCCGAGAGGGGACTTGAACCCCCACGCCCTTGCGGGCACTAGCACCTCAAGCTAGCGCGTCTGCCATTCCGCCACCCGGACCGGGTGCGCTGCGCGGTGGTGCGCAGTGCGATCACCCACTTTACTGGACAGGGTCGCCTTCCGAAGAACCTGCAGGTCAGAACCCCGTCAGGTGATCGACGTCGGCGACGGTGACCGACCAGCCACCGACTGCTCCCACACCTGCACCAGGACGATGGTAGGAAAGCAGGATGGCCGACACCGAGTCCCCCCAGCACACGCTCACGCCCACCATCGCGGCGGACGAGGTGGTCCGGTTCTGCAGCGAGCTGATCCGATTCGAGTCGGTCAATACCGGCGACCCGGACACCATCGGCGACGGCGAGGCGCAGGCGGCCCGCTACATAAAGGAGAAGCTCGAGGAGGTCGGCTACGAGACGATCTACATCGAGTCAACGCCCGGCCGCGGCAACGTCGTCTGCCGGCTCGAGGGTGCAGACCGGGTCAGGGGATCGCTGCTCATCCACGGCCATGTCGACGTGGTCCCCGCCCAGGCGGAGGAATGGACGGTCGACCCGTTCTCGGGCGCTGTGCAGGACGGTTTCGTCTGGGGGAGAGGCGCTGTCGACATGAAGGACATGGTCGCCATGACCCTCGCGATGGCCCGTGAGTACAAGTCCAACGGTATCGTCCCGCCGCGGGACATCATCTTCGCGTTCGTCGCCGATGAGGAAGCGGGCGGTACCTGGGGCGCCCAATGGCTCGTGGAGTTCTATCCGGAGCTCTTCGCCGACGCGACCGAAGCCATCTCCGAAGTTGGTGGCTTCTCGATCACTCTCGACGACGCCCGTCGCGCCTATCTGGTCGCCGCAGCCGAGAAAGGCGTGGCTTGGGCGCATCTCAAGGCTACCGGCCGTGCCGGGCACGGATCGATGATCAACGACGACAACGCCGTCACACGGATCGCCGACGCGGTCTCCAGACTCGGTAGCCACCAGTTCCCGCTGACCATGACGGCCACCGTCCGCAGCTTTCTCGACAAGATGACCGAGCTGACCGGGATGGTGTTCCCCGAGGACGATCTCGCCGGCAGCATCGCCAAGATCGGCCCGGTGTCCAGGATCGTCAATGCGACGCTGCGAAACACGGCCACCCCCACCATGCTCAAGGCCGGCTACAAGGCCAACGTCATTCCTTCGTCGGCCGAGGCCACCGTCGACTGCCGAGTCCTCCCCGGGTCCGAGGAGCACTTCCGCGAGCAGATCGCCGAGATCGTCGGGGACGGCATCGAGATCACCTGGACGTGGCAGCCTCCCCTGGAGGTGCCGTTCTCGGGTCCTCTGGTCGAGGCCATGAAGGCCGCGCTCACAGCGGAGGACCCCGACTCGATCGCAGTGCCGTACATGTTGTCCGGCGGCACCGACAACAAGGCGTTCGCCCGACTGGGCATTGCCGGGTACGGGTTCTCGCCGCTGAAACTTCCCGCTGACCTGGATTTCTCGTCGCTGTTCCACGGCGTCGACGAGCGGGTGCCGGTCGAGTCGCTTGTCTTCGGGACCAGGGTGCTGGATCGGTTGCTCCGCAACTGCTGACGCGTTGTCACCGCGGGGGGATCGGGTCACATGGCCGGTCACATCAATGGAATGAATTGGCTTGACTGACCCGCTCTGTCGGTTCCGCAGTCTGTTTCGGAATCTCGGTCAGGAACCCGGGACAAAATGACGCACCAGGCCGGTCGTCACGGCCGCCAGGATCACCACCACCAGGAACGGCGCTCGCCGCCAGACGGCGATCCCGGCCACCGCGACTCCGGCGAGCCGAGCGTCGAGGTGGATCGACTGACCGCTGCCGAGGGCCTGCACGGCGATCAGCGCGGAGAGCAGCACGACCGGCACCAGAGCAGCGATGCGTTGCACCACCGGACGCGCCAGGACGGCCGCGGGAACGGACAGTCCGGCCAGTTTGAACAGGTACACGCCGAGGGAGGCGACCAGGATCGCGGCCCACGTCACGACTTCGCTCCGGCCATGCCCTGACGCGGCCACGCCCCGACGACGATGCCGAAAGCTGCCGCGATCAACACCGGGATACCCGGCGCCACCAAGGGAGTCGTCAGGATGGCGATGATCGCTGCAGCAAGCGCAATAGCCCACGGTTCCCGGCCCCGAAGTCTTGGAGCGAGCAACGCCAGGAAGGCTGCCGGTGCCGCCGCGTCCAGGCCGAGCACCCGTGGATCGGCCAGGACCGATGCGCCGACAGCGCCGATCAGCGTCCCGAGATTCCAGAGCGCGAACACACCGATACCGGTGGCGTAGAAGCCGAGTCGACCGACCTGCGGCGACGATCGACCCATCGACATCGCACTCGATTCGTCGATCACCACCTGGGCCGCCAGCACCCGCCGCCACGACCGCAGGTTCAGCAACGAGGACAACCGAAGGCCGTAAAGCGCGTTCCGACCTCCGAGCATGATGGCAGTGGCAGCACCGGCCCACGGCGAGCCGCCGCCCGCTATCACCCCCACCAGCCCGAACTGGCTGCCGCCGGAGAACATCAGCAGAGAGAGCGCCATGGTCTGCCAGACATCGAGACCGCCGGCCGTCGAGATCGCCCCGAAGGAGAGCGCGTACGCGCCGGTGGCGACGGCGACCCCGAGGGAGTCACGCATTACCGATCGGCGCTCGGCGACATCGCTTTCGCGGAGTCCGGCAGACAGTTCGTCCTGTCCTCCCGGCTGTCGGTCCTGTCCTCCCGGCTGTTCCATCGCCCCTACGACGCCACCGTGAGGACGACCGCCAGTGCCGCCGGGACGAATTGGATCAAGGCCGCGCGCAACTTGCTCAGGCTGATGGTGAGCAGGACGATCGCAGCCAGCGCCATGCTGCCGCACCCGAACAGCACCAGGGCCCGGCCGACGCTCTCGTGGCCGGACACCAGGAACAGTCCGACGCCGACGCCGACTGCCAGGAACAGGTTGTAGAAGCCCTGGTTGTAAGCCAGGACCTTGGTCGTCTCGGCCTCCTGCTGACTGGCCAGTCCGAACCGGGCCCAGATCTTCGGCGTGGTCCAGAGGACACTCTCGAAGACGAAGAACACGACGTGAAGCAGGGCAGCCAGCGCGGCGAAGATCACGGCAAAGAGCGACATGGCGCGGCCTTCCGACAGTGGACACCGGCAGTCGGGAGTGGCTGCGGGCGGGCCGAGCCTATCCAAGTACCGCCGATCGCCAGTCGATCCAGCTCCGTCAGGGCGTCAGGTCGGGTAGCAGTCCGGGGGAGCGCCTGCGTCGCATCCAGACCTGGCGACTGCCGTCCTCGAATCGCAGCACCCGGTCCAGCTCCCAGCCGGCAAACTCGGCTCGGAGCGAGAGCATCGTCGCTGCAGCTGATCTCGTGGTGTTCGCGTCGATCCGGAGGCCTTGGTATTCGAAGTCGGTGATCGCCTCGGACGGCGTCGGATAGCTTGCCCAGCGCGGTACGCGGCGGGGGAATCGGGCCGATTCGATGGCCGGTCACCTCCAGTCGTTCGTCGGGCCGCCTCACGCCTGCCCGTCTGGACCATCATCCTCCACGTCTGATTCGCGGACCTTTGCGCTTGGACGACTCGACGTCCGGCCGTATGACTCCACGCCCGGCCGTATGACACTTGAGGGTCAGACCGGCTGGTCTGGCGTCATGCGGGTGCCGGACCGTCATACCGGGCACTCACCTCAACCGACCTGGTCGGCGGTACCGGCATCGGCATCGGCATCGGCAGCCTGATGAACAGTGCCAGGATCCGCGTCGGCCGTGCCGGACTGCTGCAACAGCGCGCACAGCCGGGTGCGCCGCGGCTCGGCTCCGATGGACCGCACCGCTCTGGCCAGCATCGGGCCCGCAGCGTGGATCACCGAGAGATGCCGACGGGCCCGGGTGAGCGCTGTGTAGATCAACGGTCGCGACAGCATCGACCCGGCCTCGGGCGGCATCACCGCGACGACAGCCTCCCACTCGCTGCCCTGGGCGCGGTGCACGGTGATTGCCCAGCCGTGTAGGAGATCACCGAGCGACTTGCCGGCGATGTCCGACTCACCGGTGGTGAAAGCGACCCGGAGGGAGTTGTCGCCCGTGGAGATCACGGTGCCGACCTCGCCGTTGGCGTAGCCGGTGGGTTCGGCGTCGAGATGGTTCGCAGTCGCAACCACCCGATCGCCGGCGTCGAACCCACGGACGGCGCCGCGGCCCGGATTCAGCACCGCCTTGAGAGCCCGGTTCAGGGCCTGGGTGCCGGCCGGACCCTTGTGCACCGGGGTGACGACCTGCAGCTGATCCGGTGTCGTTCCGAAGACACGGGGGATGGAATCGGTGACGAGTTGCACCACCCGGCGCGCGCCGTCCTCCGAACCGCGGGCCGGCACGATCACCACCTCGCGGCTCTCGTCGGCGACCTGCACCAGCTCGCCGCCGCGGACCGCCATGGCCAGGCGTGCGATCGCGCCGCCCTCGGTCTGCCGATACAGGGTCTTCAACTCGGTGACCGGGATGACGCCGCTGTCGATCATGTCGCCCAGCACCCGGCCCGGGCCGATCGACGGCAGCTGGGCCGGATCGCCGACGATCACCAGATGTGTCTTGTCCTTCAGAGCCCGGAGCAGCGCAGCAGCAAGTTCGACATCCAGCATCGAGGCCTCGTCCACCACCACTAGCCGGGCCTCGATCGGGTTGCTCTCGTCGTGGTCGAAACCTG
The DNA here is from genome assembly GCF_040546275.1 of Nakamurella sp. UYEF19. NCBI lineage: Bacteria > Bacillati > Actinomycetota > Actinomycetes > Nakamurellales > Nakamurellaceae > Nakamurella > Nakamurella sp. UYEF19. Next base: position 107,371 of record NZ_JBEPNO010000010.1, on the reverse strand, counting down.
CTGAGACAGAACCGTTCCCGCGACGAGCACCGAGCAGGCGATGGATCGTGGTAGCGGGTGACCCGGCGAGTTCTTCCAATCGCTTGGCCGCCCGGCCCGTCGGCGCGGCCAGTGCGATGTCGACGCTCACCCGGTGGCAGAGCGCGACCACCGCCGCGATCGTCCGACTCTTGCCGGTGCCGGGACCACCGGTCAGGATCGAGACGCCGTGCCCGGCCGCCGCACTCACCGCGCCGGCCTGCACCGTGTCGAGCTCCTGGACGACGTTCTTCACCGCCCGCTCACCGGCCAGCGAAGTGGAGGTCGCCATCAACCGCTTCAGGTGCTCGGCGATGCTGTCCTCGGCCTCGGCCAACACTGTCCGCGCCACCCAGGGCTCCGGCTCCGGCTCGGTCTCGGGCTCAACAGGGTCCGCGCTTATCAACTTGGCCGTTTTGGGACTGGTGGGACGCGAATCGACCACTTCATGAGCGCCGTTGAAGTTGATAAGCGCGGCGGGGGGCGGGGCGGGGACGGTGGCGACGAGGCCGGCGTCGACGGCGGCACGGACGGCGGCGCCCGCGTCGACCCCGAACGCCCGGAGTGCGTCGGCCACCTGCTGCTGGGAGGCGGCGGTGTGGCCCTGACGGGCGAAACGGGCCAGGGTCCAGTCCACCAGCGACCGGCCGCGGCGCGGGTCGTTCCGTTGCACACCCGGGTCGACCGCCAGCGCCACTCGATCGGCCTGGGCGACCGTGGCGTCCGGCAGCGCCAGCAACCGCCACGGGTCCTGCGCCAACTGGTCAGCGGCGTCGTCCCCGATCGCTTCCATCAGCCGACCGGCCCAGCGGACCGGGATCTCCTGCGGGACAAGCAGTTGCGCGACGGCGTAGGCCTGGCCGGCACCGATCCAGGAGGTGTAGATGCGGTCGGCCCGCTTCGGAGTCATCTTCGGCAGCGCCGCCAACGCGGCCACCGACACCTTCGACGCCGACGTGATCCCGCCCTTGACCAGCGTCTGCGACATCGCCTGCCCCACTCCCGGCCACAGCCCGGACCCGGCGAACTCGGTGAAGACATTCGTCGACACCGGTACGCCACCGTAGGACGTCACGCCGCAACCACCGGAACCACCGGAACCACCGACGCCACCGGTCACTGCTGCTGGGGGTCGTCGGCCGCTTCGAGCGAGCTGACGTCCTCCAGCGCCGACCGGATCTCGGCCGGCAGGGTGATATCGACGGCCGCGAGCGACCCCAGCAGCTGGGCGTTGTCCCTGGCCCCGACGATCGCGCTGGCCACCCCGCGTCGATCACGGACCCACGCGCAGGCCACGGCGAGCGGTGACGTGCCGAGACCTTCCGCCGCGGTGACCACCGCCTCGACGATACGACCCGCATCCGGCCGCAGGTGACGACCCACGTAGCGGGTGAAATGTGGTGAGGCGCCGCGGGAGTCGGCCGGCGTGCCGTGTCGGTATTTTCCGGTCAGCACCCCGCGACCCAGTGGCGCCCAGGCCAGCAGGCCCACTCCGTGCAGCGCAGCGGCCGGCAGCAGTGACTCCTCGGCGCCGCGCTCCACGAGCGAGTACTCGGCCTCCGTGGACACCAGGGGACAGCCGGCACCGCGCAGCCACGTCGCGAAGGTGGCCAACTGCCAGCTGGCGAACCCGGACAGTCCGATGTACTGGGCGCGCCCCGACTCGACTGCCCGTACCAACGCCGAACAGGTCTCCTCGAACGGAACGGTCGCGTCGTAGGCGTGGACCTGCCAGAGGTCGACGTGGTCGGTGTTGAGCCGGCGGAGAGAGCCGTCCAGGGTCGCCAGGAGTCGGCCGCTGCTGCCGCCGATCCCCACGGTCGTGGTGGCCAACACCACGTCGTCGCGGGGGATGACGTCCGGGACGAGGGTGCCGATGATCGACTCGGCGTCTCCGTCGCCGTAGACGTTGGATGTGTCGATCAGCGTCCCACCGGCCCCGACGAACGACTCCAGCTGCGAGGCGGCGTCGTCGGCGTCCGTGTCACGGCCCCAGGTCATCGTGCCCAGACCCAGCCGGGACACCTCCAGCCCGCTGCGACCGACCCGCCGATGATCCATGGGCATCAACCTAGTGGCTCGCTCCACACCCCCCGGCGACACCACGCTGCGCCCGACACCGGTGCCACACTGCGACAGCGCGAGACACCGACCCGGGCCGCAGGCCCGGCTCGCTGACCGAACGGGCCACCACGGACCGGTAGCGTCCTACCGCATGCGACTCGGTTTGAACCTTGGCTACGTGACCTCTGCTGCGGAGCTGCACGACAACCTCGAACTCGCCAGGGCAGCGGACCGCATCGGGTACGACGTGGTCTGGGTGGCCGAGGCCTACGGCTCGGACGCGGCCAGCGTGCTCGGCGCGATCGCGGCCACCACCACCCGGATCGACATCGGTTCGGCGGTGTTCCAGATCCCGGGTCGCACCCCCGCGATGACGGCGATGACGGCCGCCACGCTCGACGCGCTGTCGGGTGGCCGGTTCCGGCTGGGTCTGGGGGTGTCGGGACCACAGGTCAGCGAGGGCTGGCACGGCGTCCGGTTCTCCGATCCGGTCGGCCGGACCCGGGAGTACGCCCAGATCGTCCAACAGGCCATCGCCCGACGACGGGTCACCGCCGGCGGTAACCACTTCACGCTGCCGCTTCCCGACGGCCTCGGCAAGTCGCTCGTGCTCTCGCTCCAGCCGGTGCGACCGAGGGTGCCGCTCTACCTGGCCGCCGTCGGACCGAAGAACCTGACCCTCACGGGCGAGATCGCCGACGGCTGGCTCGCCATCTTCTTCGACCCGGAACTGGGCGCCGGGCAAATCCAGCGCATTCGGGACGCGGCGAACGCCATCGGGCGTGATGCGTCCGCGATCGACATCTCGGTCCAGGTGTCGCTGGCGCTGCACGACGATCCCGAGCAGGCAGCCGCGCTGATCCGCCCCGGAGCGGCGCTGTACGTCGGCGGGATGGGCGCGAAGAAGGTGAACTTCTACCACGGCATCGCGACAGCCATGGGCTTCGAGAAGGAGGCCGACGAGGTGCAGGAGAAATTCCTGGCCCGCGACTACGCCGGGGCAGCCGCCGCGGTCCCGTTCGAGTTCATCGACCGCACCAGCCTGATCGGCGATGCCGGCAGAATCGTCCGGCGCCTGCAGGCGCTGGCCAGAGAAGGAGTGACCACCGTGAACATCTCACCGGCCGACCCCGACCCCGCGGCACGTCTGGAAGCCTTACACGTCCTCCACGCAGCAGCCTCCGCGGCCGGGGTGCTCGCGTGACCCTGATCGCCGCGATCATCCTCGGCATCGTCGAGGGTCTGACCGAGTTCCTCCCGGTCTCCTCCACCGGGCACCTGACCATCGTCAGCCGGATGCTCGGCTACAACATCTCCGACCCGAGCATCACCGCCTTCACCGCCGTCATCCAGGTCGGCGCCATCGCAGCCGTCATCATCTACTTCTGGTCGGACATCTCCCGGCTGGTGGTGGCCTGGGTGCGCGGACTGTTCGACAAGGCGCAACGGCGCAATCCCGACTACCGGATGGCGTGGCTGGTCATCATCGGGTCACTGCCCATTGCGATCGTCGGATTCCTTCTGCGCCATGTCATCTCCAACCAGTTGCGCAGCCTGTGGATCGTCGCGTTCGCGCTGATCCTGTGGGGCGTCGTGATGCTGTACGCGGAGGCGGTGGCCAAGCAGGACCGTCCGGAGAAGGACCTCAACCTGGTCGACGTGCTGCTGATCGGCTTCGGTCAGTGCCTGGCCCTGATCCCCGGCGTATCGCGCTCCGGCGCCACCATCTCCATCGGCCTGATCCGCGGCCTCGACCGGGTGGCCGCCACCCGACTGTCCTTCCTGCTCGGCATCCCGGCGCTGATCGGCGCCGGCGCATTCGAGCTGCCTACCGCACTCAAGACCCCGGTACCGACCGTCGAGTACCCGCACCCCGTGCACGTCGGCCTCGCGCCGACGCTGATCGCGACCATCGTGTCGTTCGTCGTCGCCTATGCCTCGGTGGCCTGGCTTCTCAAGTTCGTCTCCGGCCACAAGATCACCTGGTTCGTCTGGTATCGCTGGGTGGTCGGCGTCGCGCTGATCATCGCCCTGTCCGCCGGAGCACTCTCATGACGAGGAGTTGCCCGTGACCCACCCCAACGCTGCCACGATGGTGGTCGCCATCTGCAACGCGAAGAGGCCCTCTTGACCCACCCCAACGCTGCCACGATGGTGGTCGCCATCTTCGACGCGAAGGTTTCTCAGTGACGACCGTTGTTCTACTACGCCACGGCCGCTCCACCGCCAACGTCGCGGGCGTGCTCGCCGGCCGGACGCCTGGCGTGTCCCTGGACGACAAGGGCCGGGAGCAGGCCGAGGCGGTCGCGACGAGGCTGGCCGGCATCACCCTCGACGCCCTGATCAGCTCCCCGATGGACCGTTGCCAGCAGACTGTTGCGCCGCTGGCCGCGGCCAGTGGGCTGGCCGTGCGTCTGGAACCCAGGCTGGCCGAGGTGGACTACGGCGACTGGACCGGCCGGGCCCTGAAAGACCTTTCCGGCGAGGAACTCTGGCGCACGGTGCAAGGTCATCCATCCGCCGCGGTCTTCCCTGGCGGCGAAGGTCTGGCCGCCGTCGGAATGCGCGCCGTCGGCGCGATCCGCGAGCTGAGCGCCGAATACGGTCCGGACGCCGTCATCCTGGTCTGCTCCCACGGCGACGTCATCAAGGCCATCCTGGCTGACGCGCTGGGCCTGCACCTGGACGGCTTCCAGCGGATCGTCGTCGCTCCCGCATCGCTCTCGGTCATCCGCTACACCCTGTTCCGGCCGTTCGTCGAACGCATCAACGACTCCGGAGAACTGGGGTCGCTGCGGCCGCCGCCCCCACCCCCGGCCGAGGCGACTCCCGAAGACCCAGCGGGACAGCCCACCGGGCAGGGCCGGCACCAGGCGGACGAATCGAGCTCCGACGCCCCGGTCGGCGGCGGCGCCGGCTGAGGACGGAGAGCCGACCCGGTGACCCCCACCACAAACCGGCCGGACGGTCGACAGCCTCGTCGCCAGCGGGGCCCCGCCCACCGGCCGTTGGCATAAGCTCGAAGGCGATATGACACGACAGGTCCACGTCTTCCGCTCGCCCGACCGCTTCCTCGCCGGAACCATCGGGCAACCTGGCGACCGCGAGTTCTTCCTCCAGGTGGCCAAAGGCCGCCGCATCTTCTCCGTGGCCTGCGAGAAGCAGCAGGTGGCCGTGCTGGCCGATCGGCTCGGCTCCCTCATCACCGAGGTGGCCAAACGATTCGACGTGACGGCGCCGGCAATGGAGGGAGCGGGTTCCACCGAGCTGACGCTGACCACCCCGGTCGACGCCGAGTTCCGGGTCGGCACCATGGGTCTGGCCTGGGACGGCGAGGAATCGCAGGTGATCGTCGAGCTGCTCGCGCTCAGCGAGGAGGAGGTCGGCGAGGACATCGTGCTCGAGGACCGGGAGGACGGACCCGATGCTCTGCGCGTCTTCCTGACCCTGGCCGAGGCCAGTGACTTCGCCCGTCGCGCAGAGCTTGTCGTCTCGGCCGGGCGACCCCCGTGCCCGCTCTGCTCCAACCCCCTCGATCCGGAAGGGCACATCTGCCCGCGGCTGAACGGCTACCACCGCGGTGCCGGGGCCTGACGCGCCATCGGTGATCCGATGAGTGCCGGAGATCTGCCGGACCCGGCCGAGATGACGGACCAGTTGCTGGACGAGGACACCGTCAGGCAGGTGTTGACCGAGGGCACGCTGGAGATCAGCGGCCGACTCACCGACGCGTCGAACCTGACCTTGCTGGCGGTGTCGTCGCTGGACGGCGTCGAGTTGGAATGCGTCTACAAGCCGATCCGTGGTGAGCGCCCGCTGTGGGACTTCCCGGACGGCACCCTGGCCCACCGCGAGGTGGCGGCCCGCCGAATTGCCGAGTATGCCCAGTGGGACTGCGTCCCGCTGACCATCATGCGTGGCGGCCCCTACGGAAACGGCATGGTGCAGCGCTGGATCGAGCAGCCGGACGACAGTCCGGACCTGGTGGACCTGGTGCCCGCCAAGAAGATCCCCAGGGGATGGCTGCCGATCATGCGCGCGGTCGACACCGGGGGCGCCGACGTGGCCGTCGTTCATGCCGACGAGGACAAGCTCAAGCTGCTGGCCGGTTTCGACGTCGTGGTGAACAATGCCGACCGCAAGGGTTCCCACATCCTGACGACAGCCGCCGGGGGAGTGCTCGGCGTCGATCACGGTCTGTGCTTCCACACCGACGACAAACTGCGCACCGTCCTGTGGGGCTGGGCCGGGGAGTCCCTCCCGGACTCCGTCGTCGAGGGACTGGCACGGCTCGCGACGGGTATGGCCGGCGATCTCCGTCTGGAGATGGACGAATACCTGACGGTGACCGAGATCGACACGCTGGCAAGGCGGATCGACTACCTGCAGATGTCGCCGCTGTACCCGATGCCGCCGCGCGGGCGGTCCGCCATCCCGTGGCCGCCGCTGTAGCCGTGGCGATCCGCAGGAACGACGAACAGAACGCGTCCCCACGGCGACCGACCGGCTCGGGCCTGCTCGGACCGGTCACCGGATTCGCCCGTGCGTTCGGCCGCACGGCTGCCGGTATGACGCTCGACCTGGCCAGCGGAGCCGCCCGACTGGGTGAGGCCACCGTCGACACCTTGGTCGGCCGCCACCGCGCGCCGGGAGTGCTGCGGGTCCAGGTGCTGATCCTGCGGGACGAGAGCGGGACACCGCTGTGCAGCGCCGACGCCGTGCGCCCCTCGCTCGAGAACGCCGGCCGCATCCTGCAGCAGCATGCCGGTCTCCGCGTCCGGGTCGTCGGAGTTCGCACCGTCTCCGAAATTCCTCCGCCCGAAGCGCTGGACCCACGCGCCAACCGAGGGCTGATGATCGATGACATGTTGGGGCACACCGCTTTCTACCGTCGTCATCTCGGCGCCGAGGTGAATGACGGGGTCGATCCCGGGCTCGTCGCCGCGCCCATCACGGTGGTGGTGGTGCGGAACATCGCGGGCAACACCACCGGCTGCTCGCTCGGGATCTCGGCGGACTGGGTCATCACGCAGAGCACCCTGTACGACGCCGCCAACCCACACTCGTACGACGAAACCGTGCTCGCGCACGAACTGGGCCACGCGTTGAACCTGCCACACCACTCCGATCACGCCAACCTGATGTTCCCGGTGTCATCGCCCCCGCAAAACGTCAGGGGGATGGCTCTCACCCGGTGGCAGCGGGCGGTCCTGCAGACCAACCGTCACGTCGTCCCCGGACGGTCCGGGGACCCTGTCGACCTTGGATAGTCTGGTCGGGTGCGTTCCTGGCTCTCTCCTTCCGTGCCCACCCTCACCCCACGACCTGATGGTTCCGGAGGGAGCGCGATCCTGAGTCTCTACGACTCCTCGACCGGCACGGTCCGTCCGACCGGTCCCGGCCCGGTGGCGACCATCTACGTCTGCGGGATCACCCCGTACGACTCGACGCATCTCGGCCACGCCGCCACCTACCTGGCATTCGATCTGGTGCAACGGTTCTGGCTCGACGCCGGACACCAGGTGCACTACGTGCAGAACATCACCGACATCGACGACCCGCTGCTGGAACGCGCCGAGCGCGACGGCATCGAGTGGGCGGATCTGGCCGCCGAGCAGATCGAACTGTTCCGTCAGGACATGACAGCCCTCCGGGTCCTGCCGCCCGCGGACTACATCGGCGCAGTCGAGGCGATGGACGAGGTCTCGGCCGCTGTGCACCGGCTGGTCGAACTCGGAGCGGCGTACCGGGTCGACGATGCCGAATTCCCGGACGTCTACTTCGACGTCGAAACCTCCGGCCGTTTCGGGTACGAATCCCGGTACGACCGGGCGACGATGGACAAGTTCTTCGCCGAGCGCGGTGGCGACCCCGATCGACCGGGCAAGAAGCACGAGCTCGACCCGCTGCTCTGGCGGATGGCCCGACCCGGCGAGCCGTCCTGGCCGTCAGCTCTCGGGAGGGGAAGGGCCGGCTGGCACATCGAGTGCGCGGCCATCGCCGGTCACCGGCTGGGCGTCCTCGGAGCCGATGGCCGGCCGATCGACGTGCAGGGCGGGGGCAGCGATCTCATCTTTCCGCACCACGAATGTTCGGCGGCCCACGCCGAGGTGCTGTCCGGGCTGGACCGCTTCGCGCAGCACTACACGCACGCCGGGATGATCGGGCTCGACGGTGAGAAGATGTCCAAGTCCCGCGGCAACCTGGTCTTCGTGTCGAAGCTGCGGACGCAGGGTGTCGACCCGATGGCGATCCGGCTGGCGCTGCTGGCGGGCCACTACCGAACCGACCGGTTCTGGGACGACCTGCTGCTGCAGGTCGCCGCCGAACGCCTGGCCACCTGGCGGGCCGCCGCCGGACGTCCCGGAAGCGACGGCGCCCCGGTCGTCGCCGCACTGCGGGAGGCCCTGTCGAACGATCTGGACACGCCCGCCGCTCTGTCGATCCTGGACGAGTGGGCGGCCGGCACCACGGTGGGGGGGCCGACGGTGGCCGCCGCGGTCGACGCCCTGCTGGGTGTGGAGCTGTAGAAGGCCTGGACCGAGCACTCGGGCTGGGTCCGGCGTCCGCGGAACGGGTGGGTCAGGGCCGGCTCGATCAGGCCGGCACTCCCATGCAGTCGCGCAACCTGATGAGTCCGTCACGCATCCGGGTCTTGATGGTCGGCAGCGCAGCACCCAGCATCTCGCCGACCTCACGTTGCGTGTGTCCGCCGAAATAGGCCAGCGTGATGGACTCGCGCTGCAGTGGGGTCAGGGTGTCGAGGCATTCGCGCACCTCGACGGCGTCCGCTTGGTCCACCACGGAGTCGGCCACCGAATCGACGTCCCGATCGAAATTGTCGACCGACGAGCGGAGATCGCGCACGCGTGACGCCTGCGACTGGCGCACCCGGTCGACGGAACGGCCATGCGTGAGCGTCATGATCCAGGAGGTCGCGCTGCCACGGGCCCGGTCGAATCGTGCGGCCCGGCGCCAGATCTCGAGGAAGATTTCTTGTGCAACCTCCTCGGCCTGGCTCGGATCGCGGAGGATGCGATTCGCCAGGCCGAAGACCCTGGCCGAGAACCGCTCGTACAGCTGGGTGAACGCCGGCCGGTCACCGCCGCTGACGCGCTCGAGCAGAAACTCGGGCGTGACGTCCTCGGACACGACAGATCCACCGAGCGACGACACCTGCGCCTCGGGGGAACCCATGTGACCATCCTGACTCACGGATGCACTCCGTGTCTAATGTTGGACGCAAAGTAACACTGATTGTGACCTTCGGCTGAGATGGACACCCTCAGTGAGCAAGTTTGCGGATCCGCCACCCCAGTGCCAGTTCCCCGACACCGCGGACGATGAACGAGATTCCGGCAATCAACGCCACCGTCACGATCGCGACACCGGGGTGGGTGAGCAACACGATGGCAGCCACGATCGACAGCACGCCCAGGATGCCGAACCATACCCGGTTTGCAGGCGACGCGGAGGCGACGAGGAGGTCACCGAGCCCCGTCAGCAGGAACCAGATCGCACTGCCGAGGACGATCGCCCAGATGCCGGCTCCCGGGTGGAAGATGCAGATCAGGCCGGCCACCACGGCGATACCGCCGATGACGTACGTGGCGACCGGGCTGCCGCCGGCCCGGCGCACCACGGACCCGACCCCGATGGCCATGACGCCGACCATCAACAGCAGCAGGCCGAAGATGAGCGCCAGGACGACAATCGTCACCCCAGGCCAGGCGAGCGCGATGAGGCCGGCGACGACGTCGATGCTGCCGATCACCAGCAGATGACCGCTGCTGTAGGAGCGGGTCAGTCGGCGCATGGCGCCGAGGCCCCCAAGGCCGCCGGCAGCGCCTCCGGACAGGGCGGAGTTCGACGAGAAATCAGGACCGATGCTGTTGGACACGACTGGCCGCCTTCTGTTCTCGAGGTGCTGATGCTGTCAGCGCGTCCGAACAACGACCGGCAGGCGTCATTGGGTTCCCCGAGCCCGGCACGGGGAGGACATCATCGACGCGAGTCGCCCGGCTTCGGGCCACGACGGCGCAGGTAGCGCTCGAACTCGGCGGCGATGGACTCGCCTGATGCCGGCTTGAGCGGCTCGTCCTCCTCGTCCCGTTCCTCGAGGGCCTTGATGTACTCGGAGATCTCCTCGTCCTCCGCGGCGATCTGGGTGACCTCGACCTCCCATTCGTCGGCCTGCTCGGGGAGACCGCCCAGTGGGACCTCGATGTCCAGGACCTCCTCCACGCGATGGAGCAGCGCGAGGGTGGCCTTGGGAGACGGAGCCTGCGAGACGTAGTGGGGGACGGAGGCCCAGAACGAGATCGCCGGGATGCCGACCTGGATGCAGGCGTCCTGGAACACCCCGGAGATCCCCGTCGGGCCCTCGTAGCGGGAGCTGGTGAGCCCGAGCCGCTCCGCCGTCGACTCGTCGTGGGCCGAACCGGTCACCTGGACCGGCCGCGTGTGGGGCACATCCGCGAGCAATGCACCCAGGGTGATGACGGTGGCCACATCGTGTGCGAGCGCGATGTCCAGCAGTTCCTGGCAGAAGGCCTTCCACCGGAAGTTCGGCTCGATGCCGTGCACCAGGATCACGTCGTACGGGACGGTCGGCAGGCGGCAGACGGACAGTCTGGTGGTCGGCCACTCGATGGTCCTGGTGACGCCCTCGATGAGGCGGACCGTCGGACGGCTGACCTGGAAGTCGTAGAACCCCTCCGGATCGAGCTCGCTGAGCGGTGACGCGTCCCAGACCAGGCCCAGTTGCTCCACCGCCGAGGTGGCCGCGTCCCCTGCATCGTTCCAGCCCTCGAATGCGGCGATCATCACCGGACTCCGAAGCGCCGTAGGTTCGCCACTGTCGAAAACGTCACTCACGTCGCTCACCCTACGTCGGGGGAAGGCCGCTCGTGGCGACCCCGACGCCGCGCCGGACGCTCCGTCAGCCGCTCGTGGACCCGATATTCTTCTGGGCGTCGCCCCGCCCGATCCGTCCAGGATCGGGTCGACCCCAACCGAGGAGTTCCCATGATGTCCCCAGCCGCCGGCGCCTCTCCCGAGCTCCGGGCCGTGCTGTTCGACATGGACGGCACGCTGACGGACTCCGAGCGGCTCTGGACCATCGCCCTCGACCGGGTGGCCGCCCACTACGGCGGGGCACTGCGGCCCGAAACCCGCGAGGCCATGGTCGGGCAGGACATGTGGGCGACCATCGGCCTGATGCACCGTGAGCTCGGAGTCGACGGCACGCCCGAGGCGACGGCGCGGATGCTGACCGATCACACCTTGCAGATATTCCACGACGGGCTGCCCTTCAAGGATGGTGCCGGCGAATTGCTGGCCGCCGTGAAAGCGGCCGGGCTGCGGACCGCTCTCGTCACGGCGACCTACCGGAACCTCGTCGAGGTCGCGCTGGATACGTTGGGCCACCGTACTTTTGACGTCATCGTCTGCGGTGACGAGGTGTCGAGGAACAAGCCGGACCCGGAACCCTACCTGCGGGCCTTGGAACTGCTCGGCCTACCCGCCCAGGATTGCCTCGTGGTCGAGGACTCGCCGACCGGGTCACGGTCCGCGTCGCTGGCCGGCATCGGCGTGCTGGTCGTCCCGTCCGAGATCCCGGTTCCCGAGGCGCCCGGACTCGTCTTCGCCGAGACGCTCGTCGGCATCGACGTGGACCGGCTGGATCAGATCCACTCGACGCTGCTCGGCGCCCGCGTCTGACCGGCGGCGGTCGCCCGCCGCCGGTCACTGCGTCATCCTGGCTAGGTCACTCAGTCATCCTCCGGGGCGATTCGCGCCCGCACCGGGCCTGGTGAAGCCACCCGCTCCGTTACCCGTGTTGGCGTTGCCGCTTCCGCCCAGCAGACCGGCGGCGCTACTGCTGCTGGGCGTCGCCATCGGCTGGTCGAGATTGGCGATCGCGACCTGCTGGCCGGCCTCGAGCCCGGAGGTGATCTCGGTCAGGTCGGTACCGATCGCTCCGACCTCGACCGCCACACTCTCCAACTGGCCGTTGGTCAGCACCGAGACCGAGTGGACATTGCCCGACGTGTGCACGGCAGAGGTCGGGACGGTCAGCACATTCGCGACCTGTGCCAACGTGATCGCCACCGAGGCGCCGGCGCCCTGGTACAGCGTCTGCGCGGACGGATCCAACAGGACGGTGACCGGATAGGTGGTCGTTCCCGAGGTGGCGGAACTGCTCAGTATCCCGACGTAGGTGACCTTGCCGGGGATCGAATCGGTGATGCCGTTGACCGTGACAGCAGTCTTGTCGCCGACCTCGAGCTGATCGATGAGCGCGAGGCTGATGGTGGTCGACACCTGGTACTGACCCGGCCCCAGAATCGTGATGACGCTCGTGGTGGAGTTGGCGCCGACCGCGGTACCCGCCGTCATGGACACGGAGGCCACGGTGCCGGCGATGGGACTCGTCAGCGTGGCCGCCTTCAGGTTCTGGGCGACCACCGAGATGTTGGCCTCGTCGAGATCGATCTGCGCCTGATCGGCGGCGATGTCGGCGGCTGTCGGCGTGCGTCCCGACTGCCCACCATTGGCCGCCGCTCCGCCGGAACCCTGCGGGTTGGAGGCCGATCCACCTGATCCTGCGATGCCGGTGCCGGTGCCGGTGCCGGTGCTGGTGCCGGTGCCGGAGCTGGAGCCGGAGCCGGAGCCGGAGCCGGAGCCAGCAGAACCGCCGCTGCCCGAACCCGATACACTGCCCGCTCCGGCTGCAGCCGAGGTCGAGCCCGACGTGCCGGTGCCCGTTCCTGCGCCGGAGCCTGAGCGGGTGCCCGAACCGGTCCCTGACGTGTTGCCCGTCCCAGTTCCGGTGCCGCTACTGGTGCCGCTACTGGTGCCAGAGCCGCTCCCAGTGCCTGTTCCGGAGCCGTTTCCGGCGCCCGAGCCACCCCGCGAGGAGGTGCTCGTGGGCGCCAACCCGGACGTGGTCGGCGCGCTCGAGCCGCCGCGGCCGGTGCCCGTGCCCGTGGTGCCGAGGTCGAGCAGTTTGTCCAGGGTGACCAGATTCTTCTGCTGGGTCGACTCGAGGTCGGCCAGTTCGGTCTGATCCTTCAGCACCTGGGCCACCGCCGCCTGGCACTGACTCAGCGCCGCGGCCGGAGCCAACGACGTCGAGGTGCTGACCGGGGCGCTCCTGGCTGTCGTGCTGCTGGCCGTTGTGCTGCTGGCCGGGGCGCTGCTGGCCGGAGCGCTGCTGGCTGTCGTGCTGCTGGCCGTTGTGCTGCTGGCTGTGGTGCCGGGCGTGGACACCTCGAGCTCGTCGTAGGCGGCCTGCGCCGCCACCAGGGTGTTGCCCCGCCCGACGACGACGTCCTCGATCGCGTCCTGCATGGAACGCGTGACGCTCACGGAGGCCGCCGGTTGGTTCGCCGTCGCGGTGGCCGTCGTCGTTGCCGTCGTCGTTGCCGTCGTCGTTGCCGTCGTCGTTGCCGTCGTGGTGACGGTCAACGTGTTTGTGGGCGTGGCTGTCTTTGTGACGGTGGAGGGAAGTGTGACCGTGGTCGGCACCGTCCGCGTGACGGTGACCGGTGACGGCGTCACCGTCACAGTCGAAGGATCAGGCGGGGAAGCCGTGGACGACGAGGTCGCCTCGGTCGGAGTCGTCGCGTCGGTCGCTGTAGTGTCGCCGGGCGGTGTCGTCGCGGTGGTCGGTGTCATGGCCGTGGTCGGTGTCGTGGCCGTGGTCGACGTCGGTGTCGAATTGGTCGGTGTCGAACTGGTCGCGGTCTCGGTGGTCGGCAACGTCATGGTCGAGATCGGTGTGCATGCCGTCAGAGCGGTTTCTGCCTTCACCGTGGTCAGCAACTTGTCGATGGCGGACTGGGTCGAAATCACCGCCTGCTGCGCATTCTTCAGATCGTCGCCCGCTCCCGAGCCCGGTGGCGTCGCGGTCGTTCCGGTCGTCGGCGTCGTGGTGGTGGTCCCGGACCGACCGGGCCCGCCACCAGCGCCCGCCGTCGCCGCGGCGACGGTCGTGGGCGCTGCGGAATGTGATGTGCTGCCAGTCGATCGGCCGGAACCGTTGGCGGTCGCCGCGGCGGAGCCGGAACCACTCCCGGACGAGCCGGACCCACTACCCGACGAGCCGGACCCACTACTGGACGAGCCAGAGCCACTACTGGACGAGCCAGAGCCGGAGGAGCCGGACCCGGCCGACCCGGAACCGCTACCCGATCCCGCGGCAGCCGCAGCGGTCGTGGTGGCAGCGGCGGTGGTCGCGGCGGTTGTCGTCGTTGCAGTGGTGGTGGCCGCCGCGGACTGCGCGGCATCAGCTGCCTGGGTCGCCAGATCCGTCGTCAAGGCGCGTTGATCTGCCGCCAGGGTCGCCTTCGCCGCGGTGACGTCGGCCAGCAGATCGCTGGGATCCAGGGTGGCGATCACCTGGCCGGCGGTCACGCTCTGCCCCATCTTGACCGCCACGGTCGCCACCGTCCCGGCCACCGAGAATGCGGAGGTCGAGTTCTTGACGTAGCTGATGATCCCCGCGGACGTCGTCGTCTGGTCCACCGATCCGAGTGCCGCCAGCGCGGTCCGGTAGGAAGTCGCCTTGGTACCGCTGTTGGCGTAGGCGATCCCGCCACCGATCGCCAGCAATCCACCGATGGCGATCAGGGAGACCGTTGCTCGGCGACGCTGCTTGCGCCGCTTTCGTGCCGTCACCGCCGGGCTGACCATCTCAGCCATTGGTGGTCACCGGGCCGCTGTTGGTGCCGCCCTGACGACCGGTGCGGTTGCCGAGACCGCCGGCCCCGAAGCCGCTGGTACACCCCGTCGCGCCGGCCGGGCTCAGCGCGATGGATTTGGCCGCCACCGCACCCGTCGTATCCGCCGTGCCGATCGCGACCGCACAGAGTCCCACCTCGAGTGCGGTGGATTTCGCCGCGGCCGTCTCGGTGTAGGCCGTCTTGCCGTTGACCGTCACGGTGACCTTGGTGGTCGCCCTCGTCGTGCGATTGGTTTCCTGCACCACGATGGTCGAACCGCTGATCGAGGTCACCGTGCCGGAGGTGCGCTCGCCGAAGGAACCGAAGTTTCCGCGACCGGCCGTCCCGGAGCCGGACGCGCCCGCTCCGCCGGCGCCCGATGCCCCGGAGGGGACCGCACCGTTGGCGGCGCCACCGTTGGCAGCGCCGCCGTTCGGGACGGCCGCTCCGGTCGGGCGGGTGCCGGCTCCACCGCCGAAGCCGCCTCCGGCGCCCGCCTCGCACACGCCCGCAACAGGCTGCGAGATCAGCACTGTCGCCGCGGTCAGCTCGGTGACGGCCGCTCGTGAGGTCGGCGCCTGTGCCGCGCCGCTGGCAGGCGCGGACCCGGTGCCGGTCGGTTGGGTCACCGCAGCCGCTGCTGTCACGCATGAACCGACCTTGACGTCGCGGATCGCCTTCTTCACCGTCTCGGTGAAGGTGGTCGCCGACGTGTACTTGACGGTGGTCTGGGCCGTGGTGTTCTGCACCTGCAAAGTGCCGGCGGCGAGCGCGGCAATGGATCCGTAGGCTTCCGGGCGGACACCGCCTGCCACACCGGCGCCCGTCCCTGTTCCAGCGGCGCCTCCGGTCGTCGCCCCGGCCGTGCCGTTCGGCGCGACGACCTGTCCGGCGGGGGCCGGCGTCGCCGTGCTCGAAGAACTGCTGCAGGCGACCAGGGTTCCCGCGATGGCGAGGGCGGCAGCTCCCAGGATCAACGACCTGGGCCAGGTGCGGGGCGCCCGAGGTGCGCTGAGGATGATCCTGGTGTTCGTCATGAGTGGTCCTTCACTTCGCTGGTGATCGGCTGTTGGCGATGACGTGATGGCGAGAAGCGTTGCGGGGCGTACGGAACGATTAATCTGAGTCTTCAAGGAGTCACTCGCTGCGCAGGGCATCGATGGGCGCGAGCTTGGCTGCCCGGGCGGCCGGGTAGACGCCGAAGATCACACCGATGGCCACTGCGATGGCGATCGAACCACCGACTGCCATCGGAGAGATGACCAGGACGGTGGAGATGAAATGTGGCAGAACCTTTGCGCCGATGATGCCGAGGGCAGCGCCCAACAGGCCGCCGGCCAGGCCGAGAATCGTTGCCTCCACGAGAAATTGGCGCCGGATCGCACCGGGTGGGGCCCCGAGTGCTTTGCGCAGCCCGATCTCCCTGGTCCGTTCGCTGACCGAGACCAGCATGATGTTCATGACGCCGATGCCGCCGACCAGCAATGAGAGGGCGGCGATTCCGGTGAGCAGGATCGTCAGGGTCCTGCTCACGGAGGTGGCCGTGGACAGCAACGATTCCTGACTGCTGATGGTGAAGTCCGCCGACGTGGTCGCCGTGACGTGATGTAGTTGCAGCAGCAAAGATGTCGCCTCCTGATCTGCCGCCGACAGCTGGTCCGCCGATGCCGCCTGGACGTAGATGGTGGACACCGAACTCTTGTTGGTACCTCCCACGACCCTGTTGGCCACGGTGGCCATGGGGAGGATGGCCTGGTCGTCCAGACTCGTGGTCGAGTCGGATCCGGCCGTCGCCAGCACCCCGATCACGGTGAACTCGATGTTGTTCGTGGTGAAGGTCTGACCGACCACGTCCGTACTGCCGTAGAGCTCCGTCGCCGTCGACGAGCCGATCACGGCGACAGCAGCTTGGGCGGATTCGTCCGCGTCGGTGAGGAACCGGCCACTGGACAGCGTTCTCGACCGGACGGACAACCAGGAGGGGCTGGTGCCGACCACGGACGTCGTCCAGTTCGTCGAGCCGTTGGTCAGCGACAACGAAGTGGTCTTGACTGCCGCGACGGCACCGATGTCGGGTGCCGCGACCTTGGAGGCCAACGCGGTTGCGTCCGCGGTGGTCAACGTCGACGCCGAACCGAACCCGCCGCGGACACCCGCCGTCGAGGTGGTGCTACCGGGGGAGACGATCAGCAGATTGCTGCCGAGGGCGCTGATCTGGGCGCCAACCTGCTGCTGGCTTCCCAACCCGAGGCCGACGGTGAGAATCACCGCGGCGATCCCGATGAGGATGCCGAGCATGGTCAGACCGGAACGCAGCCGGTGGGAGACGATGGAAGCCCAACCGGTGCGCAGCGTTTCGAGGAAATTCACGCGTCGACACCGGCCCCGTGCTGCTTCGGACGGCCGCCGACTCGGACGAGGTCACGGCCGACGTCGGGGTTGGCCGAGTCGGAGGTGATCACGCCGTCCCGGACCCGGACGATCCTCCTGGCCCGTTCGGCGACCTCGAGCTCGTGGGTGATCAGCACGATGGTGCGACCCTGCTCGTGCAGTTCGTCGAACAGGCCGAGGGCGTCCTCGGTGGCGGTGGAGTCCAGATTTCCCGTCGGCTCGTCCGCCAGGATCAACGAGGGATCACCGACCAGGGCTCTGGCCACGGCGACACGTTGCTGCTGGCCACCGGACAACTCACCCGGCTTGTGGTTCACCCGGTCCTCGAGGCCCACCCGCCGGAGAGCTTCGATCGCCTTGGCCTTGCGCGCACCCTTCGACAGGCCGGCATAGATCATCGGCAGCTCGACGTTCTTCCAGGCCGTCAGCGAGGGCAGCAGGTGGAACTGCTGGAAGACGAATCCGATGCGGCGGTTGCGGATCTGGGCGAGATCGATCTCGTCCATCTCGCTGACGTCCTCCCCGGCGAGGTGGTAGCTGCCCTCCGACAAGACATCCAGACAGCCGATGATGTGCATCAACGTCGACTTCCCGGATCCGGACGGACCCATGATGGCCACGTATTCACCCTCCTCGATGCATAACGAGATGCCGTCGAGGGCGCGTACCGAGAGCGAACCGGTCGCGTAGATCTTGGCCACCTGGTCCAGCTCGATGACGGGTGCGGCGGCGGGTGGCCCGGACATCACAGTGCGCCTGAAGACGATCGGCTGCTCATCCGTGATTTCCTCGGCGGATCCTCGCGCCATCTCAGCCACCCGTCCGGTTGGTGCCGCCGGTGAATCCGCCTGCAGCGCCGCCGGTTCCGCCGCCGGTGAACCCGCCGGCACCCGCTCCGGTCCCGCCCCCAAAACCGCCCTCGCCACCGGTGAACCCGCCGGGGCCTCCATAGCCACCGGTCCCGGCCCCGGTGCGGCCGGTCGTCCCGGTTCCGGTACGGGCGACCGTCGTGGTGGTCACCAGGACCTCGTCACCCTCGGCCAGCCCGGTGAGAATCTGCGTCACGCCGTTGCCGACCGCTCCGGTGGTCACGACGGTCGACACCTGCTTTCCGGCCACCGTCTGGTAGACGACCTTCCCTGTCGTCGTCGTGTGGATCGCGGCAGTCGGTACGGTCAACACGTCGGTGAGCTGTTTGTAGATCAGCACCACCGTTGCCGAGGTGCCGTCGTGCAGGCCGGTCGGTGTCCCGGTGATGCTCACGACCACCGGATAGCTCGCCGTGCTGCCGGTGCTCGTCGAGATCAACCCGACCGAGGCCACGGTGCCGAAGACCGGAGTGGTCGCGCTGCCCACGGTGAGCTGCGCCTGGATCCCCGCCTTGATGAGGGCGATGGAGGTGTCGTCGACGGTCACGTTGGCGACCCAGCTCGCGGTGGAGACGATCAGGAAGGGCGTGGAACTCGACGTGGTGCTCGAGGAACCGGTACTTCCCGACCCGGCGCCGGCACTGCCGGACGCGGCGCCGGACCCCTCGCTCGAGGTGGATCCGGTCGAGGAGCCGGACGCGCTGCCGGTCACCGAGTCTCCGACCGCGACTCCGAC
Organism: Nakamurella sp. UYEF19; assembly: GCF_040546275.1. Taxonomy (NCBI): domain Bacteria; kingdom Bacillati; phylum Actinomycetota; class Actinomycetes; order Nakamurellales; family Nakamurellaceae; genus Nakamurella; species Nakamurella sp. UYEF19. The sequence continues at coordinate 88,565 of NZ_JBEPNO010000010.1, read as the reverse complement.
CGTCGCCACCAAGCCGGCAACGGGCGCGACCAGCGTCGCCGCGCTCAACTCGGTCCTGGCAGTGGCCAAGGCAGCCTCGGCGGTAGTGACCGTGCCGTTCGCCGAGATCACCTGCGCCTTGTCTGACACGAGGTTGGCCTGCGCGGTCTGCACATCGGCTTCCGCTGCGGTCAGGTTGTTCTGTGCCGTTGTGAGACCCGTTGCGGCAGTCGCCTCCTCGGTGCTGCTGCCGTCATCGGCCGCCGTCGTCACCGCTTCCTGTGCGGTGGTGAGGGCCGTCTCCGCGGTGGTCACCGCCGTCTGAGCGGTCGTGACGGCCGTGGTGTCGGTCGTGACGGTGGCCTTGGCAGCGGCGACTTTCGCCTTCGCCGAGGCCACGGTGGCATTGGCCGAGGCCAGGGCGGCCTTGAGGCCGACCGTCGAGAGAGTCGCCAGCACCTGGCCCTTCTTGACCGTCTGCCCAGCCGAAACCTTGACAGCCGTGACCGTTCCGGAAGCGCCGAAGGTCACCGAATCCTGCACGGCCGGGGCGACGGTGCCCGAGGCCGAGACGGAGGAGGTGATGGTGCTGACGCTGGCGGCGACAAAGCGGGTCGTCGTGGTGGCCGCCGCTCCGGTCGTCGTGGTCGTGCGGTGGAAGTACCACCACGCACCGCCGCCGGCCCCGACCAGGACCACGACCAGCAGGGCCGTCAGAAGTGGTCGCATTCGCATTTTCAGCCACACGGCAGACATGCATCACCTTCACGGTCGGTGGACCGGGAGCCCTGATGGGCCACCGGCTCACTGAACCTAGGGCGGCTGACTGGTCCGTGACGGTGGAAGTGCTGAGCGCCAGCTGTGACCGACTGTGCGCAAGCTGTGCATTCTTCGTCGACGATCGACTGCCAGCGATCTACTGCGTGGAGCGGCCGATCACCACCGCGGAGACGGGGGGCAGCCGGACCAGGTCGGACTGCGGTTCGATCCCGTCGGCGGTCGCGAACAGCACGGGTCCCGTCCCGCCGGGGAGCGGGAGCACCTGCTCCTTCTCCGCGAAGTTGACGAGCACCCGGACGTCACCGCGTGCCAGGACCAGCCAGCGCGCGTCCGAGTCGTGCTGCGTGCCGACCCGGTCGAGGCGTGGATCGGTGAGGTCGGACTGCTCACGGCGCAGGACGGCGAGCTGCTGGTAGAGGCTCAGCATCGCCGCGTGGTTGCCAGACTCCGGCTCGCTCCAGTCGAGCTTGGAATCCAGGAAGGTGCTCTCCTGCTGGGGATCCGGGACGACCTCGGGGTCCCAGCCCATCTCGGCGAATTCGGAGATCCGGCCCTCGGCCGTCAACCGTCCGAGCTCGGTCTCGGGGTGCGAGGTGAAGAACTGCCACGGCGTGGACGCCGCCCACTCCTCGCCCATGAACAGCATCGGCGTGAACGGGCTGGTGAAGAGCAGAACCGCTGCCAGGGCCAATTGCCGCTGGTCCAACTGCTGGGTCAGCCGATCGCCGATCGCGCGGTTCCCGATCTGGTCGTGGTCCTGGGCGAAGACGACGAATTTCGAGCCCGGCACGATGGCGGTGTTCACCGGCCGGCCGTGTCGTCGGCCGCGGAAACTCGAGAACGTCCCGTCGTGGAAGAAGGCCGAGGTCAGCACCTTGGCCATCGCGTCCAACGAGTCGAAGTCGCAGTAGTAGCCGGTGGTCTCGCCCGTCAGTGCGACGTGCAGCACGTGGTGGAAATCGTCGCTCCACTGCGCCGTCAACCCGTACCCGCCGGCTTCCCGGGAGGTGATCAGGGTCGGATCGTTCAGATCCGATTCCGCGATGAGGGTGAGCGGCCGGCCGACGTGGGCGGACAGCGCGTCCACCTCGGCCGCCATCTCGGACAGCAGGTGGGTTGCCCGGTGGTCGACCAGCGCATGCACGGCATCCAGCCGGAGCCCGTCGACGTGGTAGTCGTCGAGCCACATCAGGGCGTTCTCGATGATGTAACGGCGCACCGGATCCGACTCCGGTCCATCCAGATTCATCGAGGAGCCCCAGGTGTTCGCCCGTCCCTCGTGCAGGTACGGACCGAACTCGGGGAGGTAGTTGCCGCTGGGACCCAGGTGGTTGTAGACGACGTCCTGGATGACGGCCAGACCCCGCTGGTGGCAGGCATCCACGAAGGCCTGGTATCCGGCCGGGCCCCCGTAGATCTCGTGCACCGTGTACCAGAGCACCCCGTCGTAACCCCAGTTGTGCACGCCGTTGAACCCGTTGACGGGCAGGACCTCGACGAAGTCCACCCCGAGCGACACCAGGTGGTCGAGCTTGCCGATGGCCGCCGCGAAGGTGCCCTCGGGGGTGAAGGTCCCGATGTGCAACTCGTAGATGAGCCCGCCGGCGAGTTGGCGTCCCGTCCACGAGACGTCGTGCCACTCATAGGATCCCGGGTCGAAGGTCGCGGACGCTTCGTGGACGCCGTCGGGTTGACGTCGGGAACGTGGGTCGGGCAGGGCCTTCTCGGCGCCGTCAAGTCGAAACCCGTAGCGGGCGGTGTCGTCCGGCGCGGCGGAGGTGGTCCACCAGCCGCCGTCACCGGCGTCCATCTTCACGTCGACGCCGTCGGCGACCAGCACGACCGCCGACGCCTTCGGCGCCCACAGCTGGAATGTCTTGCTCAACTCAGTCCTCCCGAACCAGAATCGCCACCGGATAGATCTCGAGCAGGTCGGCAACGCGGACTCCGCCGGCCAGCGGACCGGGCTTGTTGTCGTGCAGCACGTTCCGCCAGGTTCCCGGAGGGAGCGTGAGCTGGGTGGTTGCCCATCCGCCCCGGTCGGCGAGCCCGATCGACAGCCGGGTGACGACGGCGATCACGCCGCCGCGGTCGAACGCCACCAGGTGATCGGCCGCCGGGCCGGCTCCGACGAGCGGGGTGTAGCCGCTGAACAGCTCCGGCCGGTCGCGCCGCAGCCGGAGAGCCCGCGACACGACGAGCAGCTTGGCCGCCCCGGTGTCGTCGATCGGCGGCTGGAGTCCGGCATCGAGGTCCATCAGCAGGTTGTCGGCGATGGTGTGGTCGACCGGACGCCGGTTGTCGGGATCGACGAGCGAGTCCTCCCACAGCTCGGTGCCCTGGTAGACATCGGGAACGCCCGGTCCAAGCAGCTGGACCACTTTGGCGCCCAACGAGTTCGCCCGGCCGGGGCCGGTCAGTCGCGTTGCCGTCGCGACGATGGACTCGTGCAGTTCGACGTCGTCGAAGACGGCGTCGACCAGCTGGTGCATGGACTTCTCGAACTCCTCGTCCGAGTCGATCCACTCCGTGGAGTTGCCGGCCTCTCGGGAAGCCTTCTCCGCGTAGGCGTGCAGACGGTCCCGGTCGAGGGGCCAGGCGCCCACGACGGCCTGCCAGAGCAGGTTCGCCAAGGGGCCGTCGGCCAGCGGGGCGAGGCGGTTCCAGCCGCGGACCGACTCGGCCCATTGCTCTCCGATCTCCGCAATCGCGGAAATCCGGGCCCGGACGTCCTCCCCGCGCTTGGTGTCATGCGTGGAGAGCGTGGTCATGGTGTACGGGGTCGAACTGAACCGTGCCGCCTGGATGGCGTGAAAGGTCAACGGGTCGATGGCGAAGTCCGACGGCTCGGCGCCGACCTCGGTGAGCGAGGTGAGCCGCGTCCAGCGGTAGAAGGCCTTGTCCTCCACACCCTTGGCCATCACCATTCCCGACGTCTGCTGGAACCTGGTCGCGAACTCGGTGTCGGCCTGCAGGAGCCGGTCGGCGATCTCCTGCAGGACAGGCGCGAGCAGCGGGCGCCGCGCCTTCGCCGTGGCCAGGGCGACATCGAGATCGTGCTGCCCGTCGGGTAGATAGGTGCGGTAGACGTCGAATGACGAGAGCAGCTCGGCGATCCCGTCGGCGGCACCGTCGAGATCCGGGACGAGACGGGCCAATCGGAGGACCTCCGAATTCAGGATCCCGTCGGCCACCGCGCGTTTGGTGCCGCCGATCATGGCATGCCAGTCGACCCGGACGCCGCCACGGAGTTCGGCGTCCAGATCGTCGAGCACCGACTCGCCCGCCGGGTCCACGAACAGCCGATCGACGACGGCCAACGCGTCATAACCGGTCGTGCCATGGCATTTCCAGTCGGCGGGCAAGCGCTCGGGGCCTTCGAGGATCTTCTCGACCAGCACATAACGCTGTCCGATCAGTTTCTCGAGATCGCGCAGGTACCCGGCGGGGTCGGCGAGCCCGTCCGGATGGTCGATGCGGAGGCCGTCCACCCAGCCGCGGTCGAACCACTTCTTGATCTCGGCGTGGGACGCCGCGAAGACCTCGGGCAGCTCCACCCGGATCCCGGCCAGCGTGCTGACGGCGAAGAACCGGCGATAGTTCAGTTCGGAATCGGCCCGCCGGAAGCTGACCAGCTCGTAGTGCTGACGGTCGTGTACCTGCTTCGCCGTGCCACCGAGAGTGCCGGCGGCGATGGGGAAGTGGTGGTCGTAGTAGTGGAGCTCGTCACCGACCACCTCGAGATGGTCGAGTTCGTCCGCGCCGTCACCGAGCATCGGCAGGCGAAGCCGCCCGCCACCGAAATCCCAGTCGATGTCGAAAGCGTTGGCGTGCTCGGATTCCTGACCCTTGGCCAACACGTCCCACCACCACACCGAGTGCGACGGGGTGGCGACCCCCACGTGATTCGGGACGATGTCGACCAGCACACCGAGGCCGGCATCGTGAGCTGCCTCGGCGAATTCGACGAGCGCCGACTCACCGCCGCGGGCCTCGTCGACGCGCCCGTGGTCCACCACGTCGTAGCCGTGGTCCGATCCGGGCTCCGACTCGAGAATGGGGGACAGGTAGGCCCAGTCGGCCCCGAGCCGGGCCAGGTAGGGCACCGCCGCAGTCGCCTTGTCGAGACCGTTCGTCGGCGACACCTGCAATCGGTAGGTGGAAACGGGAATTCGTTCAGTCATTCGTGTCGTCACTTCCACGTTTCGGCGCAGGGCGCTGCGCGGGCTTCCGCGGAGTGGCCGCGCGGCGGCGCTTGGGCTTGGCGGGCGCCTCGGCCGGTTCGGGATCCGAGGGTGCGACGACGCTCTGCTCGACCGGCTCGGCCTGGGCGGCGTCCGCCGTCGGCATCGGCACCGGAGGAACCGCCGGCACGGCGGCGGCCGGAGCCGTCCGTGCCACCGGAAGGCTGCTCTCGGCCAGTGCCTGGAGCACGATCAACCCCTTGCCGGGCACCGAGATCGACTCGCCCGCCCTGGTGGCCTCGGCCGTCGCGGGCATCCCGGCGGTATCGACGACGCAGGACCAGGCCGGCGCGAACTCCTCGGGCGGCGCGGTGAAGTCGAGAGCCTCGTCGTGGGCGTTGAACAGCAACAGGAACGAGTCGTCGACGACGCGGCCGCCGCGTCGGTCCATCCCCCGGATCCCGTTGCCGTTGAGGAACACCCCGACCGACCGACCGAATCCGGAGTCCCAGTCCTCCGGGGCCATGACCGAGCCACTCGGATTGATCCAGACGATGTCCGGCAGCGGCTCGCCCTCGCCGCGGGTCACCGGGCGACCGTCGAAGAACCGGCGGCGACGGAACGTCGGGTGCTGCTTGCGCAGCCGCGTCAGCGACGCCGTGAACTCGATCAGGTCGAGATCGGCGTTCTCCCAGTGGATCCAACTGAGCTCGGAATCCTGGCAATAGGCATTGTTGTTGCCGTGCTGGGTACGTCCCAATTCGTCGCCGTGGGCGATCATCGGAACGCCCTGCGACAGCAGGAGGGTCGCCAGGATGTTCCGACGCTGACGATCGCGGAGAGCCACGATGTTCGCATCGTCCGTCGGACCCTCGGTCCCGCAGTTCCACGACCGGTTGTGGGATTCACCGTCGTTGTTGTTCTCGCCGTTGGCCTCGTTGTGCTTCTCGTTGTAGGAGACCAGGTCGTTGAGGGTGAAACCGTCATGGGCGATGACGAAGTTGATGGACGCCACCGGCCGCCGACCCGAGGTCTCGTACAGGTCCGCCGAACCGGTGAGACGGGAAGCGAACTCGCCCAGGGTGGCCGGCTCCCCACGCCAGAAATCACGAACGGTGTCGCGGTACTTGCCATTCCATTCTGTCCACTGCGGGGGGAAGTTGCCGACCTGGTAACCGCCGGGCCCGAGGTCCCACGGCTCAGCGATCAACTTCACCTGGCAGACGATCGGGTCCTGCTGCACGAGTTCGAAGAAGGTGGACAGCCGGTCGACGTCGTAGAACTCGCGCGCCAGGGTGGCCGCGAGATCGAACCGGAATCCGTCGACGTGCATCTCGGTCACCCAGTAGCGCAGCGAGTCCATGATCAGCTGCAGCGAATGAGGATGCCTGACGTTGAAGGAGTTTCCCGTCCCGGTGTAGTCCATGTAGTACTGGCTGTCGTCCTCGACCAGCCGGTAGTAGGCCGCATTGTCGATGCCACGGAACGAGATCGTCGGACCGAAGTGGTTGCCCTCGGCGGTGTGGTTGTAGACGACGTCGAGGATGACCTCGATGCCTGCGGCGTGCAGGGCCTTGACCATCGCCTTGAATTCCTGCACCTGCTGCCCGCGGTCACCGAACGCGGAATAGGCGTTGTGCGGCGCGAAGAAGCCGATGGTGTTGTAGCCCCAGTAGTTGGACAGCCCCTGGTCGACGAGGGTGCTGTCCTGGACGAACTGGTGCACCGGCATCAGCTCGACAGCCGTTGCGCCCAAACGGGTCAAATGGTCGATGACGGCCGGGTGGGCCAGACCGGCGTAGGTGCCACGCTGGCTCTCCGGGATTTCCGGGTGCAGTTGGGTGAGTCCCTTGACGTGCGTTTCGTAGATCACGCTCTCGTTGTAGGGAATGCGCAAAATCCGGTCACCGGTCCAGTCGAAGAACGGATTGATGACGACCGACCGCATGGTGTGCGGCGCCGAATCGTCGTCGTTCTTGGAATCGGGAAAACCGAGGTTGTAGGAGAAAACGGAAGGGTGGCTGTCGACCTGGCCGGTGACCGACTTCGCATACGGATCGAGCAGCAACTTGTTCGGGTTGCAGCGAAACCCGTTCGCCGGGTCGTACGGGCCGTGCACGCGGTAGCCGTAGCTCTGTCCGGGCTGGACCGTCGGCAGGTAGCAGTGCCAGACGTAGGCGTCCGTCTCCGGCATCCTGATCCGCGTTTCGGTGCCGTCGTCGTCGAGCAGGCAGAGCTCCACCTTCTCCGCGACCTCGCTGAAGAGTGCGAAGTTGGTTCCTGTTCCGTCGAAGGTCGCCCCCAGTGGGTAGGCGGTACCTGGCCAGATTTCCATCGGACTCCTCAAATCTTCCTGCTCCGGTCTTCCGGTGCACGCGCGGTAGTGCCTCGCTTCCGATCGATCGCTGACGACCGCCGGACGAGCCGTGAACACAGTAACCACCGGCCGCGCCGCGGGTGGCTGTCTCCGGTGAGAGGTTCACCAACGGCCCCCGTTCGAAACCCCGGCCCGCACCGGGCCATGGCTTCGGGTCTCTCCGTGCCACCGCCGTCGCTGGACGGGGTGGAGCCACTCCCACCCAGCAACACCACCGCCGATACCTGCCGGCGAGCCTTCGGCCCGCGTCAACTGTCGGTGCAACCGATTACCCTCGGCGCTGTGCCAGATCCGTCGACCTACCGCCCCCCGGTCGGGACCATTCCCGAGTCCCCGGGCGTCTACAAATTCCGCGACTCCTCGGGACGGGTGATCTATGTCGGCAAGGCCAAGAGTCTTCGATCGCGGCTGAACTCCTACTTCTCGGACCTGTCGGGCCTCCACCCACGGACAGCGCAGATGGTCACCACAGCAGGATCGGTCGAGTGGACGGTGGTGTCGACCGAGGTCGAGGCCCTGCAGCTGGAATACAACTGGATCAAGGAGTTCGATCCGCGCTTCAACGTGCGGTATCGCGACGACAAGTCGTATCCGGAGCTGGCCGTCACCCTGGGGGAGGAGTACCCGCGCCTGCAGGTCATGCGAGGTCCGCACCGTAAGGGAGTCCGCTACTTCGGGCCATACGCCCATGCGTGGGCCATCCGGGAGACCCTCGACCTGCTGCTGCGGGTCTTCCCGGCCCGGACCTGTTCGGCCGGCGTGTTCAAGCGGTCTGCCCAGATTGGCCGCCCGTGCCTGCTGGGTTACATCGGCAAATGCGCCGCTCCCTGCACCGGTGCGGTGTCGAAGGAGGAACACCGCGAGATCGTCGAGAGCTTCTGCGACTTCATGGCGGGCAAGGCCGATCCGCTGATCCGCCGGCTCGAGCGGGAGATGGGCGCGGCCGCCAAGGAACTCGACTTCGAGAAGGCCGCCCGGCTGCGGGACGATCTCGGCGCCCTACGCCGCGCGGTGGAGAAGCAGGCGGTCGTGCTCGGTGACGGCACCGATGCCGATGTGATCGGTATCGCAGCCGACGACCTGCTTGCCTCCGTCCAGGTCTTCCACGTCCGCGGTGGCCGGGTGCGGGGCCAGCGGGGCTGGATCGTGGACGTGGACGCAGAGACGGCGAGCGACCGGGACAACGGCAGTGACGAGGGCATGGGTCGGCTCGTCGAGAACTTCCTGATCCAGTTCTACGGCGGCCGCGCCGCCGACGACGGCGCCACGGCGGTGCCGAAGGAGATCCTGGTGCCGGCCGTGCCGTCGGACGCCCAGGAGCTGACCCAGTGGCTCGCCGACCTGCGGGGCGCTGGGGTCTCCCTGCGCGTCCCGCAGCGGGGCGACAAGAAGGATCTCGCGCTGACCGTGACGCGCAATGCCGCAGAGGCACTCGCCCAGCACCGGCTGAAACGCGCGAGCGACCTGACGGCCAGGTCGGCGGCGCTGGTCGAAGTGGCCGAGACGCTGGGCATGGACGCCGCACCGCTGCGGATCGAGTGCATCGACATCTCGCACGTGCAGGGCACCAACGTGGTGGCCTCACTGGTGGTCTTCGAGGACGGGCTGCCGAAGCGGAGCGACTACCGACGGTTCGCCATCCGCGAGAAGCCCGGCGACGACGTCGCCTCGATCGCCGAGGTGGTCCGCCGACGGTTCACCCACGGGGTCAGCGGCCGAATCAACGACCTGGATGCCGAATTCGTCTCCACCGACCCGGCCGATAGCTCCGCCGGAGGATCGGGTGGCACAGCGGATTCCAGCGGATCCGCTGCCACCCCCGAAACGGAGCGTCCGGCCGGCATCGATCCCGACACCGGGCGGGTCCGCCGGTTCGCCTATCCGCCGCAACTCCTGGTGGTCGACGGCGGTGCCCCTCAGGTGAATGCAGCCGCGGCCGTGCTCGCCGACCTGCAGATCACCGACGTGACGGTGTGTGGCCTGGCGAAGCGTCTGGAGGAGGTCTGGGTGCCGGGCGAGGACGACCCGGTCATCTTCCCCAGGACGAGCGAGGCCCTCTACCTGCTGCAGCGGCTCCGCGACGAGGCGCACCGGTTCGCCATCACCTACCACCGGGCCAAGCGGTCGAAGTCGATGACGCAGTCGGCCCTTGACGGGGTCGCCGGGCTGGGACAGACGAGACGGACCGCTCTCGTCAAACACTTCGGGTCGCTGGCCGCCCTGCGCAAGGCGGACGTCGAGCAGATCGCCGGAGTCCAGGGCATCGGCCGCATGACGGCGGAATCCGTTCATGCCGCCCTGCACCAGACAGACCCGGCAGAGGGCTCTCCACCGCCGACCGGGATGCCCGCAGCCGCCGATCCGTCCGTGCTGGGCCTCGACACCGTGGCGAAGGCTGACGTGCCGTTGAACGGGGAGCGCCTGTCCGAACACACCCCGACAGGGCAGACTGATCACCGGCTGGAAGCGGCATCCGAAGAGTCCGAGAGGGTGTGACTGGTGGAAGAGACCCAGGACGTAGCGGGTAGCCAGAGCGGCATCGAGGTGGCGATCGTGTCCGGCCTGTCCGGCGCCGGGCGGTCGACGGCGGCGAAATGCCTGGAAGACCTCGGCTGGTTCGTCGTGGACAACCTGCCTCCGGAACTCATCGCGACCATGGTCGACCTCGGCGCCAGGGCTCGCGGTGGCCTCACCAGGATTGCTGTCGTTCTGGATGTCAGATCCCGGGCGTTCACCGAGGATCTCGCGTCCGTGATCAAGGATCTCGACGCCGACGGCTACCGGCCGCGGGTGCTCTTCCTGGAGGCGTCCGACGCCTCCCTGATCCGTCGCTTCGAGGCGAACCGTCGTGAACATCCACTGCAGGGCGGGGGGCGACTGGCCGATGGCATCAGAGCGGAGCGTGCCTTGCTCGGTGCCCTGCGGGACGAGGCCGACGTCATCATCGACACCTCCGACCTGTCCGTCCATCAGCTTCGCGAGCAGGTAGAGCGTGGGTTCACCGTCGCGCCGCGGGTCGCCTCGCTGACGGTGCTGAGCTTCGGCTACAAATACGGACTCCCGCTCGACGCCGACCTGGTGATCGACATGCGTTTTTTGCCCAACCCGTTCTGGATCCCCGAGCTGCGCGACCAGACCGGGCGGGACGAAGCGGTGTCGAAATACGTGTTGTCGCAGGAAGGAGCAGGGGAGTTCCTCGAGCGCTACGTCGAACTCTTCAAGCTGATCAGCGGCGGATACCAGCGTGAGGGCAAGCGCTACCTGACGCTGGCCGTCGGTTGCACCGGAGGCAAACACCGGTCGGTCGCCGTCTCGGAAGAACTCGGTGCCAGGCTCGCCGCGGACAATCTCTCCGTGCAGGTGGTGCATCGGGACCTGGGGCGGGAGTGACCACCGCTACGGGGAACGTGTTCGACCAGCCAGCGCCGAAGATCGTCGCGCTCGGCGGCGGTCATGGTCTGCACGCGATGCTGTCGGCACTCGGTCGGCTGGATGCCCGGATCACGGCGGTGGTCACCGTCGCCGATGACGGCGGGTCCTCCGGCCGGCTCCGTCGGGAGGTCCCAGGGGTCGTTCCGCCGGGCGACCTACGGATGGCACTGGCCGCGTTGGCCGCCCCTGGTCCCGAGGCACAACTGTGGGCCGAGACGTTCCAGCACCGTTTCGCCGGCGAGGGCGCGCTGACCGGCCATCCGGTGGGCAACATCGTGCTCGTCGGGTTGACGCAGGTGATGGGTGACACCGTCGCCGCCCTTGATGCGATGGGCGCCGTACTGGGCGCCAGGGGCCGGGTGCTACCGATGTCCTGCCAGCCGCTGGACCTCATCGCCGAGGTGGAGGGTCTGGACGACGACTCGGCCGCGGTGCGGCGGATCCGGGGCCAGGTCGCCGTGGCGTCGACTCCTGGCCGGGTCCGCACGGTGACGCTCGATCCGCCGGAGGCGCCGGGCTGTCCGGAGGCCGTCGCCGCCATCGAGGACGCCGACCTGGTGATCCTGGGGCCTGGGTCGTGGTTCACAAGTGTGCTGCCGCACCTGATGCTCCCCGACATCGCTGACGCCCTGATCTCGACGCGGGCCCACCGTCTGGTGGTGTTGAATCTTGCGCCACAGCCAGGGGAAACGGAAGGATTCTCGCCCGAGCAGCACCTGGACGTACTCTCTGCTCACGCACCGGACTTCCGGATCGACACGGTTCTCGCCGATCTGGAGTCAGTCGCCCTGCCGGGGCGGCTGCGGGCGGCGTCGAAGCGGATCGGGGCTCGCATGGATCTGGCCGACATTGCCATTCCCGGTACCGAGCGACATGATCCCGTCGCCCTGGCCGGCGCAGTGGAACTCGTGCTGATGCGAATGATGTTGGCCAACGGAGGGACCGCACCGCTCGAACAGTCCAGAGACGAAGAGGCTGTCTCGGCAGACGAATGAACGCTCGGTCTCTACCAAACCCAGCAGCAGTTCTGGATCGAACAGTCCGCGACCGGGACTGCGGGTGGGCAGCCAGCTGGCTGGACAGCCAGCTCATGATCATGGCTCGACGACGGATGGGGAGTGGCGCCGCATGGCGATGACGGCCGCGGTGAAGGATGAGCTCAGCCGGGTGACGGTGGCAAAGGTGTCGGCGCGAAAGGCCGAGGTGTCCACGGTTCTGCGATTCGCAGGCGGCCTGCACATCGTGGCCGGGAGGGTCATCGTCGAGGCGGAGCTGGACACCGGTGCGGTGGCGCGGCGGCTCCGCCGGGACATCGGGGAGCTCTACGGCCACACCGCCGAGGTGCAGGTGCTCACGGCATCCGGTATCCGCAAGACCACCAGGTTCGTGCTGCGCGTGGTGGCCGGCGGCGACCAGCTGGCTCGGCAGACGGGCCTGCTCGATCAGCGCGGGCGCCCTGTTCGCGGCCTCCCGGCCCAGATCGTTGCCGGTTCGCTCGCTGACGCCGAAGCCGCTTGGCGAGGAGCCTTTCTGGCCCATGGATCGCTCACCGAACCGGGTCGGAGCGCGTCTCTCGAGGTCACCTGCCCGGGGCCTGAAGCTGCGTATGCGCTGGTCGGGGCGGCTCGACGGATGGGCATCACCTCCAAGGCGCGAGAGGTCCGCGGTGCCGACCGGGTCGTCGTCCGTGACGGTGATGCGATCGCCGCCCTGCTCACCAGGCTGGGGGCACACGCGTCCGTGCTGGCCTGGGAGGAGCGCCGGATGCGCCGCGAGGTACGGGCCACCGCAAACCGTTTGGCCAACTTCGACGATGCCAACCTGCGCCGGTCCGCACGGGCCGCGGTGGCCGCGAAGGCCAGGGTCGAGCGCGCGCTGGCCATCCTGGGCGCCGACGCCCCTCCGCATCTGTCGGAGGCCGGCAAGCTGCGCATCGCGCACGGCCAGGCTTCGCTGGAAGAACTGGGCCAGCTCGCCGATCCGCCGATGACCAAGGACGCCATCGCCGGCCGGATCCGCCGTCTGCTCACGATGGCCGACAAGCGCGCCCAGGACGACGGCATCCCCGACACGGAGTCGGCCGTCACTCCGGACATGCTCGACGGCTGAGCCGACCCGCCTGACCCGCCTGCGCACACCGCCCGACCCCCGGGGCTGCGCAGACCGCCCGACCCCGGACCTCCGCAAACCGCCCGACCCTCCGGGGCGGCGCAAACCGCCCGAACCCCAGGGGCTGCGCAAACCGCCCGAACCCCAGGGGCTGCGCATACAGGACGGCCCTCGAATCGGACAAATACCCCATCATCGGGAGCTCCTGTAAGCGCAGCGCAGTCCCGTATGCGCGGGAGCGGTGCAGGTCCGGTATGCGCAGCGCAGTCCTATATGCGCGGGAGCGGTGCAGGTCCGGTATGCGCAGCGAGCGGGGCGGCGGCGCGAACGGGTTGCGGCTCAGCATGTTTCGGGGGTGTTTCGGGGCCGGTTTCTTCCCGGACCTGATCTGCCGATACAGTGAGGCCCGTCGCCCCCGGCGCTGTGGGCGGTGTCACTTGATCGATCCGGTACGGGTCAGCGGGACACGGCCGGGCAAACACGAAGAAGGGCTGACACACGTGACTGTGCGCGTCGGAGTGAACGGATTTGGCCGAATTGGCCGCAACTTCTGGCGGGCGCTCGACTCGCTTGACCACGATGTCGAGATCGTCGCCGTCAATGATCTGACGGACACCAAGACGCTTGCCCACCTCCTCAAGTACGACACCATCCTCGGCAAGCTCAAGCACGAGGTTTCCGCGGGCGAAGGCGTCATCACCGTCGGCGGCAAGGACATCAAGGTCCTGTCCGACCGCGACCCTGGCGCCCTGCCCTGGGGCGATCTGGGCGTCGACATCGTCATCGAGTCGACCGGCCACTTCACCAAGGCCGACGGCGCTTCGAAGCACCTTGCCGGTGGGGCCAAGAAGGTCATCATCTCGGCTCCGGCCACCGGTGAGGACCTGACGGTCGTCATGGGCGTCAACGACTCCGCCTACGACGGCAGCCAGACGATCCTGTCGAACGCCTCCTGCACCACGAACTGCGTGGCCCCGATGGCGAAGGTGCTGAACGACAACTTCGGCATCGTCAAGGGTCTGATGACGACGATCCACGCGTACACGAACGACCAGGTCATCCTGGACTTCCCGCACTCGGATCTCCGTCGCGCCCGCGCCGCCGCGCAGAACATCATCCCGACCTCGACGGGTGCAGCGAAGGCCACCGCCCTGGTGCTCCCGGAGCTCAAGGGCAAGCTGCACGGATACGCGCTGCGCGTCCCGGTGATGGACGGTTCGGTCACCGACCTCACGGTCGAGCTGTCCAAGTCGGTCACCGTCGACGACATCAACGACGCGTTCAAGGCGGCGTCCACCTCGGGCCCGCTCGCGCCGTACATCGCGTACTCGACCGACCCGATCGTCTCCTCCGACATCGTCGGCGCGCCGGTCTCGGTCACCTTCGACTCGCCGCTGACGCTGGTCTTGGAAGGCAATCTCGCGAAGATCGTCGGCTGGTACGACAACGAGTGGGGCTACTCGAACCGGCTGGCCGACTTCACCGCGCTCGTCGCGTCGAAGATCTGACCAGGACGACGATCTCCACCCTGATCTGACGGGTGGTGCAGGGCGGTCACCCGCTCCGCACCACCCGTGCTGTGTCCGGATCGCAGACGCGTCCGGACCGCACCGTGCGTCCCCAGATTTCCCGATCCGGCAACCCCGGCCTAAGGAGCTCCACACTCGTGCAAACTCTCGACGACCTGCTCGCCATCGGCGTTTCCGGCCGGACGGTGCTCGTCCGATCGGATCTGAACGTCCCCCTGGACGGCACCACCATCACCGATGACGGCCGGATCCGCGCCTCGGTGCCGACCCTGCAGGCGCTGACCGCGGCGGGCGCCAAGGTCGTCGTGACCGCACACCTCGGCCGACCGAAGGGCGCGCCGGAAGACCGCTATTCGCTGGGTCCGGTCGCCACCCGCCTCTCCGAGATCCTCGGTGCCCCGGTGGCCTTCGCCACCGACCTGGTCGGTGACTCCGCCGCTGCCACCGTCGCCGCGCTGGCCGATGGATCGGTCGCACTGCTGGAGAACGTCCGGTTCGATCCCCGCGAGACCTCCAAGGTCGAGGACGAGCGGGTCGAGCTGGCCAAGGCGCTCGTGCACCTCGTCGGGGGTGACGCAGCCTTTGTCTCGGATGGGTTCGGTGTCGTCCACCGCAAGCAGGCGTCCGTCTACGACGTCGCCCAGCTGCTGCCGCACTACGCCGGCTACCTCGTCTCCGAGGAGACCGCGGTGCTGCACAAGCTCACCGTCGAACCGGCACGACCCTACGTGGTCGTCCTCGGCGGCTCGAAGGTCTCCGACAAGCTGGGGGTCATCACCGCCCTGCTGCCCCAGGTCGATTCGCTGCTGATCGGCGGTGGCATGGCGTACACCTTCCTCGCGGCCCAGGGTCACGAGGTCGGGACGTCCCTGCTGCAAGCCGACCAGATCGGCACCTGCAAGGGTCTGCTCGACACCTACGGCGACAAGATCGTGCTCCCGTCCGACCTCGTCATCGCGGATGCGTTCGCCCCGGACGCGAACACCGAGATCGTCGCGTCCGACGCGATTCCCGCCGCCTGGCAGGGCCTCGACATCGGTCCGGCCACCCGCCAGGCGTTCGCCGCCGTCATCTCCACCGCCGCCACCGTGTTCTGGAACGGGCCGGTCGGCGTCTTCGAGATGGAGGCCTTCTCGGCCGGTACCAAGGCTGTCGCCGAGGCGATCGCCGCCGGTTCGTCGTTCTCGGTGGTCGGCGGTGGCGATTCGGCCGCTGCGGTCCGGACGCTGGGCGTCGACGAAGCCGGATTCACCCACATCTCCACCGGGGGCGGTGCGTCCCTGGAATTCCTGGAGGGCGCCACGTTGCCCGGTCTCGCGGTCCTGGAGGCCTGAACGCTGTGACGAAGCCAAGCTCATCCACCAAGCAGGTCGGCCGCAAGCTGCTGATCGCCGGCAACTGGAAGATGAACCTCAACCACCTGGAGGCCATCGCCCTGGTGCAGAAGATCGCCTTCACGCTGCCGGAGAAGTACTACAGCAGGGTCGAGGTGGCGGTCTTCCCGCCGTTCACCGACATCCGTTCGGTGCAGACCCTGATCGACGGCGACAAGCTGCAGTTGGTCTACGGCGCGCAGGATCTCTCGCCGCAGGACTCCGGCGCCTACACCGGTGACGTCTCCGGCACCATGCTCGCCAAGCTCGGATGCACCTACGTGCTGGTCGGACACTCCGAGCGGCGCGAGCTGCCGCACGAGACCGACGCACTGCTCGCCACCAAGGTCGACGCGGCCTACCGCAACGGGCTGACCCCGATCCTCTGCGTCGGCGAAGGTCTCGACGTCCGCGAGGCCGGCAACCAGGTCGAGCACGCGACCGCCCAACTGGATGCCGCCCTGGTGTCGGTGTCCGCCGAGCAGGCCGCCAGTCTGGTGATCGCCTACGAGCCGGTCTGGGCCATCGGGACCGGCCGGGTCGCGACTCCTGCCGACGCGCAGGAGGTCTGCGGTGCGCTCCGCGCCGCGCTGGCCAAGAAGTACTCGCCAGAACTCGCCGCCGGCGTCCGGGTGCTCTACGGCGGATCGGTGAAGTCGGGCAACGTCGGGGAGATCGTCGGGCAGCCCGATGTCGACGGTGCACTGGTCGGGGGCGCCTCGCTGGACGGCACCGAGTTCGCCTCGCTGGCGGCCAATGCCGTCGGCATCATCAGCTGATCAGGGTTCCGCGGGTTAGACTTGCGCCCGGCCAGCTCCTCCCTGCCGCCCGATCACCTGTCCGGAACCACCGAGCACGCTAGGCACTCATGAGAACGTTCCTCGATATCCTCCTGATCATCACCAGCATCGCGCTCATGGCGCTCATTCTGCTGCACCGCGGCAAGGGTGGAGGCCTGTCGTCGCTGTTCGGCGGAAGCATGCAGAGTTCGCTGTCCGGATCCTCCGTCGTGGAGAAGAACCTCGACCGACTGACGCTGTTCGTGTCAGCGGTGTGGGTCATCTCGGTCATCGGTGTCGGCCTTCTGATCAAGGTCGGCGCCTGACCCATGGCGGGGGGGAATCCGATCAGGGGCTCTCGGGTGGGCGCCGGCCCGTCCGGTGAGTCCCATCGCGGCGAGGTGGTGGCCCGTCACCGGCTCGAGTTCTACTGCTCGAACGGTCACTCCACCCGGCTGTCGTTCGCCATCGATGCCGACCTGCCCGAGACGTGGGACTGCCCCAGCTGCGGCCTTCCTGCCGGCCTCGACCAGCAGTCACCGCCGGAGACTCCGCGCAACGAGCCGTTCAAGTCACACCTGGCCTACGTCAAGGAACGTCGTACCGACGAGGACGGCGAAGCCCTGCTGACCGAGGCCCTGGCCCGGATCGCCGGCAAGCGAACCCCCACCGCCTGAGAGCCCCGGCCCTCTGAAAGCCGGGCGGCTCACAGATGCTTGAGCATCCTGGTGTTGCCCAAGGTGTTCGGCTTGACGTACGGAAGATCCAGGAACTCCGCGACGCCAGCATCGTAGGATTTTCGCAGCTCGGCGAAGGCCTCCGGTGTCAGGTCGAGTTCCTCGATCGGTTCGAATCCGAGGCCCGAGAAGAACGACACCTCGAAGGTCAGAACGAACAGCCTGGTCAGGCCCATCCGGCGTGCCTCGGCGATGATCTCCTCGCAGACGGCGCGGCCGATGCCGCGGGCTCGCGACCCGGGATCAGTTGCGACGGTGCGGATCTCGCCCAGGTCCTCCCACAGCACGTGGAGGGCACCGCAGGCACTCACCGTGCCGTCCTTCTCGGCCACCCAGAATTCGGTGACGTCCTCGAACAGGTTGGCGAGCGTCTTCTCGAGCAGAATCGCCCCGGCGTAGTAGTCGACGAGTTCCTTGATCCGCCTGACGTCGCCCGCTCTGGCTCGGTGCACCGTGATCACGTCGCCAGTGTATCCAGTCGAAGGTATAACTATCCAATCGCTGCGGTCTGCACTCCGACCTGCCGCGGCGGTCCGGCCGGTCGCTGCGTGGCGACTACTCTGGGGCGGTGCCTGCCGTGTCCACCGAGTCTGCCGTTCCCGATCTGTCGTCCCTCCCGACGTCGACACCTTCGACGTCTCCGGAGCACACCAACGGCGCCCGCTCCGGCTCCCGCGTCTCGCTGATCACCATGGGTTGCGCCCGGAACGAGGTGGATTCGTCCGAGATCGCCGGCCGGTTGGCGGGCAGTGGGTATGAACTCGTCGCCGACGGGGATCCGGCCGATGTCATCGTGGTCAACACCTGCGCCTTCGTGGCGAGCGCCAAGAAGGACTCCATCGACACCGTGCTGGCCGCCGCCGACACCGGCGCCAAGGTGGTCGCCGTGGGGTGTCTGGCGGAGCGGTACGGCAAGGAACTGGCGCAGGCTCTCCCGGAGGCCGACGCCGTCCTGGGCTTCGACTCCTATCCGGACCTGGCCGAACTGCTCGGTGATGTGCTGGACGGGCACCGGCCGACGTCCCATGTCCCGGTCGACCGTCGCACCCTGCTGCCGATCTCACCTGCCTCGCGACCGGCTGCCGCCGGTGGGGTGTCGGTCCCCGGACACGGCGCCCGCCCCTCGGGTCGCGACACCGCCGGTCCGGCCAGCGGTCCCGTACTGGTCCGCAAGCTGTTGCACAGCGGCCCGGTAGCACCTCTCAAGATCGCGTCCGGGTGTGATCGCCGGTGCACGTTCTGCGCCATTCCGGCGTTCCGCGGCTCCTTCGTCTCCCGGCCCGCCGACGAGATCCTGGCCGAGGCCGGATGGCTCGCCGGCCAGGGTGTCCGCGAGATCGTGCTGGTCAGCGAGAATTCCACGTCCTATGGGAAGGACCTACCGGGCGACGCATTGCTGGAGAGCCTGCTCGAGGGGCTGACCGCGGTGCCGGGCATCGTCCGTGTCCGGTTGTCCTACCTCCAGCCCGCGGAGACCAAACCTTCGCTGGTCTCCGCGATCGCCAGGCTCGAGGGCGTCGCCGACTACTACGACATGTCGTTCCAGCACGCGTCGGAGACGGTGCTGCGGCGGATGAAGCGATTCGGGTCGCGCGACTCCTTCCTCGCCCTCACCGCGCAGATCCGCGCCGCAGCGCCCGAAGCCGGCATCCGCTCCAACGTGATCGTCGGTTTCCCGGGGGAGACGGCGGCGGAACTGACCGAACTCGAGGAGTTCCTGGTCGGCGCCCGGATGGATGCCGTCGGTGTGTTCGGATATTCGGACGAAGACGGAACGGCCGCGCTCGCCCTGCCCGGCAAGATCGACCAGGACGAGATCGACGAACGGGTCGAACGGATCACGTCGCTGGTCGAGGAGCTCACCTCCCAGCGTGCCGAGGACCGGATCGGGACCACGATCACCGTGTTGGTCGACGATCTGTCCGACGGCGTCGTCGGCCGCGGCGAGCACCAGGCGCCCGAGGTCGACGGCAGCACCACCCTGCGGGACGCCGCCGGAGTGCTGCTGGGTGATCTCGTCCGCGCCACCGTGGTCGGCACCGACGGGATCGACCTCATCGCCGACGTCATCGAGGTCCTGCCGGCCCCGCGCCCCGCCGGCGGCATCGACATGACGGAGCATCGCAGCGCGGCTGGGTCGAGCCGACTGGCACACAGCGGAGCGAGTGAGCGATGAGCGCCTGCGCGAAGAGCCAGGATCAAGTATCGAGCGGCGCGAACGCATGACCGAGCAGCCGCGGGTCTCGTTGGTCAATCTCCCCAACGCGCTGACTGTGCTGCGGCTGGTCCTCGTGCCCGTGTTCCTGTTCGCGCTGTTCGCCGGCGGTGGCCACCAGACGTCGTTCCGCTGGCTGGCATGGTCGATCTTCGCGGTGGCTGCGATCACCGATCGTTTCGACGGTCACATCGCCCGCAAACGGGGCCAGGTCACCGACTTCGGCAAGATCGCCGATCCGATGGCCGACAAGGCCCTGACCGGCTCGGCCCTGGTCGGCCTCTCGATGCTGAACGATCTCGCCTGGTGGATCACCGTGGTGATCCTGGTCCGGGAGATCGGTATCACCCTGCTCCGGTTCGCGGTGCTCCGCTACGGGGTCATCGCGGCGAGTCCGGGTGGCAAGGCCAAGACGTTGATCCAGATCCTCGCCATCGGGCTCTACATCCTCCCGCTGCCGGCGGCGCTGCACTGGATCGGCGTCACCCTCATGGTGGCGGCTGTCGCCCTGACGATCGCCACCGGCATCGACTACGTGATCCGGGCCGCGGCCCTGGTCTCGCGGTCGCGGAACCCCGAAGCCGGCGGCTCCTCCGCCGCAGCGAACAACACCACCCCGGGTCGATCCGGACGGTGACGTCCGAAGGGGCGCTGGCACAACTGGTCGGCCTCGCGCCCGGCCGGCTGCCGGCGCTCGTGGCCGACCTGGCCCGCCTGCGAATCACCGTCGCCGGTGCCGAGTCACTCACCGGAGGCCTGCTCTGCGCACTCCTGACGGAGGTGCCCGGTTCCTCGGCCGTCGTCCGCGGTGGTCTGGTCGTCTACGCCACCGAACTGAAGCACCAGCTGGCCGGCGTCGATGCCGATCTGTTGGCCGCCCGTGGCCCGGTCGACCCGGAGGTGGCGATCCAGTTGGCGCAGGGGGTCCGCTCCGTGTGCGGCGCGACGGTCGGCCTCGGGCTCACCGGGGTCGCCGGGCCGGATCCGCAGCACGGGGTGCCGGTCGGCACCTGGTTCGTCGCGCTGGTAGGGGAGTCCGGGCACCATCTGGTCAGTGGCTCGCCGGGTACGCTCGGCGCCCACCCACGCACACCGCAGACTGCTCACTCCCTTCCGTCCGGACGCGAACGGATCCGGAACGACGCGGTGCGGGGGGCTGTGGATCTCCTGACAGAACTGGTCGCACGCAGCTGACCTGGCCCGATGCTCCGACCTGCAGGGTTACACACCGGCAACCCATTGCCCACGGAACATTTACGCGTCGGCGGACGTTTTTTACTACAGCGAACGAGAACCTGATGAGTCCCGCCGGTGTCTCGGAGTAGTTTGAAGTCACCCGGAGCATCGCGCGACATGTTCCTGGTGCTGGTGCCGAATGGGTGGTCCATGGACGACTGCCACGACAGAACGGGTCGTCCGAGCGGACAACGATCAGTGGGAGGAGGTGCGACATGTTGCTTCGTGATGCTCTGGGGGAAACCCTTCGCGATGCACGAAACAGCCAGAACCGGACTTTGAGAGACGTGTCCACAGCGGCCAATGTGTCGTTGGGCTACCTCTCCGAGGTCGAGCGGGGACGCAAGGAGGCGTCGAGCGAATTGCTGGCGTCGATCTGTGACGCACTGGATCTGCAGATGTCCGACGTGCTCGACACCGTCAGTCAGAACCTCCGGACTGACTCTCGCATTGCCGCGGCAAAGAGTCGCGTCATCGAGAACTCGTCGAAGCGCGGTATGGGAAGCGGCGCGGACCACCGGTCCGGGATCGAGACTTCCCTGCGGATCGTGCTGCCCTACGGTGCGGGACGGCCCGAAGCGTCCGTCGCCTGACGGATGCATCAGGCCGGAAAGCCATCCGTCGTCAGGTCAGGAAGCCGTCCGTCGTAGGGTCGGGTCATGGATCTCGTGACCGAAGCATCTGCCCTGACCGACGACCTGGTTGCTCTGCGCCGACGCTTGCATGCGTGCCCCGAGGTGGGGCTCGATCTGCCCGTCACGCAAGCAGTGCTACTCGAGGAACTGGCCGGCCTCGGCCTGGAGATCAGCACCGGTAAGGGCCTCACCTCCATCATCGCAGTGCTTCGCGGTGGCCATCCGGGCCCGCTGGTCCTGCTGCGCGGCGACATGGACGCGCTACCGGTGGTGGAGAGAACCGGTGTGCCGTTCGCGCCCGCCGTGGACTCGCCCCACGCTGCCGCGATGCACGCCTGCGGCCACGACCTGCACATGGCCGGTCTGATCGGCGCCGTCCGGCTGCTCGCCGCCCACCGCGAGGAGCTGCACGGCGACGTTTTCTTCATGTTCCAGCCGGGGGAGGAAGGGCACGACGGTGCCGGCCGGATGATCGACGAGGGCCTGCTGGCCGCCGCCGGGCGGGGGATCGACGCGGCCTACGGCCTGCACGTCTTCTCCTCCTGGTTCCCGAATCGGGTCTTCGCCGCGCGTCCCGGCACTCTGATGGCCGCCTCCGCCGGCCTCGAGGTCAAGGTGGTCGGGGCCGGCACCCACGGCTCATCACCCCACAAGGGTCAGGATCCGATCCCGGTGGCCTGCGAGATCGTGACCGCCCTGCAGACGATGGTCACCCGGCAGTTCAACATCTTCGATCCGGTGGTCATCACCATCGGGTCGTTCCACGCGGGGACGAAACGCAACATCATCCCCGACGACGCCGTGTTCGATGCGACGGTGCGCAGTTTCTCGGCGGAAGCCGCCTCCGCGGTCGCGCACAAGGCGGTGCTGTTGTGCGAGGGCATCGCCGCCGCGCACGGTCTCACCGCCGAGGTGACGTTCGTCGGCGAGTACCCGGTGACGGTCAACGACGAAGACGAGTACGAGTTCGTCGCGGCCACGGCGGCCGACCTGTTTGGCGCCGACCGCTTCCAGGAGATGCCGGATCCGCTGTCGGGTTCGGAGGACTTCTCCCGGGTGCTCGAGAACGTCCCCGGCGCCTACCTCTTCCTCGGCGCGGCGACCATCGACGGCTTCGACACGGCGCCGTCCAACCACTCACCGCTGGCCGCCTTCGACGACTCGGTGCTCCCCGACGCCGCCCTACTCCTGGCCGAGCTGGCGATCCGGCGGATGGCCCGCGGCTGACGGCCTCGTTGCACCTGGCCCGCGACTGACGGCCGTGCGTCAGACCTGGCCGGCGGCTGAACGCCTCTGCGTCAGACCTGGCCGGCGGCTGAACGCCTCTGCGTCAGACCTGGGTGTGCGAGAGCGCAGCCAGCGCGGCGAGGGTGTCGTCCGCACGGTCGGTCGGCACGAACAGGTGGTCGTGGTGGTAGCCCGCAATGATGTTGCAGGAGATGCCATCCCGGGTGAGCGCACCGGCCACGGCCGCCGTCAGCCCGACGGCGTGCAGGGCGGACGGCACCCGCAGGGTGATCCACGAGCAGGGGAAGATGCCGGCCAGGCCGGCCTGCTCCGCCTGCTCGGCGGGCAGCACCAGGGTGATCCCTTCGGACTCGGCGACCACCACCACCGGATCTGTGCCGGCCGGCACCTTCTCGACGGTGCAGTACACGTACTCGCCGCGGTGCAGCTCCGGTTCGAGCGCGGACAGCAGGGCCGACAGGTCGGCGACCGGAGTCGGCCGGCGGCGGTAGGTGACGAAGCTGAATCCGTCGCGGTGATCGACGCGGATCCGCTCGAAGTCCGCCGGGGCGATCGCCGGAAAGCGGGTGTCACCGGGCAGATCCAGTTCGATGTGGGTGATCTCGAGACGGCCGGCCACAGAGATCGTCTGCGCGTAGACCTCACCCCCACCGATGACGAAGGCTTCCTCGCCCGCCACCAGGTCCAGGCCGTCTTGTACCGAATGCACGACCTCGACGCCGGCTGCCGACCAGTCCGTCGATCGGGTCATCACGATCGTGCGACGGCCGGGCAGCGCCCGCCCGATCGAGTCGAAGGTGCGGCGCCCCATCAGGATCGGGTGTCCCATGGTCAGGTTCCTGAACCGCCGCAGGTCGTCCGAGTTCCGCCACGCGAGATCGCCGTCGGCACCGATGGTCCCATTCTCGGCAACCGAGGCAATCAAAGTGATCATGGTGTTCTCATACGGCGATCGGGGCCTTGATCCCGGGGTACGGGTCGTAGGCGTCGACGGTGATGTCGGCGTATTCGAAACCGTCCAGATCGCTGATCCCGTCGGCGAGCGTCAACCGCGGCAGCGGGCGGGGGGTGCGGGTGAGCTGGAGCCGTGCCTGCTCGAAGTGGTTGGAGTACAGGTGGGCGTCGCCCAGGGTGTGGACGAAATCGCCCGGCACCAGGCCGACCACCTTGGCCACCATCTCCGTCAGGAGTGCATAGGAGGCGATGTTGAACGGCACGCCCAGGAAGACGTCGGCCGACCGCTGGTAGAGCTGGCAGGAAAGCCGACCGTCCGCCACGTAGAACTGGAACATGGTGTGGCACGGCGGAAGTGCCATCTCGCCGACCTCCGCGACGTTCCAGGCGGACACGATGTGACGGCGCGAATCCGGGTTGGTCCGCAGCGACTCGACGACCGCGGCGATCTGGTCGATGTGCCGTCCGTCGGGTGCCGGCCACGACCGCCACTGGTGCCCGTAGACCGGACCCAGCTCGCCTTCGGCGTCGGCCCACTCGTCCCAGATGCTGACCCCGCGGTCCTGCAGCCAACGGACGTTGGTCGATCCCTGCAGGAACCACAGCAACTCGACGACCACCGACCTCAGGTGGATCTTCTTGGTGGTGACCAGCGGGAAACCTTCGGACAGGTCGAACCGCATCTGATGACCGAAGATGCTCCGCGTCCCGGTCCCCGTCCGGTCCTGCTTGTCGCTGCCGGTGGTCAGGATGCGATCCATCAGATCCAAGTACTGCTGCATCACTCCACCCTAGTGGGCCGTCCGTGGCCGGTAGCCCGAGGCACAACGGCCTCGGCCGGATCCCGTTGCGGGATCCGGCCGAGGTCGTTCGTTGCGTGAGGCGTGATGCTTTCGAAGAGCCGGCTTCGGGTCAGCGACCCATCAGAGCCGCGGCCATCGCAGGAAGGTTCAGGGTGCCGATACCGGTGACGGTGTCATAGCCCTTCGTGGTGACCAGCGAGGTGTCCTGGTTCAGGCTGATCGTGACATCGGCGCCGGTGCTCGGCCGCTTGAAGTACAGGATCGCGGTCGGCTTGGGTGCCAGCACGTCGTTGAACGTCTTCGGGCTGGCCTTGGCGGCCATGTAGAGCGCCGGGTTCGCGAAGCCGATGGTGCGACCGGCGACCTGCTGGAGCAATGCCATCTTCGCTGCCACCAACGGCGAGGCGAGGCTGGTACCGCCGATGGAGCTGAACTCCAACGGTCCCGTCGCCAGGGTTTCCTCGTTGATGATCGGGCGAATACCGAACTGGAACCCCGTGTACGGATCGGCGAGATCTGAGACGTCCGGCTGGGTGCGACCGGCCTGTCCGGTGCTGTCGGTCGAGAACTTCTTCGGCACGACCCCCTTCTGGTACGCGGGCTGACCGATGGTTTCGCTGACGCCGCCTCCGGCACCTGCGTAGAACGGACCAGGAACCGGCGCCTGGTAGACACCGTTGACGAAGATGTCTCTCGCGTCACCCCAGCCGGTCTGCAGTACGTTGTTGCCACGGGCATCGATCCCCAGGCTCGTGCCACCGACCGCGGTCGCAAAGCTGGAGATCGGGTCCGGGCTGGCGTATCCGGTGGATGCGGACTCGTCACCGCTGTCGCCGGTGGAGTAGTAGAGCCCGATGCCCTCGCCTGCGGCCTGCACGCCGGTGTCCTGAATGTGGGTGATCGTACTGTCCGCCACCAGGGCTTCGGCGCCGTAGCCGTAGCTGTTGCTGACGATGGTTGCCAGCTTGCTGTCCAGGATCTTGGATAGAGCGATGTCGATCCCTCCGGCGCAGTTGAAGCCGCCCGAGTACAGGATCGCAGCGCCCGGCGCGATCGAATGTGCGGACTCCACGTCCAGCGTTTCCTCGCCCTGCCAGCCGGAGGGGAAGCCACATGCTTCCTCGTCCTGGAACGTACCGGGCTTCAGCTGCGAGAACTTGGTGAGGATGGGAGCCCCGGCCGCCACCATGTAGTCGTTGGTGTCCTGCAGGATGGTCGGTGAGGCGTAGGCGTCGACGATGGCAACCGTCTGGCCGGAACCGTCGTAGCCGGCATTGATCAGCTTGTTGATGCCCGCCGATTGGCGCAACTGGGAGGGCAGGTAGCCGCAGAGGTCGGTGGGAGCCACGGTATGGCCGAAGATCGACGGTACCGAGTGCGTGTACTCGCCGTAGAAGTCGCTGCAGCTGGTCGAGTCGGCGGCCGGGGCGGCCTTTCCTGCGGTGTGCGCGCTGATGCCGGTTGCTGTCTTCAGTTTCGCCGTCGGCGCGGAGCCCGAGCTGACCGTCGTCGGCCTGGTCAGCCGGACACGGGAGTCACCGAGGCTCATCCCCTGGACCTTGGACGCGATGGAGGCCGGCAGCGTCGGCGCACTCGAAGGGGCGGAGACGACCTGGCCCTGCACTCGGTAGTTGCGGAGGGTCGTCCCGAAGGCCGGGGCGACGGTGGCTGCCGGCCCACGGAACACGATGTACTCCCGGCTGGCGGGGGTGGCGTAGATGGTCTCACCACTGGCCACGAGGTACTTCTTCACCGCGTCGAAGTCGGCCTGGGTGGGCGAGTACTTCGCGATCCACGCCTTCGGGCTCAGGTACTCCCCGTACTGCCGGTTCCCCGGCGTTGACACCGCCGTCGCAAAGGCCTGCGCACCGACGGAGTCCCGCAGGGGCAGGTAGACCTCCCCCTCGACGGTGGTGTCGGCGGCCGGACCCGCATCCGCGGCCGCAGTGACGAAACTGGGGACCGAACCAGGGAACGAGGTCCGCCCGGCCGGGATGGCTGCGTTGGCCGGAGTGGCCACCACCATCATTCCGGCGCCCAGGCACAGTGCTGCGAGCCCGGTCACCCCCCGCTTGAGTGCTGTGACGCGTGACGCCATGTACGACTCCCTTGTGACTGAAGCGCTGTCAGGTACTGACAAGAGCTGACAAGTGCTGACCCGGCTCGAAATGAGCCCGGCTAAACATAAAGCACGGCTTTGCCGTCCGCCAGAGGGGTGATCGGTTGATTTTTTGTGCAGTTGAGTGAAGTTCTTGCGGCCAAGTGGGCTATCGGCGACAGAAGGGCGCCAGGCCACCACACCGGGTGGCAACGGGCCCGACCTCTTGGGCACACACAGCGCAGTTCCGGCGCGGCTCGGCGTGATTCCCGAAGATGGGCCAGGTCATCGCCCACATCCCGGAGCCGGTGATCGGCGGGGCGGCCACCGTCAGGCTTGCGATGGTCACCGTCATCGGCATCCAGACGCTGTCGAAGGTCTCATTCACGGACAACCACAACCTGCTGAAGGTCGCCGTCTCGTTGTCGGTCGGCATGGCTCCGGCGTTGCTGACGACCTTCTACTCGAAGTTCCCGGAGTGGCTCCAGATCATCTTCGGTTCGGCGATCACCTCGACCGTGATCGTGGTGTTCGTGCTGGACCTGGCGTTCAAACGTCGAGGACGGCTTCCAGGAGAACTGGGTGGGGGAGCCCGGTCCGAAGGCCTGACCCGACCACCATCACGCGTCGGGACCTCTGTCGCCACCCCGTTCCCGGCACGCCGCCGGGCGCGGGGTGGCTGCGTTTCACATCCCCACTGACTACGGTTGGGCCTTCGACCAGGCGAGGGGAAGTGTGTGGAGCAGGATCACGCGAGCACCGGCTTCTCGCACCGGGGCGAGGCACAGCAGCGCCGTGTCGTCGAGTCGCTGTCGGTCGACCTGCTGGAGGACGAGGCGCATGCGCCGTCCCGCGACATCGTGCTGGCCCGGCGTCTGGCCGTGATCGGCATCGCCGGGGTGCTCGTCTCGTTTGCGGCCATCGCCCTGCTCCACGTGATGGCACCCAGCCGGTCGCTGGATCCGTTGTCCCGCACCATCAGCGAGTACGCGCTACTGCCCAACGGCTGGATCTTCGACTGGAGTGTCGTCCTGCTCGCCGTGTCGTCGGTGATCGTCCTGGTGGCGATGGTGTTGCGCGAGATGGTCGACGCACGGTCCTGGGGCGCGGTGATGACGATCGTCTGGAGCATCGGACTGGTCGGCCTGGTCGTCTTCCCGAAGCAGGGCATGGGCCCCGACCCGTCGGTGGCCGGCCGGGTGCACTGGACCTGGACCCTGATTGCCTTCTTCAGCCTGCCCATCGGGGCGTACCTCATGGCCCGGCGGCACCGGGTGATCGCCGGCCGATGGCCCACCTGGGCCGTCCGGTTGTCGATGGTGTCCGCGGGTTGGTTCCTGGTGCTGGCCGGCCAGACGGTGCTCTCGGCCGTGAGTCCGATCGAGGCGTGGCGGGTGGTCGGGCTGGTGGAGCGAGCATTGTCGCTGACCGAGATGGCAGTGGTGGTGATGCTGGGACTCTGGGTGATCCATGACAGCAAACCGCCGGCCGTGCCCTCCTGAGAGAACTATTCTTCGCAGGTGGACTGGAATCTGAGCACCTGTGGCCGTCATGGCCATGAGACCTTCGCCCCCGACGAGCCCGCGCTTCGCGAGCGTCTGCGCGTCGACACGCCCGCCGGCGAGGCCTGGCGTTGCCTGCGCTGCGCGACCTACGTCGTCGGTGATCCGAAGTCGAGTGGTTCGGCCGACGACGCCCCCGAGGTACCGCGGGGGCGGCTGCTGCGTGACAAGCGGATCATGCGCCTGCTGGCGGCCGAACGGGGGATCCGAGGGCTGGGCCTGCTGGCTCTGGCCGTGCTGGTCTTCGTCTTCCGCAAGTCCAAGGGCGACCTGCGGGCGTCGTTCGACAAGGACCTTCCGCTGCTGCGGCCGCTGGCGGACCAGATCGGTTGGAACATCGACAGTTCCAAGATCGTCCGCGGCATCGACAGCGTCTTCTCGCTGTCGGAGAAGACGCTGACACTGATCGCGATCGGGCTGATCCTCTACGGCATCCTCGAATTCGTCGAGGCCGTCGGACTGTGGCTGATGAAGCGCTGGGGCGAGTACTTCGCGGTGGTCGCGACGAGCATCTTCCTGCCGCTGGAGATCTACGACCTGACGGAGAAGATCACCGTCCTCCGGGTGCTGCTGTTCGGAATCAACGTGGCCGCCGTGCTCTGGCTGATCTGGAGCAAGCGACTCTTCGGTCTGCGCGGCGGCGGGAGGGCCTATCACGACGAACACCACGCCGAAAGCCTGATGACGGTGGAACGGGCCGCGGTGGCCCAGGATCACCAGAGGCCGGTGGTCGGTTCCTCCGCCGGGCCGGCGAACGAGGGCAACCTGCCGCTGTAGAGCACACCGAGGCGCTGCGTGGCCCTGGTGATCGCGACGTACAGGTCGTTGCGGCCCCTGGTCGACTCCGACATCACCAGGTCCGGCTCGACCAGGATCACCGAGTCGAACTCCAGACCCTTCGCCTCCCGGACGGTCAGCACCACCACCGGGTTGTCGACATCGGTGCCGTCACCGGCACCCGGGACACCGGCGACCACCGCCGCCAGCACCTCGGCATGCAGGGCGTCGGGGACCAGGACCGCCAGGTGCTGCTCACCGGCCGCAGCGGCATCCCGCGTGGCCATCTCGACCGTCGCCGCGACCAGGTCCGCCCGGTCCGCGTGCCGCCACCAGGGTTCGACACCGGTCGAGCGCACCGAGGTCGGCGCCGTCAGCCGGGGATCGATCTCGGCGAGTACCCGATCGGCGATGACGGTGATCTCGGTCGGCGTCCGGTAGTTGACCGTCAACTCCTCGAAGCGCCAGTCACGCCCGACGTAGGGCCGCAGCACGCTGCCCCAGGACGAGGCCCCCGCAGCGTCGCTGGTCTGGGCGAGGTCGCCGACCAGCGTCATCGACTTCACCGGGCAGCGCCGCATGACGATCCGCCAGGCCATGGGCGACAGCTCCTGGGCCTCGTCGACCACGACGTGCCCGTAGGTCCACTCGCGGTCGGCGCCGGCACGTTCCGCCGTGGAGGTCAGCAGGACCCGGTCCTCCTGCAGCTCGACCAGGTCGGCGGCGGTGACCATGCCCAGCAGCGGGCGGTCGCCCAGATCCACGTCCTGCGCCTGCTCGGCGCCGGCGTCCTGCCCGTCGTCGAGCATGTCCAGCACCGTCTGGGCGTATTCCTGACGTTGCTCCCGGTCGCGGGCAGCTGCGGCCAACGTCAGGCGATCGTCGTGCCCGAGCAGTTCGGCGGTCTCGTCCAGCAGCGGGACGTCGGAGACGGAGAACTGATACGTCGCGCCGGCGGCAGCTGCTGCAGAAGGTCCGGCCAGCAACAGTTCTCGCTCCGCCTCGGACAGGAACGGGGCGGCCATCCGCAACCGTCGCGCCGAGCCGAGCAGGTCGCGGACCACCGACTGCGCGGTCAGGCCGGGCCAGAGGTCGACCAGGACCGCGGCCAGGTCCTCGTCCGCCCGCAGGTCGCGGCGGATGTCGTCGAAGTCCTCGGAGGTCAGCGGGATCGCACTGGCCAGACCCTCGCGGTGACGTCTGGCCACCTGCCGCGCCAGCTGGTCGAAGATCGTCTTCAGGAAGATGTTCCTGGCCCGGTTGTGGGGGAGCCTCGACTGCCACGCCCGCACCTGGGCACGCGAGAGCAGCTGGCTGTCCAAGGTGAGAGTGCCGCCGTCGTAACGGATCCGGATGGTCTTCTTCGGCATCCGCTGCCGGTCGAGGACGACGTTGGCGATCACCTTGGCCATGTTCAGCCGACCCTTGAGCACACCAACGGCGTCGATCTCCACCCGCTGGGCGCGGACCCCGGGGAACAGATCGCCGACAGTGGAGAGCACCACCGCGTTCTCGCCGAGCGAGGGCAGCACCTGGCCGATGTAGTTCAGGAAGGTGCGGTTCGGCCCGATGACGAGCACACCGCGGTTCGCCAGCTGCTTGCGGTGCGTGTAGAGCAGGTAGGCGGTGCGGTGCAGCGCGACGGCGGTCTTGCCGGTGCCCGGGCCGCCCTGGACGACGAGGATGCCCGACCGCTCGGCCCGGATGATCCGGTCCTGCTCGGCCTGGATGGTCTCGACGATGTCGCCCATCCGGCCGGTCCGCGGCGCGTTGAGCGCCTGCAGGAGGGCCGCCTCACCGGTGAGACCGGCAGCACTCAGCCTGGCCAGGGCCGGGTCGTCGGGGGACAGCCCGGACAGGTCCAGGTATTCGTCCGACAGCGATTCGACCTGACGTCGGCGCACCCGCAGATGACGGCGGCGGCGGACGCCGAGCGGGGCAGCGGCGGTCGCCACGTAGAACGGCCGGGCCGACGGCGCCCGCCAGTCCATCAACAGCTGTTCGCGGGCCTCGTCCTCGGAGAAGATGCCCATCCGGCCGATGTGCATGTGCTCGCCGTCGACGGTGTCGAGACGTCCGAAGCAGAGCTTGTCCTCGGCGACGTTCAGATCGATCAGTGTCTGCGCGTGGCTGGCGTAGGCGATGTCGCGCTGCACCCGCCCGCCGGGAGTCCCGTCGCTGTCGCGGAGATAGGTGTCGCGCAGGCGGGTGGTCTCCTCGCGCATGCGGTCAAGGCGCTGGTAGAGCGTGGCGATGAAGTCCTGCTCGGCGAGGAGGTCGTCGGGCTGGGACAACGGACCACCTCCGACGCTTCGACCACGCAGCGAGCGGCACCTGGGGGCGCCGGCACCCCGGTTCCGGGGCGCCGACAACCTTCCCACCCAGGAGGGTGCCTCCGCTAATCGCCTCGCCGCGGCGGGCAGCTTCAGGCGCGGTCGAGCGTGACCATGACCCAGCTCAGCGGCGGCAGTTCGAGGTGGAGTTCGCCATCCAGCAGTTCCACCTTGTCCAGCGTGCGTGGGACCACACGGTCCTGGTGCTCGGCGGTGTTGGTCGCCGACGGATCGGCATCGCTGAGCACCAGGGCGGTGCCGACGGCCAATGCGCCGAAGGTTGCGACATCCCCGATCAGCGCCACCGATTCGGACTGCGAGCGGTTGATCGCAAACAGCACCAGCGAACCGGAATCCTCGTCGTGGGTCAGCACGCTGTCGACGACCGGGGCGTCCCCGTAGCGGGCGGTCGGGAGCGTCGGCGCGGTCTGCGTGGTGCGCAGCACCCGACCCTTGGCGCGGGCCGCGGTCTGCGCGAAGGGGTGGAAGATCGTCTGGCGCCAGGCCGGCCCGTCCGGCTCCGAGCGGATCGGTGCGATGACGTTCACCAGTTGCGCCAGACTCGCCGAAGTCACCCGGTCCGCGTGCCGCAGCAGCGAGATCAGCAGGCTGCCGACCACCACGGCATCGGTGACGCTGTACTCGTCCTCGATGAGACGTGGCGCCTCACTCCACTCCGGCCCGGTGCCCTTGGCCACGAATTCCCTTGCGTACCAGACGTTCCACTCGTCGAAGGAAAGGCCCAGCTTCTTGTCGGAGTGCCGGCGGGCACCGACGGCGTCGGCCGTGGCGATGACCGCCTCGATGAAGGCGTCCATCCCGACGGCGCTGGCCAGGAAGGAGTCGACGTCGCCGTCGACGGGCTCGTAGTAGGCGTGCAGCGAGACGAAATCGATGGCGTCCCACGCCTCTTCGAGCACCTCGGACTCCCAGGCGCCGAAGGTGGGCATGTCCATGTTGGAGCTGCCGCAGGCGACCAGCTCCAGGGTAGGGTCGTACTGCCGCATTGCCTTTGCCGTCTCGGCGGCAAGCCGGCCGTATTCGGCAGCAGTCTTGTGGCCCGTCTGCCACGGCCCGTCCATCTCGTTGCCAAGGCACCACATCCGGACGTCGTGCGGCTCGGTGGCGCCGTCGGCGATCCGGCGCTCCGAGAGTGTCGAGCCGCCCGGGTGGTTGCTGTACTCGAGCAGATCAAGTGCCTCCCGGACACCCCTCGTGCCCAGGTTCACCGCCATCATCGGCTCGACCCCGGCCTGCGCGGCCCACCGCATGAATTCGTTGAGGCCGAACTGGTTGGTCTCGGTGGTGTGCCACGCCAGGTCCAGCCGCTTCGGCCGGTCTGCCGCCGGCCCCACCCCGTCCTCCCACTGATAGCCGGAGACGAAATTGCCACCGGGATAACGGATCGTGGTGACGCCGAGTTCGCGGACCAGTTCCATCACGTCCTGACGGAAACCCTCGCTGTCCGCGGTGGCGTGGCCCGGCTCGTAGATTCCGGTGTACACGCACCGGCCCATGTGCTCGACGAACGAGCCGAAGAGCCGGGGTGGCACGGGACCGACGGAGAAGGCGGGATGGGCGGTAAAACGTGCGTCGAACAACAGCTTTCCTTTCGATGGATTTGCTGACGGAGCGCTTATTTGATGCCGGTGCTGGCGATGCCCTGAACGATCTGACGCTGGAAGAGCAGGAACACCGCCAGCAGCGGGAGGAGGCCGAGGACGGCGGAGGCCATCACCTCGGCGTACTGGATCCCGTATCCGCCGGCCACCGTGGCCAGTCCGACGGGAATCGTCATCTGCTTCGTGTTGCTCAACACCAGCAACGGCCAGAGCAGGTTGTTCCAGGTGGAGACGAAGGTGAAGATCGCGACCGCCGAGATGGCCGGCCGGCACAGCGGCATGCAGATCTTGGCGTACACCTTCCACCAGCCCGCCCCGTCGATCCGGGCGGCTTCGATCAGCGGATCCGGAATGTTTGACAGGAACGCCTGGAAGACGAAGACCCCGACGGGCGCGGCCACCGCCGGCAGGATGATCGCCCAGTAGGTATTGAGCAGCCCGGTGGCCCGGAACTCCTCGAACTGCGGCAGGATGAGCACCTGGCCGGGGATCATCAGGCCCGCCAGCACGAGTGCGGCGACCCCACCCCGCCCACGGAACCTGGTGCGCGACAGAGCAAACCCGAGCATCGAGCAGACGACCACCGTGAGGACGACGGTCAGCGTCGAGATGACGAAGCTGTTCAGGTACCACCAGCCGATGTCGGTCGAGCCGATCACGTTGCGGTAGGCGGCGAGGGTGAAGTGGGAGGACCACCACGACGTCGGGCTGGTGGTGATCTCGCCGTTCGGTCGGACCGAGGTGATGAACGCCCAGACGAGTGGCACCAACCAGATGATGGCGAAAAGAGTCAGGGTGACGGTGCACAGGATGCCGAAGGTGCGGGAATTGGACCGTGGGTCCATCCGCCTCGTCCCCGGCCGCGGGTTCGGGCGGCGGATCGAGTTCGTGGTCAGAGTGGTTGCCATGTCAGATCTCCCGTGCTGGGTTGATGGCGGGGGACTTCGGCGCAATCGCAGGTTCGTCGACCGCCATGGCCTCGGCGGTCTCCGCCGGGTCGGCGCGATGCCGGTTGAGCAGGAGCCAGCCAACGGAGACGATCAACAGGAGGACGAAGTAGACCATCGTGGCCGCCGCTGCGTAGCCCGCCCGGAAATCAGTGAAACCGACGTCGTAGATGTACTCGATGACCGGGCGGGTGCTGTAGTTCGGACCGCCCTGCAGCAGCAGGTAGATCTGGTCGAAGACCCGCAGCGACGCGAGCAGTTGCAACACGATCACCAGTGCGGTGGTCCGCTTGAGCAGTGGGAAGGTGATCGACTTGATCTGCTGCCAGCCGCTGGCGCCATCCACTGCGGCGGCCTCGTAGAGATCGGCCGGGATGTCCTGCAGACCGGCGAGATACAGCACGAAGTTGAATCCGACGGTCCACCAGATGGTCAACAGGATGACCGAGGCCATCGCCCACGCCTGGGTACCCGACCAGTTCGGGGCGTCGAAGCCCAGCAGCGTGAAAGCCTTGTTGATCAGCCCGATCTGCGGCGCGTAGAGCCAGGTGAAGATGAGCACGACCGAGGCCGATGGCACCACGTAGGGCGCGAAGAAGACCAGACGGTAGAACCACTTCCCGCGGCGGACCCGTTCGGCCATGATGGCGAAGGCGAGGGCCAGCAACACCAGGAACGGGGTCGAGACGATGGTGAACAGGATGGTGTGCCACATCGACGACCAGAATTCCGGGCTGGTCAACGCTTCCCGGTAGTTTTCGACGCCGACGAAGTCCCCCAGACCGCCCTTCACCGTCGTGGTGTTGAAGAAGCTCATCAACAGGCCGTAGATGGTCGGCCCGATCAAGAAGAGCGCGTAGAGGATCAGGAAGGGGAGCGAGAAGGCCCACCCAGCACGGTGTTCCAGCTTCCTGGCGTCGAGCTGTTCGGGTACCGCCTCGACCGGGGCCGTTGTGGTCGGACGGGGGGCGACGGTGGTCATGACGCGCTCACCTCTTTGACGGGCGGAATGGTGTTGGCATAGGTGGTCAGGCCCGCGCGCATCGACGCAATGGCGGCGGCGGTGCTCCCGGATCCGGTCTGCACGGTGGCGACCGAGGAGCCCATGAGTGTCTCGAAGTCCGAGCCGGAACCGCTGTACCAGGCATCCGGGTCGTAGAGCGCCGAGTAGGCAGACTCGATGTAGTTGGACTGCGGTGACATCGCCTGGAACTCGCTGCTCTTCTGCACCGGTAGCCACGCCGGGATGTGGCCGCCCTTGGCCCAGACCAGACTGTTGTCCAGCATGGCCTTGACGAAGGCCACCGCCCGTGCGGCGCGCTCCGGCGAGCGGTTGTGGTCGACCGGGATCACCAGGGCATGCGAATCGGCGTGGGAGACGGACTTCTCGCTGAGCAGGGCCGGGATCGGCACGACGCTGAAGTTGGTCTTGGACCCTTCGTAGGTGGGGATCTGCCATTCACCGTCCAGCAGGAATCCGCACTTCCCGGTGGAGAACAGCGATGTCACGCCCTGGCCGTCGATGCTACTGGGGAACAGGCCGAGTGGTCCGGTCAACTGATGCATGAAATCCAGTACCTTGGCGGCCTTCTCATCGTCCAGGACGACCTTGCGCCCCTGGTCGGTGACCACCTGGCCCTCGAGTTGACCGTAGAGGGTGTTGAACCAACGCCAGTTGGTGGACGGGTCGTTGTTGATGTTGATGACCCCGCCGTAGGCGCCGGTAGCCTTCTTCATCGCCTGCAGCGCGGAGATGAACTCGTCCTTGCCGCTGATCGCCTTCAACTTGTTGTCGGCGTCCAGGAGGCCGGCCTTCTTCGCGACGTCGATGTTGTAGTAAAGGACGAACGGGTGGGTGTCCAGCGGGATCGCGAACGGCTTGCCGTCGACCTGCGACTTCTGCCAGGCGGCCGGGGTGAACGAGGACGCGGTCATCCCCGCCTCGGCGGTGCCGAGCGTGGAGAGATCGGTGACAAGGCCGGCCCTGGCCAGCAGCGCGAGCCGGGTGAGGTGGGTGACCGCGACGTCCGGCGGTTGGCCGCCGGCACTGGCCAGCGCAAGCTTCGTGTAATACGGATTGCCCCAGGCCAAGGTGGTCGATTCGAGGGGGATCGTCGGGTTGGCCTGCTGGTAGGCGTTCTCCATCAGGACCATGTTGGCGCCATCACCACCGGAGAACAGGTTCCAATAGGTGAGCCCGTCGGGATTGGGGGACTTTCCGGTCAAACCGGACGTCACGGGATTGGCACACGCCGATGCGGTCGCACCGGCCAACGCGAGAACTCCGGCAGCGCCGAGGAAACGGCGCCTGGAAAGGGGGACAGCCATGGGCAGGGACCTCCAGGCATCCGCGCCTCGTCGGTGAGGCGCAGGTTGTTGCCGATAGTGTGCCGCTAAATTTGCAACGCTGCAAGCCTCTCGGAAGAATGGATTCACCGGCGCGTCCGAAACGTGGGTGTCCGGCGGAAGCAGCCAGGCGATCGTGAATACTGTCCTTCCGGACTCGAATGGCAGCTTTCGGACCCGACAGGCAGGAGGCAGGAGCACGATGGCGGTCACCCTGCGCGACGTCGCCGTGCTGGCGGGCGTGTCGGTACGGACCGTTTCGAATGTGGTCAACGGCTTCCGTCACGTGTCGCCGCCGATGCGCGAGCGCGTGCAGGCCGCCATCGACCAACTCGGCTACCAGCCCAACGTGGTGGCGCGCAGCCTACGGCGTGGCCATACCGGGGTCATCGCCTTCCTCCTGCCCGAGCTCAGCGTCCCGTACTTCGGTGAACTGGCCCACGAGGTGATCGAGGCGGCTCGGACCCGGGGGCTGACGGTGCTCGTGGACGAGACCGCCGGACAGGCCGATCGCGAACGCGAGATCCTGGATCTGGCCGCCAACTCCGGTCTGGTGGACGGAGTCATCCTCAGTGCCCTCGGGATGCTCGGACGCGAGATCGCGCTGCTGCGGCCGAGGGTTCCGATGGTGCTGATCGGCGAGCGCCTGGCACCCCAGGTGTTCGACCACGCCGGGACCGACAACGTCCGTGCGGCAAAGGATGCCGTGAAGCATCTGGTCGACGGCGGATCGAGGCGAATAGCGACCATTGGAGCCGAGCCGGGCACCGGGCGAGAGACGTCACGTCTGCGCCTGCAGGGCTACCGAGCTGCGCTCAAGGCGGCCGGGCATCAGGTCCGTCCCGGGATGGTTCAGAACGTCGACAACTTCCACCGGCAGGACGGGGCGGTGGCCATGCGCCGCCTGCTCGCACTCGACGAACCCCCGGACGCGCTCTTCTGCTTCAACGACAGCCTCGCCCTCGGTGCGCTGCGAGTGCTGTTCGACGCCGGCGTCCGGTCCCCGGACGACATGCGGATCATCGGCTTCGACGACGTCGAGGAGGGACGGTTCAGCATGCCGACGCTCAGCACCGTGACGCCGGACAAACCGGCGATCGCCCGGGAGGCCGTGGCGCTGCTGGCCGATCGGATCGGCGGGTCGACGGCGCCGCCCCGGGATGTCGTGGTGCCGCACTATGTGGTCGAGCGGGAGAGCACTGCACCGACGGCGCGAACCGTGGCCAGGAAGTCGGCGGTGTGACCACGGACCCGCACAGAGGACTCGGCCCGCGTGGCGAACCCAGCGGGTGCAGCGGGCTCGGCCCGCGTGGCGAACCCAGCAGGCGCAGCGGACCCAATCTGCTCGCCGACTGCTCATCCTGTTTCGGGCTGTGTTGTGTGGCACTGCCTTTCGCCGCCTCGGCGGACTTCGCCGTCGACAAGGCGGCCGGCGAGCCATGTGAGAATCTGCTGAACGACTTCCGTTGCGGCATCCACCCGTCCCTTCGCACCAGCGGTTTTGCTGGTTGCACCGTCTACGACTGTTTCGGGGCCGGCCAGCAGGTCTCGCAGGTGACCTACGGCGGCAGCGACTGGCGGGCTGCGCCGGAGACCTCCGCGGAGATGTTCCGGGTCTTCCCGATCGTCCGGCAACTGCACGAATTGCTCTTCTACCTCGAGCAGGTACTCACCATGGCGCCGGCGGCCACAGTGCACGACGCCGTTCGGCGTGCGCTGCGTGTCACCCGCGGGATGGCCGGTGGTTCGCCGACAACGATTCTCGAGCTGGATCTTCCGGCGCACCGGGCGGCCGTGGACGTATTGCTCCGGCGGGGGAGTGGGCTGGTGCGATCCGGGTACCGCACCGGGCCCGAGAACGTCATTGGGAACGCCGGGTCTGTGAAGAAACGTGCCAGGAAAGGTTCTGCCGCCGGGGATCTCGCGCGTGCCGACCTCATCGGGGCCGATCTGGCGGGGGCTGATCTGCGTGCTGCGGATCTCCGGGGGA
This sequence comes from Nakamurella sp. UYEF19, assembly GCF_040546275.1. Taxonomy (NCBI): domain Bacteria; kingdom Bacillati; phylum Actinomycetota; class Actinomycetes; order Nakamurellales; family Nakamurellaceae; genus Nakamurella; species Nakamurella sp. UYEF19. The sequence goes on along the minus strand of NZ_JBEPNO010000010.1, from coordinate 50,520 downwards.
GCTACCTGATCGGCGCCAATCTGAGGGCAGCGGACCTACGCCTCGCCGATCTCATCGGAGCTGACCTGCGCGCCGCTGACCTCCGCGGTGCCGACCTGTCAACGTCACTGTTCCTCACCCAGTTCCAGGTCAACGCCGGCAGGGGAGACGAAGGCACCCAACTGCCGCCAGGACTCACCCGGCCCGGACATTGGTCGAGTTGACCAGCTGATTCGGTCGGTTCTGGACCCGACTGTCTCGGAACTGGGCCGATCGGGGCTGCTGACAGGAACGGCATGACTATTTTGGCCCCGACGTCGTCGGTGTCGGTCATCCGCCGCACCTGCGCAAACCCGAGCTCCAGGAAGTAGATCCCATGGCGAGGATGTCAACTTGGCGACCCGTTTCCGGGACCTTCACCGGGCGCGCTTGCGGACGGACCCTACGGGAACCACTGCGGAGCGCTGGGGGAGGAGCCTTGTCCGCTGTCGGCGAGGTGCGATCGCGGATTCGGCCTACGTCCGGCTGGCCATCGGGTGGATCGGCGAAGCGTCAGCGCGATCAGCCTACTGACGCGCGGGCCGGTGCGGGTCGAGTGGGCGGATGGTGGAGTGCGTCAGAGTTCGAGGCAGTAGTGGACCTGGGTGTCCTGGGTGACAAACCCGGCATTCTCGTAGACTCTGAGCTCTTTGCTCGAACTATCGGCATCGACCCTGAGGCTGGCCCGCCCGTAACCCTGGTCCTGCGCTTCCGTCAGCGTGTGTGAGATCAGGACTTCGGCCGCACCGCGCTTCTCGTATGCGGGCCGCGTGGCGATGACCCTGAAATACGCGTCACGGATGCCGGTCGCCGCCGTTTCCGCCTCCCACGAAACGACCAGGAGGACCCCCGCCGCAGTCCCGGTCTCGATGTCACGGAGCAGGAAGCTCAACTCGGGTCGGAAGTTCGCGTTCACGGCCCAGACCTTCCACTCCTCGAGGCTGAGCTGAGATCTGCCCACCTCGTCCTGGACGGTCTCGTTGCGGACCGCGCGGAACTCCTCGTCCGTCTCGGCCGTGTAGCCCTCGACCCGCAGGCCCTCGGGAATAGGGGCCTCCGGAATGGCGGTGCCGAGCGGATGCCTCATGTGCCGGGCCCACTCCGTGGCCGTCATGCCTGCCGCTCGGTACAGGGCGACGGCCCCGGAAACATGCTCACCGTAGATGGATTCGACGAGCAGTTGGAGCGTGGGGTGATGCATTGCGTGCAGCGCCTCGGCGGTCGCCCGCCCGTGCTGCATGAGCTTCGTCCCGAGTCCCCGGCGACGATGGGTAGGGCGGACGGCTCCGGTCGCCTGCACCCGATGGATAATCTCAGCGGTCGGCTTGTAGTGAACGGCCGAGAAGCCAAGCATCGTCGCACCGTCGAAGACCGCCAAAGTGGATGTCGGGAGATCGTCGACCGGTGAGTCCAGCTCCTCGGCCGCATCCTGCTCGGTGTACTGCCCCCAGACGTGGTCCTCCGCGTCGATCGCGTTCAGAAGGTCGGCCATCGCCGCGCCGTCGGACACAGCCATCGGGCGCCAAAGGAAGTTCTGTTCAACAGGCACGATCGAAAACGTATAGGACGCGGCGAGGGCTACAAACCCGATTTCGGTCCCGTCGTGGCCGGGCAAACGTCTCAGGCGGTGGTGGAATGGTCCATCGTGCTCGCCAAACAGGCCCTTCGTCCGACCGCCCAGTTTCCGAATGAACCGGCCAACGGGATGCGCCAGCCGCCCGGGAACCGAACGGCAACCAGGCAGCCAACGATCGGCTGCGACGGTGACGGAGGCGGATCGCAGAGGTGAGGCGGGATTCCGTGGAGAAGACGGCATGTCCGCCACGACGGCCAGGGGCTGCTGGTACATGGTGTCGATCATCACCAGCGTGATGTGCTTGGACTTGTAGCCCGATGGCTACTCGTCCCAGGACACGTCTGGGCGCAACTCCATCAGCCACGTCCGCTTGCGACGGACGTCGACGAGACGGCCGATCTGGACCGCGGAGAATCAGTTCTCCCGCTGGATTCTGACAAGACTGGAGACGTCCGCCATGCTGCGGACGACGCCTGCGACCGAGTTGAGGTCCAAGTCGGCGCGGGGCAGCGTGGTGGCCATGTCGCAAGGGTGCGGGCGAACTTGTCAGCAAGACCACTCGCGTCCATCCGGACCTTCTTGACGTCTTTCAGACGGAACGCTGAATAGCCGTCGAAGTGGCCGCCCTCACGAGTGGCCCTGAACGATTCCCCGGCTCTGACCGACAGCAACGATGAATCCGTCGATCGTTTCTGCGTGCTTCGTAGATCGGATGATTTCGACCAACGTCTGGGCGCGTTGTGCTCGGGCCAGCTTGGCTTGGTTCTTCATACGAGCCAGCATCTCATCGCCATCCGCCTCGATGCATCCGAAACCCCGGCAGCCGAACCCTGGCCGGTCACCGATCGCTGAACGGAACGGGAGCACGTTGCGGTCATGGTCGCCGACCGGGTCCTCCCGTCACCGGTCGGCGTTCGGCCATCGGACAAGCCGACCGAGTGAGTTGGGGCCTATACCGGCCGGCTGAGCCAGATTGACTTCTGAGGTGGAGAGAGTCGCAGCGTGGCTCTACCCGGCCGCGAGGATCATGCGACGGAAGGCAGATGCGCTGATCTCTGAACCTGACGAATGGAGCGGATGGACCGGGTCCTCATAGTTCGGGCACTTGAATGAGACATAGCCGCGCTCAATCAGAAATGCGCCCTCGAAGCCGTCGTTCAGGAAGAACCCAGTTGCTTGTGCACCCCCAAGAAACAAGATGTATTCGGACCCTCCGTCCAGGGGGGCGGGCGCGTCCAGCGTGTACGTCGACGAAGACGCGGTCGCCGGTTTGAGGGACTTGGCTCCAATCAGCCGGTACTCGTAAGGATTCGGGTCCGGTTGCCCCGATGGAGTCCTGGCAACGCTCTTCGTGAACGTCCGCGGCGCCAGCACATCGATGATGGCGGCGGCCGATGCGACGGACTGGGCGAGGTCTGGTGGTGGCATGGTGCAGGGCGTCAGCGGAGGGTGCGCGTGCGGCGCGTTGACCGTGGCCGACGTTCCAGGATCTCCTGCACGCTGCGCCGACGTACTGCTGAGCGTGCTGACGCTCAGGTTGGCGCTGCTCATTCCCGCGCGGGTCGACACCACCGGCGTTGACATGTTGTTGCCGGACAGGTCCGGAGCGGCGCAGCCAGCCATGACGGCCGCGAGGCCCAAAGCCAGGCACCCGACCAACCTCATCGACCTCACGGCGACCTCCCTGATGCCTGCAGTCTTGTCGCATTCAGACGGATGCATGTCTCCTGAGGTTGCAGGTCGAACCCCGACACCATCCGGCACCGGACCCGTCCTCATCCGCATGCGGATCCCGATCCGGGACGGTGGGAATCGGCCTTGCGGTGAGGGGTGACCCACCCATCGTTCGTGACGGAGATCAATCGGCAAGGCGGTGGAGCACGCGGTCCTACCGCGTGCGGGTTGATTCAGACGGTCATGGTCGGTTGCGGCGTACTCGTTGAAACCGCTCACAGTAGCGGCATCCCAGTCGGCGGTTGTCAGACGCGGTCTCACTGTTGTTCCGTCACGGTTCCGCTGACGTCAGAGCGCTGCTCCTGCATCGACGACTCAGACCTGCTCGTGGAGGTAAAAACCGAACCGAGGTGTGGCGAAGCGGACGAAGCTATCGGCGTCGAGCAACCGGCATGACGCCTGCCCGACAAGAGAAACGGAGGACGTTCCCAGCTCCTCGAACTCGGCGCCGATTCGAGGAAACAAGGTGTCCAGATCGTCGGCGACGTCAGGAACCTCGACCCAGACACGCTCCGCTCCGATGATCATCGGAAACCTGCGCAGCTTGTGTCGATGAAGAATGCTCAGGCTTTCGGCATGGTGCAGGAATGTGTTTCGGTTGTGACCGACCCCGAGCAACAGAATCCGGCCACCCAACCTGCGCACGGCGGCGAACGGCGACTCGGCGCCAACCGCGTATCCCAAACTCTGACGCGCGATTATCTCGGCCGCAGCCGGGCCTTGCGCGGCGACCGACACCTGCGGATGAGAGCTACGTAGCGTCCCGGTCGACCGGCGCAGCGTCTCCGCCACAGCGCCCATCTGACTTGGCGTGTCAGACCAGAACACCGGGACCGCCTCTCGCCGCGCTCGGACCTCCAGAGACCGCGCACCGGTAACTTCCGGCGCGGGATCTGCAATCTGAGGTGTGAACGTCGGGACCACAATCGTGCCCGACCGCCCGACGGCGGCGCGGATGCTGTCGACGATGCCCTGAGCACCGTCCTGCACTACACCGAAGGCAGACAGTGACGCATGCACCATGAGTACATCACCGCGATGCACGCCCAAGGCGTCCCACCCGACAGTCAGATCGTCCACAGTCAGCACAGTGCGGGAACGATACCCCGATTGATGCTGCAGCCAGCCGACAGTGGCACCTACCGAGGCGAACAGGTCCGTAGGCGGATCCGCTTGCGGAAGCCCCGCTTCATCGGGCGGCTCATGGCCTGCCTTGTCACAGTGAGTAACGGCGGCCGAGAACCAGCCCGCACTTCGAACCGGTGCATCGTGCCACTCATGCCCGATCTTTCGCGTTCATCGCGCCGACAGGCGTTCGTCCGATCGTCAGAATGCAGTGACGATTTCGTGGGCAGAAAAACTTATGCTCAACGCCGCCGTCCGGCCAACGATCGGTGACCGGAACGGGAGCCCGTTGCGGTGATGGTCGCCGACCGGGTCGTCTCGTCGCCGGTCGGCGTTCCCTAGTTGAACAAGCATGAGCCAACGGTGACTCTTCGAGGGATCACACTCCCACCCAGACCTGGCCTTCGTTTCTTATGTCCTGCAAGACTGCATACATGGGGGACTACGACGGATTTTCGGTATTGCGTGGCCAGCTGGTGGATCGTCTCTCCGCCGCCCGGTACGTCACGACTGACGTTGTCGCAGAGGCGTTTCGGGCGGTGCCGCGGCATGTCTTCCTGCCGGGAGTGGAGCTGGGGAAGGCGTACGCCGACGAGGCCGTCGTGACCAAGTGGGAGTCCGACGGTCAGCCGATCAGCTCCTCTTCACAGCCGGCGGTCATGGCAATGATGCTAGAACAGTTGGCAGTGGAATCAGGCCAGCGGGTCCTGGAGATCGGCGCCGGCACCGGCTTCAATGCGGCGCTTCTGGCTCACCTGGCCGGTGAGGCCGGAGCGGTGACAACGATCGACATCGACCAGGACTTGGTGGCTCAAGCCCGCCGCAATCTGGACACCGCCGGCCACGCCCGGGTCGACGTGGTGTGCTCTGACGGCGCCGAAGGCTGGGCCGCGAACGCCCCATATGACCGGATCATTCTGACGGCCGGCGCGGGCGACCTGACTCCGGCATGGGTGGAGCAGCTCGCCCCGGGCGGGCGGCTGGTGTTGCCGCTGTCGTTGCGGGGAGCGCAGCGCTCGGTCGCCTTCGAACGATCCGGTGATCATCTGGCCAGCGTGTCGATCGTCGACTGCGGGTTCATGCCGCTTCGCGGCACGCTCGCCAGGCCCGGCGCGGTGCATCAACTCGGCGAGGTGCCGGGGTTGCTGCTCAAGCCCGGCGACGGTCGAGAGGTCGACGCCGCGGCGCTTTCCGCGGCCCTGCGCCAGCCGGGTGAGGCCTTCACGACCGGTGTGAGCGTGATCCCTGCCGAGGTGATGGGTGGTTTGGGGTTGTGGCTGGCGCTGCACGAGCCTGATGTAGGTCACCTGTCTGCGCTGGGCGAGGCCCTCGGCCGCGGCCTGGCCCCGGCCGCGGTGCTGTTCCCCGGGATGGCGCTCACCACGGTGCTGCTGGGAGAGCAAGGCCTGGCGGCACTGGTCCGCGCAGACGAGGCCGGCGTGCCTGCGGACCGCTTCGACCTGCAGGTCCAGCCCTTCGGCCAAGGGGCTACTGACCTCGCGCATCGTTTGGCGACGCAGGTGCTCGCCTGGCAAGCAGCCGGACGACCCTTGACCACGGCACTACGCATCAGGGCATACCCCCGAAACGTGGCAGGCGACGAGGCCAACCCGATGGTCATCGACACTGCGCACGCCCGGCTACTCCTCGACTGGTGAGTTGCGCGAATTTGAGCCACCGGGCGAGCCGGTTGAGAGGATCGGCGACCACATCGTGCGGCCAACCAGTGACCCGATTGGACCCAGACCAGCCGGGACGGTCCCGAACTGAGGGCAGGCTCGGAGGCGCAGCGGCCCACTGCAAGACTCGTGCCGGTGCCCGAATCTGCGCTTCCCCTTCATCCCCCGGCGCAGCCGGTCGAGTTGGTCCGTGTCGACCGCTCGCACCGCGCGGTCCTGGAGAACCTTGGCCAGCGCTACCGCCACGACCTGTCGGAGGCATACCGACAACTGCCGAATCTGGACGGCACATTCAACAACCGTCGCCTGGACCTGTTCCTGGCCCAGGTCGATCCGCAGCACAGTGCATGGCTGATGATGGTCGCGGGCGCTCTCGGTGGATTCGCCATGACATCACCCACCGCAACGGCGACATGACAATCAGCGACTTCTTCATCGTCCGCGCACTCCGCCGTACCGGAGTCGGGCGAGCCGCGGCCGGCCAGGTACTTGCGTTCCTTCCCGGGCCATGGAGCATCGGGTTCCAGGCCTACAGCCCCGGCGTTCAACGTCTCTGGTCGCAGGTGGCCTCCGACGCAGTCGGAGACACCTGGACCACGCACGACGATCCGCCGATACAGGGACGACCTCCGGACTCCTGGATCACCTTGACGATCTAATCCGGCCAACGCGTTCGCCCGAGCCACCGAATCTCCCGGAAACATGATCGTCGATCATCGAGCGGCCCCCCACAGTCGCCGTCAATGAAGGTGGCACACTCATGTGGCTTGCGGCGGCGAAGGTACAACCACAGGATCCCGGCCGGCCTCGAGATGAACTGACCTCACTGAACATGTAGACGCCTGATCGAGGCCCTAGCCAACCCGATCTCGTCGCGGTTCTGATTGGTGACTTCGCGCTCGGCGCCGTTCGGCGATCCTCATATGGCCTCACCGAGGTTGAAGCGGACCCCGGGTAGACACGGCAGCAACCAACCGACTCTTGCTCGCCGAAAACTGAGTGCCGGACAAGTCGGATTCAGCCGCCGTGGCCGCGTAGTCGTGCCCCGATCACGTGATCATCACGAACTGCCTCGCTCGGGAGTTTTGGTGGTGTCCTGTCAGTGCCGGTCGTCAGTGCTTTCCAGTAGCGCGGGCCGGTATCGCAGGGCCACCGCCCCCGACCGGAACTCACGGCGATCCACAAGCTCGGGCTGGATGCGCTCGCGCAGACCGGCAAGCAACGTCGGCCCGTGTCCGGCAAGGACGGGCTGCACAACGAACTCGTACTCGTCGATCAAACCCAGATCGGCCAACGCCAGGGGCAGCGTCACGCCACCGACCCACAGGCCCTCGCCAGACTCCTGTTTGAGCCGCTGAACCGCTTGCCCCAGGTCGCCTCGCACCAGCTCGGCATTCCAATCAACTCCGCCAAGCGTGCTCGACACGACGTACTTCTTCGCCCGGTCGATGGTCTCGGCGAACGGGATCTGCGACCCATCCATCCAGGCGGGCCACTCGCCCGTCGCGGGTTTCTGCCACACCTACACCATTATCTCGTAGGTCACGCGACCGAACAGCAGGGCATCGGCCCGCTGCATCTCAGCGGTCCAGTAACGCATCGAATCCTCGTCCGGGGGGAGCCCCGCCTCGTGATGGCAGCAACCGTCAAGAGTGACGTTGATCGAGTATCGAAGTAGTCTCATCAGGTTGCTCTCCCTTGATGCGCAGCAGCTCGTTTTCACCGGACCGACGGTCATCCAGACCGTGTTTTCATTCGAACCGTTCGTGGGCAAAGATAATCAGCCTCGCGGTCCGACGGCAGGGTCAGCGCAGGAATTCGGCCTGGACCCGGCCACCGAGTACGACGAGATCGGACTCGTTCTCAACTCCGGGTGGACCCCGCCCAGAGGGGTTCGGCTTCCGACACGATGGCCTCTGTCCTTCGATGATCGAGGGATGGCCGGGGTGGCCGTGAGACATCCCCTAAATCGGCGGTCCGGAGGTCGGTGGTCGCGATAGTGGATAGTTTCTACATGAACGAGAGGCGGCCCAGATCCGTAGCAGCGGATCACTGGGTACCGGCGGCTTTGGCCCGGTTGGATGTGGACTGGTTGATCGGGCTGCGCGTTGCGCAGGCCCGGGCGTTGGTCCAAGAGGCCGGCGGGTCACGGTGGAACTCGGTCGGGATCAGGTCGTCAAGGTGTTGGGCCGAGGCTAACCATTCCCGGTTGCCGCGGCCGCCGACAAATGTCCCCAGAGTTTTCGTGGCCACGACAGGCAAGGACCTTTGTATCGTCATGCATCCCATTGCGATGACGGTCATCGACGGATGGTCCCTTCTCCGGATGACCTTCCTTAAATGGGATGACGTCGGTCGTGAACCGCGCGATCATTGCCGACGTGAGTCCGGTCGAGGTGGAGGTCGTCGTCGCTCATCGCGACCGCGCGACCCTGCGCCTCGGCGACGTGTTCTTGAAAATCGACGCCGATCAGAGCCGTACCGACGTCGAGGTACGAGCAATGGCATTGGCGCCCGTCCTGACCCCGCGAATCCTCTGGCGGGACCCGCCCGTGCTCGCACTCGCCGCTGTGCCGGGGACGGCTCTGGGTCACCTCGGCGAGCTATCTACCGAATCCCCGGCGGCGTGGGCCGCAGCGGGCGCAGCCATTCGGTTGCTGCACGACGCGCCGCTGCCACCCTGGCCCGGTCGGGACCTCGACGATCTGGCGACGCGCTTGGCCGGTGAATGCGAATGGCTCGTCGACAACGACATCCTCCCCGTCGACGTGGTCACTCCCAACCGCCGCCTTGCCGAGACTGCACTGCGCCCATGGACGCCGGTCTTCATTCATGGCGACCTGCAGATCGACCACGTCTTCGTGGCCGGTGACAAGGTCACCGGCATCATCGACTGGTCCGAAGGAGCCCCGGGCGACGCACTCTACGACCTCGCCACCCTCACGCTCGGACACCCGGAACACCTCGAGGATGTCATGGCCGGCTACGGCGGCGAGGTCGACCGTGACCTCATCCACGCCTGGTGGTCGTTGCGCTCCCTGACCAGTGTCCGCTGGCTGGTCGAGCACGGCTACGGGCCGCCCGAGGGCTATCCGGAAGTGGCCGTGCTGCGATCGTTCCCATAAGGCAGACCCACCGAGCCGAGCCTGGGGCAGCCCCGCCGGCTGACCGCGAACACCCCACCGGAGCACATCGCATCACTGCCGACAGCCCCGGCCGGACCGCCTTTGAGATCTGCCGGGGGCCGCGGAAGCGGTTCGGCCGGCGTTCTTGGAGGCTCAAAATCCGGTGACCCGTTGGGCGGCGCCCGTTCCACCATAAAACATTACCGCGGGTTGGCAGTTGTCGTAGCCACCACGGCCTCACCAGCCAGCCTCCCATCGGACTTGAGTCAGGGCTTCAGCCGATTCGACGACGAAGCCCGCGCGGTGGTGGTCAATGCGCAGGCGCGGGCACCCAGGGACGTTCGACCTCAAAGACTTCCCCGAGAAGTCCGCCGCCGTGCACGGCAGCGTCATCGTCCACCCCGACATCTTCCTCAGCGCTGCTGGTCGAGGACACCGAGCAGGTGCTGGCAGCGCTGGATGTCGCAACTGCGCGGCTGCGGCGGGCGCCGATGGCCGACCCCGGCGACGCCGGCGCTGGCGGGCCCTTTGGTGCAACGCGTACATGCGTCCGTCGGCCAGTACGAGATACTGGCCCGGTGACGTCGAGATAGGTGGGACCCCAAGATCACCATTTCCGTCCAGTCGGCGGCGAGCTGCCGCCCTCATTCTCGACGATCGGACTCCCATGAACCCGGGCTTTGTCATCCGCCCCTACCTGCCCACCGACAGCGAAAGCTGGCTGCGCTGCCGCGTGCTGTCTTTCTTGCACACCCAGTACTACGACGACGTCAAACCACACCGCACCGTGCTGGCCGAGACGGCCGTGGCGCTGGTGGCCACCCCGGCCACCTACCAGGTCGATCCGCTCGAAGGTCCCGACAGGAACACAGTGGTCGGCATTCTCGACATCACCATCGCCGGCGAGGCCGCGACCATCGACACCATCGCTACTCACCCTGACCATCAGGCCCATGGCATCGCCACCGCGCTGCTTCAACGGGCCCTTCCGATGCTTGCCGACCGCGGCGTCGCCACCCTCGACGCCTGGACTCGCGAGGACCAGGCGGCGAACGCCTGGTACCGCAGGAACGGTTTTGCCGAGACCTTTCGCTATGTGCACGCGTACGTCGGCGGTGACGATGATCTGGCAGGCTTCGTGACGCCACCGGGGTGCAGCCAGCCCGTCACGGCCTTCGTGCACGCGCCGATCGACCAGGAGGCGCAGGTGCGGGAACGCTTCCACCGGGTCTATGTATGCCGGCAATACCGGCGGTCCGTCATCCTGCGCTGATCGTTTGACCAGGCCCGGTCGGCACGTTCAAGATCTTGGTCCGCGGTCGCCGCCGCAAGACCGGTTTCGGTCACCGCAGGACGTTCGGTCTACGGGACGGCGACGAAGTGTTCGACGGTCGGAAACGACTCGTAGAAGTGGTGTAGGAGCCGCTTCCAGTTTTGGTGCTCGTTCGAGGTTCGGAATCCGTCGGTGTGTGCTTCGATGCTGTCCCACTCGACGAGCAGGAGGTATAGGTTCGGTGACTCGCTCGAACGCGAAAGCGAGAGATTGCGGAAGCCCGGTTGAGAGCTGATCAACGGCCGGGCCTCGTCGAAGGCTACCTCGAAAGCCGACTCGTCGCCGGGACGTACAGGCAAGACCGCGTGTTCAAGAATCACACCTCAGCCTTTCACAGCCCGCGTCCCGCGTCCGTGAACAATCGGCTTGCGAGCCGGACTTCGGAAACCATCTATTTGCGCGCAGTGTCGAAATGCAGTGGTGGGTGGTCGGGGTGGATTGTGTGCGATGAGATGGCCAGCCGTGCGCCGCGCGTCGAGAACGGCCGCGACGCGCATCATCGGAACGTTTGCATCAGCCGGCCGCTGACAGAACCTACTACGCCCGGCCCTCAACTCGGCTTGGTGCACGGCATGCGCGGGACCATCTGGTGCGTCCTGACTACTGCTGCTCCCACTGCTCCTTCGCGATCTCGTACCGCCAGCCACCAAGTTCAGAGCCCTCGATCATCTTCATGTCATCAGGAGAGGGGATCGCTTCAGCGACCGTCATTCCGACCTTCTCCATCACTTTCTGTGAGGGCAGGTTGACGAACATCGTTTCGGCCCAGACCAAGCGCACATCGAGTTCGACAAAAGCCTTCCCCAGCAACGCCCGCGAGCCCTCGGTGGCATAGCCCTTGCCCCAGGCCTCCTGGCGCAGTCGATACCCCAGTTCGACCTCGGCCGTCGAGCCGCCCCGTTCCGGGCGCAGGCAGAACCAACCAATGAACGCCCCGCCGTCCTTCTCGCGCGCGGCAAACACCCCGAAATTGCCGCCCCACCTCTCGTACGCGCCGAGAATGCCCGGCAGGTGGAGCTCACGAACAACGGCCGGCGCGGTCGGCTCGCCTCCGGTCAGGTAACGCATCACGGCTGGATCGCTGTCCAGCTCGATCAGCAAATCGGCGTCGTCCGCCGTGAAGTGTCGTAGTTCCAGGCGCTCGGTCTGCACGAAAGGGTCCACGGAAGGAGCATGCACCGGACGGCTCGGGCGTCCTACTGATTTCCTCGAAGGCAGTCCGCTTCGACACGCCGACCCGTTGTTTTCTACCCGACCAGGGCCCCGGCAGTAGGTGCTCCCGGCAATGGCCGTCCCCCCGGTGATCCCGTTGAGCTGCACCGGAGTGTCCAACCGTCAGCGGTCAACGCATAGGCCGTGGAAAGCGTGGCGTCTGTGATGGCGAAGCCGTCCCCTCCGGACGCGCCGATCCCCACTGCGTGTCCGAGCCCTGGAACCTTTTCCGCTACCAGACCGTACTACCCGTAGGTGGCGCCGATACCGGCGCCGAAGACGTCATCGGCCCCACCGCCACAATGCCGGACGTCGCCGCCGTCGCGGCCAACGTCACGGCAGTCGCTCCCGTCAGTCCCGGCTACCTGATCGTCGCACCGAACCTTGGTGTGCGTCCGCCCCCGTTCACCTCGAGCAGCAACCTCTCGCAGATGCGGAGCGTTGCCGACGGCACCTTGACCGGCGTCGGGACCGGTGGCGCCATCGCGGTCTACAAACACTCCGACAAGCCGATGAATGTCATCATCGACGTCACCTTATTCTTCCGCCTGTTTGCAGTGGCGGCCTTCCACACCTGATCAATGCGGGTCGGTGTCTGTCGTTTCGAGGATGCGTTTGAGGGAAATGAGATCGGCGCGGACGGCGGCGGCGTCGGCGGCGAACTGTTCATCGGTCATTCCCGGGCGCTGCCGAACTGTGAACACCACTTCGCTGGCATCGCCGTAGGGGATCACCCGCAGCGGGTTGTAGACGCTCTCGCCCGATGGCAACGTGACGACGTGATCAAGCACTCCGAGGTCGTTGCGCTCAGCGAAGCCGATCGTGATGCGGCCCATCGGCGAGTCGGCCACCCATTGACCGTCCACCCGATCAACGGTTGTTCTTGCGAGCCCGGCCGCCCAAGTCGGCAGGTTGGTGGGCTCGGCCGCGTAGCAGTACACCAATGCGCAGGGTTGCTCGATCACGATGCTCAGATGCTGGGACCCGGATGCCATGGTCGACATCGTGCCGCACGATGGCCACAGCTCAGTCTCACTTCGCACGCCAAGGAGCCGGATGCACTGACCACATGGCAACGGGACTTCGGCCGCCAAGCGCGCAGTCATGGTGGCTGCGGAATGCTTTCGTCATTGCGGCCATCGTCATCATCATCGCTGGATCGCTCGTCTTCTTGGTCGCGCCCACGACGGTGCCTGCCTACGGTTGGACCGCCTACACACCCCAGTCATCCGGACCTGACTACTCGAGGACTTCCTACCTCACCGAACAACACCTCGCCGGCGCAGCGCTCGCCGTCCTCGGATTGATCACGCTGGCCGGTGCCGTGGGTTTCGACTTGGCCTACGTCGGAGGGCAGCCTGACGCCGACACTCGGCCAGGTTCAGGTGATCGCCCGACCCGGCCTCGACGGCCAGGTATGTCGTCAACGATCAAGAACAACAGATCCTGCGGAGCGGGGGATTGGTGGGAGTCATCACGCGGCCGTGGATTGTCCGGACGTCAAGCCTACGTGAGAGCATTCTCTTGACGTGATCGGGCACCTCACGTTGGTAGTTGTGGCCTGTCTTGCCTTCTCAAGTCGCAGCGTCGCAGGGGGTCACGGATCGTCCACAGGACAGCCTTCATCGCGACCTCTATGTTTCGCGAGCTGAGCTAGGGTCGGCCGGTGGATCTCGTACAGCGATTGAGCTCGGGTCAGGGGGGTTTCCTGCTGTTCGCCATCACGCCGCCCAAGGCGGCCACCGGCGCCGAGGATCTGCGACGGATCGCCGAATCGACCCTGACCCGACTGCGTGCCCTGAACCCGGATGGCGTGGTCCTGTACGACATCCTCGAAGAGCGGGACCGCAACCCCGCAGTGAGACCGTTCCCGTTCCTACCCACCCTCGATCCGGCCGACTACCTGACCGATTACCTGTCCGGCTGGGACAAGCCGGCCGTCGTCTACCGAGCTGTAGGAAAATACTCGGAACCTCACCTCGAGGCGTGGATGCAGCGCCAGTCACCCGAACGGATCGCGACAGTACTGGTAGGAGCATCATCGAGCCGACACCCCGGCCTGACATCTCTGGAGCGGGCCCACGCGCTCCGGAGGCAGACGCAGCCGGATCTCATCGTCGGTGCGGTCGCCATCCCGGAAAGGCACGCGGCCCGCGGTGACGAGCACCGTCGGATGCTCGACAAGCAGGCCGCCGGATGCTCCTTCTTCATCAGCCAGGTCCTCTACGATGCAGACGCCGCCAAGAATCTTCTATCTGACTACCGAGATGAGTGCTACTCCCGCGGAGTAGCACCTCGACCGATTGTGTTGACCCTGTCGGTCTGCGGGTCGCTGAAGACGTTGGAATTTCTCGGTTGGCTCGGCGTCCAGGTGCCGCGTTGGATGCAGCGGGACCTGCAGCGTTCGGAAAGCACGCTCGACCTGTCTTTGGAGCATTCCCGAGCGGTGGGCCTCGACATGCTGGCCTACTGTCGGCGGCTCGGGGTGCCGGTCGGGCTGAACGTGGAGAGCGTGTCCAGCCGCCGAGTCGAGATCGAGGCGGCCACCCAGCTGGCCACCGGGCTACGTTCCGCGTTGCAGGGGTGAGGAACCCGATGCGCCGACAACGGGAAGTCGGAGTTCCAAATGCGAACCACAAGCTGTACCGAACAGCCAAGAGAAACGTCCCACCGAGAACGGTTGCCGGTAGCCAACTTGGGCTGCAATGCTTCGCCCATGGCGGTGACGGAGGATCAGGTCTCGTTCGAGGCGTCGAGCGCGACGACGGCAGCGGCCATGTTCACCGAGCGGTCGACCCAGGACTACGCCGACGGGCCGAATCCACTCGACGATGCTCTCACCACTCTGCTCGCTGTGTTCGACGGCAGAGGGGAACAAGTCGAGGCGCTGCGCGAGGAATTCGAGATCCGCGTCAGGTGCTGGGGGTCATCCGGCAGCGCACAGGGCGGCTTCTGGCTCAGCTCAGGGGTGATCCGGCGCGTGGGACAACTCGGAGCGGAGTTTCGCTGCACCGCAAATTTGGCGACTTCCGACGGCTGACGAGACCGGCACGATCGACCGATCACCTCTGTTGAATGAGCCTCGCGGCCATTCTCACCGACTGCGCCACGCTCGACCCACTAGCCGTGCATGTAGGCGCGGGGCGGGTCGATGATCGATTTCAACTGGAGCGCGACGATCATCAACACGAGCAGCAGACCTAGCGCAATGAGCAGGTTTTTCAACCGTCGCCGGCGCTTGGCATGCTCCGTGGCTGGAGCCGGATACCGCTCGCCATCGACGACCATCGGGCAAGTGTAATCGGTCCATCCAGCCCCGTCCCGTCCGTGGATCCATTTTTGGGGACTCCACTCGCCGTGGAGTTCGGTCGGTGACTCTCGTTGATGGGATTATCTTTGATCGCCCCACCACGGAAAGGACCGCTCAACGCCATCCTTGTACCATCGGCACCGCGACTGCAATGTCCCGAAATGGCTGCCATCGTCGAACTTCAAGTCGCGCAGTATCATTGGGCTCGAATGGTCGCCAAGTATCTCGGGCATCCACACCACGACTCTAGTGTCGCTTCCACCTCCTGTGCACTGCTTGCCATCGATTAGCACTTGTGATTGAGTACCGAGTGCTTGCATATCAAGAGCACTAAGGATGAGTGACGACCTCGGCGCGGCCGCCGCGCTTGGCCGCTGCCGGGATCGAACGCGATGGCCCGCTGTCCGGTGGCGAAATCTGGATCCTGCGACCCACCGACCCGACGGCAACAGCAGTCGTCTTCGCCGGGAGTCTGAAGCCAGAAATGCCGCACCAAACCCGCGGCGCAACCACAGGAGGTACTGATGTCCCGGACCCGCGTTCACAACTTGAACATCTCGCTCGACGGCTTCGCTGCCGGAGAGCACGTCACCCTCGACGAGCCGATCGGTGGTGCCGAGCAGCTATTCGCCCGGTTTGACGGCCGCGTGATCCACGGTGTCCACCACACGGAAGACCCGTTCACGATCGACAGGGCGCTGACTTCTCTCTGGGGGCAGGGGGTCGGCGCCGAGATCATGGGCCGCCGCAAATTCGGTCCACAAAGCGGGCCATGGGGTGACGATGACTGGCGTGGCTGGTGGGGAGACGAGCCGCCGTTTCGTACCCAGGTCTTCGTGATGACTCACCACGCCCACCCGCCGATCCACTTCGACAACGGCACCTCTTTCCATTTCATCGACGCGCCGCCACAGGAGGTGCTCGGGTACGCGAAAGAGGCAGCGAACGGGCTGGATGTACGCCTCGGCGGCGGCCCGAGCACGATCCGCCAGTTCCTCCATGCCGATCTCGTCGACTTCATGCATCTGGTGACCGTGCCGTTGGTCCTCGGTAGCGGAGTCTCGCTGTGGGAGGGGCTGGCCGGAGTGCATCAGCGGTTTGATATCGAAGTCGTCGTCGCAGCCAGCGGCCAAGTCCACCAGTTCTGGAACCGACGGACCGGCTGACCCTCAACCTTTCCGGGCAGCGAGAAGTGAAGAGGCGGTGGACCGCATACAGGAGGACATGTCGCCGCCGGCCGACGTCGGTCCCGCCCGGCCGACGTCGGGCGCAGGTGCCGCGCGAGGTGATTTCGAGAGCATCTTCCAGCGCCACTTCGCTGCGATGGTGCGCCTCGCCCATCTGCTCGGCTCGGACGACCCGGAGAACGTGGCGCAGGAGGCGTTCAGCAGGTTGCACACCCGGCTTCCGCAACTTTCGGAGCCGGACCGAGCCATCGGATACCTGCGGGCCTGCCTCGTGAACATCACCAGATCACGTCACACGCACCTGGCGGTGGTAGCCCGCTACCAGCGCACCGCGGACGCCGACGTGGCCAGCGCGGAAGCGTTGGCCATCGCCGACGTCGACCGGGCGGTGGTCATCGCCGCCCTGGGCAGGCTGAGCCCGCGGCACCGTGAGGCTCTGGTGCTGCGGTACTGGCTCGATCTGTCCGAAAAGCAGATGGCCGACGCGATGGGCACCTCTGTCGGCACCGTGAAGTCGCATGTGTCGCGCGGCCTTGCGGCGCTTCGGAGCGCCCTACCACCGATGGACCGAGGACTGTGATGGACGAACTGGAACGCCGGCTGGCCAACGCCCTGCACAGCGAAGCGCAGGCCGTGGAACCTCACAACACGAACTGGAAGGGGCGCCCGCCCGCGTCGGCCCGACGCGGCTGGCCAACATGGGCGGCCATCGCTGCAGTCGTCGCCGCCCTGGTGGTGGGGATGACGCTCGCGATCACCAGGAGCGCGGGGACACCAGATACGGCGCTGCCGCCGTCTGACACCGTCGGCTCAGTTCCTGCCACAACTGATTCCGCGGGGTCACGTTCGTGCGACGGCGGCTGGGCTGCCAACGGCACCAGCATCATCGCCGCCGGCAACAACTCAGTCGTTACCGGGACCACCGCGGTGCTTCGATTCGCTGGCGGTAACCCCGGTCCGGCGACTCTCTGCGCGCTGGTGACCGGTTCGGACCACATCACTCTCGCCAGCGGATCCGCCACGCTGGACGGCTCGAAACTTGGTTACCTGACGATGATTTCTGGAGAGGGCGCCTACTTCGTCGGCGCGTTCGGCGGCGCCACCACCGCGGTGACATTCGCCGCCGGCGAACTCGCATCCTCTCCAGGCGAGTCGGGGCCGGTCACCATCACAGCTTCAACGCGGGGGGTTATCGACCTCGGTGACGGCTGGCACGGCTACGCGGTCCTGGCTCCGAGAACCGCGTCCCCGGTGATCATCGCGACAGCGACCTCCGCCGGCGGTGCCGTTCTGGGGCGCCAACAGTTCCGTCTGATCAACCGAACCTCCTCGCCAACGCCATTGCCGTCCTCCAGCATCAACAGCTCGACACAGCCGGACGTTTCGTCGGGCAACAGTCCTGTCAGCAAGACCGATACCAACGGAGGCGATGCGCCGACAAGCCCGCAGTGTGGCGGTCGACTACCTGCCCCACTGCCAGGACTGACGGCGACGATCATCCCCGCACCGAATGGTCAATGGCAGTTCCGGCTCACCAACGCCACCACCCTGCGGCTCACCGTCGACACCGTGCGCGGTTCCGCCCAGGTCATGGCAGACGATCACGGCGTGGTGCAATCGGTC
Organism: Nakamurella sp. UYEF19; assembly: GCF_040546275.1. Taxonomy (NCBI): domain Bacteria; kingdom Bacillati; phylum Actinomycetota; class Actinomycetes; order Nakamurellales; family Nakamurellaceae; genus Nakamurella; species Nakamurella sp. UYEF19. Next base: position 32,598 of record NZ_JBEPNO010000010.1, on the reverse strand, counting down.
GGCCGCGACGAGTCCTACGTTCTGCGTACGGTCGTCTTGAACGCCGCCGAGAGCAAAGCCGTGGAGGTGGTCGGCGTCGACACTGCTCTGTGCACCGGCGGCCGGGTACCGACCGGCGACCACACGATGCACCTGGTCCTGACCGGTCAGCTCGGTAGCCGCAGCGTGGTCTTCACGGCAGCGACCTACGTCCTGCATTTCTCGCAGTCTGCTCCACCCACCCTCATCACGTGAGGCGGTCAACAATCGACTCCTGATCGCACGTCGTCCCGGCATGCCTATTTGAAAATTTTCGGTCGTTCGTGGCGGGGAAATCGCGTCGGGGCCAGGACAAACGCGACCAAGCTGTGGAAGCAGCGATCGCCGACGGCGGGGCATTGGCGTCAAGATGGCGTTGGATGATCGGGGATCGCAGCGTCCGGGGTGTGGTGGCGGCGTGGGACGCACGGGGTGTCGGGCGTGCCCTGCGGCGCGATGACGACACGCATCCCGACACGCCGCAGGGTTGGTGCCGGACCTGACTCCAGACGCCGGGCTCGGGTTGCCGCCGACCTTTCAAATTCGGGGCGGGGCCCGCACTACCGTTGGTAACCCGATAGTCAGCGCGCCGCCCCGGCCAGCAGATGTCCGAATTGCCGCTTCCGCGGCATCGTTTCGACTATGCCGCGTACCCGACAGGACTGCGGGGCGGGGGCTACCCAATCGTTCATCACCGGACGATGCCGTTCAGCCGAGCTCCGGGAAGGCGCGGCGGATCTCGTCGACCAGTGCCGGGTACTGATCGCCGAAGCTGACGGCGGCCGCGAACATCTCGTCCATCGCCGCGACCAGCGGGTCATCGGCCGCCGCGCCTCGGAGTGCCGGTAGCGCAGCATGCCGCGAGTGCCGATGGGGCCCACCGTCCTAGGCGGCCACCGTGGTGTAGACGACTGCGGGATCACGGTCCATCAAGGCGAAGGGGTCTCGCGCAGGTTCGTAGAGGTCGGTGGCCTCGGTGATCGAGAACTGCGCCGCGGGGAGTTGCGGAGCACCGACCGGCTGGGGGGAGCGGCGATCCGGATTCCATCGCATGCAACGCAGGCGCGACGCAAGGCAGCAGCGCAAGCCCTGCCGCCTCCAAGGCTCGCCGAGCTGCCCAATGCGTGCTGTTGACGGTCCGTTGGCCGCCGTTCGCAAAGGCGGTGCAGGCATCCCGGCGGCAGTACGGTGCCAATGAGCGGTGTGCTCGCTGGTCTGCCTGAGGACCATGTCCGCGGCAGGTGGCGCCGGCCGGAACGAGAGGAGGTAACGATCGCCCACCAACTCCTCAACGCCCGGACCCTGATCGTGCGCGCTGTCCCTTCCAGAGGCGCAACACCGGACCCGGTAGCTCACACCATGAGTCAGAGGAATTGGACACGCGGCCATCTTATTCATCTTGACCAGGCTCACCTCTTCGTCGCTGGACTGGTACAAAACCTCGACGACGTCTTCCCAGCTGTCTTCGATTGGCGGGGCGGTGTCCGCTGCTGTCCACGACGTAGGTCTGCCCGTATTCGACGCCCACCAGCGCTGCATGGGGTAGTCGCATGAGATGGGCCTCTTCTCGTTCGAACGGATTGGTCCAGCATGGCTGTCATCGCATGGCTACAGCTGCTGGCCAACGTCGATGCGGTTGCCGTCCGGGTCGGCGAAGACGAAGCCGCGCAACCCGTGATCGGCATCACGAATTCCTTTGACGATGCAGATTCCTCGTGCGGCGAGGTGATCACGCAGACCGCGGGCATCGGGTTTCGTGCGAAGGGCAGGAGAGCGGTCAGCCGGCCCAGACGGTGCTGAGCGGACTCGATCGTTTGCACGGTGGCCTGAAGTTCAGACGATAGCCGACCGACCTGATCGGCAGCGCGAACCTCGACGCACCGTCGCAACCCGTCGATCACCCGGGTTCGGCACAGCGGACCATGTGATTGCCCGCACCCATATCGTGTGATCATGCGTCCCAGCTTCTACTGCGTCGAGCACGCCATGAGTGAGTCACTCGTCCTCGCAACATCTGTCTGCAACGGACTAACCGCATGCGCGGACCACATCAGGACCGCGAACTCGCAGCAGGTTCCGACGGCACCGGGACGGAGAGCAAACCAATGCAGGCACTGCCTTCAGGTTCCGCATCGCGCCCACTTCATCGTCGACCAGCTGCCCCTATGCATCAGGCACGCGGCGGACGCCGTCTTCCCGCAGGACGACATGGGGGCCCACTACATGGCGCACGCCGCCTATCTCCGTCTTCAGATTGACGGAGTACGCGGCGCCTATTGACCCGTGTCCGCCATGCAACGCGTGAGCCGTCGGTCTCGTCTTCATCGGGAACGTCCGCAGGGATCGGGAAAGCAGCAACATATGGTCAACCGTTCGCGTCTGGGAAATACTTGCGGGTGGCGCCGTGGTGCCACTGACCAGCAACACCGGTAGAGTGTTTCCGTTTCAGGTACTCGTCCCCGCCGATGGCGCCGGACTGCGCGTTGCATCCAAAGCCCAGCCCGAACAGGTCCGCTCCGTCGCGGTTCAGCGGTTGGGACCGCCGCTCGGACTGTTGCGGGCATCCGTCATGGCCAAGATCGACGAAGCACTGCGGCTTCATCTCGACCTCTGGTAACGATCCTGGCCGCGCGCTGACACGCCCGCTTCCGGGCCTGACGGGCCGACTTACGGTATCGTTGACCAGCGAGGTCGAGGGGCGCTGCGACGGATGAGAATCCGCCACGCTCGACCCGATTTTCTGCGAGAAGGGCGCCTCCGATCCGGAGGCTCACCGATGCTCGATACTGCCAGGCCAGACGTGCATTCCCGCGCGGTCGCACTGCGCGACCTGTTCGCCAAGAAGGTCGCGGTACTCGACGGCGCCTGGGGCAGCATGTTCCAGAACGCCGGCCTGAAGCCGGAGGACTACCGCGGCGAGGTGCTGCCCAACCCGGAGCGCGACGTCACCGGCGACCCGGATCTGCTGAACCTCACCCGGCCCGACGTGGTCCTGGACGTGCATCGCCAGTACCTCGCGGCCGGCGCCGACATCACGACCACCAACACCTTCACCGCCACCAGCATCGGGCAGGCCGACTACGCACTGCAGGGCATGGTCCGCGACATGAACCTGGCCGGCGCCCGCCTGGCCCGCCAGGCCGCCGACGAGTTCGGTGGTCGGTTCGTCGCCGGGTCGATCGGGCCCCTCAACGTGACCCTGTCGCTGTCCCCGCGCGTGGAGGACCCGTCCTACCGCGCCGTGTCGTTCGACGACGTCCGCGACGCCTACGCGGAGCAGATCCAGGCCCTGTCCGACGGCGGCGTCGATCTACTGCTGATCGAGACCATCTTCGACACCCTCAACGCCAAGGCCGCGATCGCCGCCGCCCAGCAGGTGGCACCCCACCTGCCCCTGTGGATCTCGGTCACCATCGTCGACCTCTCCGGGCGCACGCTGTCCGGCCAGACGGTCGAGGCCTTCTGGAGCGCCGTCGCGCACTCGCACCCGCTGGTGGTCGGCGTCAACTGCTCGCTCGGCGCGCAGGAGATGCGGCCGCACGTCGCCGAGCTCTCCAAACTTGCCGATACCTTCGTCGCCTGCCACCCGAACGCAGGCCTGCCCAACGCCTTTGGCGGCTACGACCAGACGCCGGACGAGACCGCCGAGATGCTCGGCGAGTTTGCCGGATCCGGCATGGTCAACATCGTCGGTGGTTGCTGCGGAACCACTCCCGCCCACATCAAGGCGATCGCCGCTGCGGTGAACGGACTCCCGCCGCGCAAGCTCGCGCATCCGACCGGCAACACCAGGTTCAGCGGACTCGAGCCGTTCGTCATCGGGCGCGACACCGGTTTCGTGATGATCGGGGAGCGGACCAATGTCACCGGCTCGAAGCGGTTCCGCCGTCTCATCGAGTCCGACAACCACCAGGGCGCGGTAGATGTCGCCCTCGAGCAGGTGCGCGGCGGGGCGAATCTGCTGGACGTCAACATGGACGCCGACCTGCTGGACAGCGAACAGGCGATGACCACGTTCCTCAACCTGATCGCCACCGAGCCCGAGGTCGCCCGGCTACCCATCATGATCGACAGCTCGCGCTGGTCAGTCCTGGAAGCCGGCCTGAAGTGCGTCCAGGGCAAGGGGGTCGTGAACTCGATCTCCCTGAAGGAGGGCGAGGAGTCGTTCCTGCAGCAGGCCCGGCGGATTCACCACTACGGCGCAGGTGTCGTGGTGATGGCCTTCGACGAGCAGGGCCAGGCCGACACCGTCGAGCGCAAGGTGTCCATCTGCGGACGGGCCTACGACCTGCTGACCGAGCAGGCCGGGTTCGATCCCGAGGACATCATCTTCGACCCGAACGTGCTGGCCGTCGCCACCGGCATCAGTGAGCACAACGGTTACGCCAAAGCCTTTCTCGAGGCGCTGCCGCTGATCAAGAAGCGGTGTCCCGGTGTGCACATCTCCGGCGGCATCTCCAACCTCTCGTTCTCCTTCCGGGGCAACGACGTGGTCCGCGAGGCCATGCACTCGGCCTTCCTGTTCTACGCGATCCAGGCCGGCCTTGACATGGGCATCGTCAATGCCGGGCAGCTCGTTGTCTACCAAGACATCCCGGCCGACCTGCTGGAACTCGTCGAGGATGTGCTCTTCGACCGTCGTGAGGACGCGACGGACCGACTTGTCAGCTTCGCCGAGACGGTCACCGGGTCGGCGACGGTCCGGACGATCGATCTGTCCTGGCGCGAAGCGCCGGTGGAGGAGCGGCTGTCCTATGCACTCGTCCACGGCGTCGTCGACTTCATCGAGGAGGACACCGAAGAGGCCCGGCTGACCAAGGCCCGCCCCCTCGAGGTGATCGAGGGTCCGTTGATGGACGGCATGAAGATCGTCGGCGACCTGTTCGGCGCCGGGAAGATGTTCCTGCCGCAGGTGGTCAAGAGTGCCCGCGCGATGAAGCGGTCGGTCGCCTACCTCGAGCCGTTCATGGAGGCAGAGAAGGAGCTGGCCCGCCAGGAGGGACGTGCACACGCCGAACGTGGCCAGGGCACCGTGGTGATGGCCACCGTCAAGGGCGATGTGCACGACATCGGCAAGAACATCGTCGGAGTGGTGCTGGGCTGCAACAACTATCGGGTCATCGACCTTGGGGTTATGGTACCGGCCGCCAAGATCCTGGACACTGCGATCGCCGAGGGCGCCGACGCGATCGGCCTCTCCGGCCTGATCACCCCGTCACTGGACGAGATGGTCAACGTCGCCGCCGAGATGCAGCGGCGCGGCATCACGCTCCCCCTGCTGATCGGTGGCGCGACCACCTCGCGGCAGCACACGGCCGTCCGGATCGCACCGGCCTACGAGGGCCCGACGCTGCATGTCATCGACGCGTCTCGGGTGGTGGGCGTGGTGTCGGACCTGCTGGACGAGGGCCGCGCGAAGACGCTGGACACCGACAACCGGGCCGAGCAGGACCGGCTGCGCGTGCAGCACGCGAATCGGCAGCACAAGAAGCTGCTGAGCCTGGCGCAGATCCGGGAGAACCGCGAGGACGTCGACTTCGCCGAGCTGCCGGTGCCGGCGTTCACCGGCGCGCGGGTGGTGCATCCGGAGATCAAGGAGCTCCGCGAGATGATCGACTGGCAGTTCCTGTTCCTGGCCTGGGAGCTCCGCGGCAAGTACCCCGCGATCCTCGAGCAGCCGGTGGCTCGCGAGTTGTTCGACGACGCGAACACCCTGCTGGACCAGATCATCGCCGAGGGGCTCTTCCACGCCGACGGGGCCTACGGGTTCTGGCCGGCGCACGCCGAGGGCGACGACATCGTGCTGGACGGGGCCAAAGGCGACAGCGCCGACGTCCGGTTCCCGATGCTGCGGCAGCAGACCGAGAAGCCGGAGGCACGGGCGAACCGTTCGCTGGCCGACTACGTGGCGCCGACGGGGGACTACCTCGGCGGGTTCGCGGTGGCGATCCATGGCGCGGAGGCGCTGGCCGCCAAATACGAGGCGGAGCAGGACGACTATCGCGCGATCATGGTCAAGGCCCTGGCCGATCGGCTGGCCGAGGCCTTCGCCGAGCACATCCACCTGCAGGCCCGGCGCGAGTGGTTCGAGCCGGACGCACACCCGCTGCTGGAGGATCTGCACGCCGAACGGTTCCGCGGGATCCGGCCGGCGCTGGGGTACCCGGCCAGCCCGGACCACACGCTCAAGCAGGAGCTGTTCGACCTGCTCGGCGCCGACGGGATCGGGATGACCCTCACCGAGTCGTTCGCCATGTCGCCCGCCGCGAGCGTCAGCGGCCTGATCTTCGCCAACCCGGCCTCCCGATACTTCACCATCGGCCGGATCGACAAGGAGCAGGTCACCGACTACGCCGCCCGGCGCGGGATGGGCCTGACCGAGGTCGAACGCTGGCTGCGCCCGAACCTGGCCTACGAACCGGCCTGATCCGGGCCGGTGCCGGCTCGCTCGAACCGAACGGGGCGCGGCTCCAGGAGCGGCCTGCCAAACTGGATCCATGAACGAAACAGAAGCAGGGAGAAGACTTTCGCGGACGGCGGCCTCGGAACAGGTCGTCGACATCGGCTGGCGGTACCTGCTCGGCACGCTGTCCACCAGCGTCGCGGTGGGTTCCATGGCCGAGTCCGTGCAGGTAGCAAAGGCAGCCGTGTCGGCGTGCTCCGAGCACGCCGAGGCGCACCTCCGGGTGGACCTCCGTCCCGACCGGGTGGAACTTTCCCTCCAGACCAGGACGATGGGTGCGGTGACCGGCCGTGATGCGGCGCTGGCCCGTGCCGTCACCGCAGCGCTGACCGGCCTTGGTTTCCGGACCGGCGGATCCACGACCGGCGAGTTGCCTCGGCCGGTGCAGATGCTGGAACTGGCCATCGACGCGATGGACATCGTTGCCATCCGGCCCTTCTGGGAGGCGGTGCTGGCCTACGTCGACGATCCGGGTGACCCTGGTCCCGATGGCGGAATCGTCGACCCCACCGGACAGCTCCCCACCATCTGGTTCCAGCAGATGGATGCTGAACGGCTGCAGCGCAACCGCATCCACCTGGACATCACCGTTGCGCATGACGAAGCCGCGGACCGCGTCGCGGCGGCGGTCGCAGCCGGCGGACGCTTGATCGACGACTCCTACGCCCGGTCCTTCTGGGTGCTCGCCGACGCCGAGGGCAACGAGGTCTGCGTCTGCACCTGGACCGACCGAGACGAGCGGGACGCCGCGCGGACCGAGCCCTGATCCTCTTCGACGGGTGGGAATGCAAATCCTGGAAACTTGTTGAATCTTCAAGTAAGCTGGATTCAACAACCACCAGTGGGAGTGCCCGTCATGAGTTCACCGGTCGACCTGAGCGCCCCTGCCGGCGCGTACGACGCATTCCTGCCTGCAGCAGTGCAGACCAGCCGGGAGCAGCGTCTCTGGAGCCCGGCGGACGGTGCACTTCCCTCGTTGTACCTCGGTCACGGTGCTCCGCCGCTGCTCGACGACCCGCTGTGGATCGACCAGCTCTTCGCCTGGGGACAGGGTCTGCCGAAGCCGAAGGCCATCCTGATCGTCAGCGCCCACTGGGAGCAGGCGCCGATCAGCCTCTCCGCGCACGGCGCGAACACGCCGTTGGTCTACGACTTCGGCGGATTCGCTCGGCGCTTCTTCACCCTGCAGTACAACACCCCCGACGCGGGAACCCTCGCTGCCACAGTGCGTTCCAAGCTCGCCGACACCACCCCGGTGCACCAGCACACCACCAGAGGACTCGACCACGGCGCCTGGATCCCGCTGATGATCATGTACCCCCTCGGCGACGTCCCGGTGCTCCAGCTCAGCATGCCGACCGAGGACCCGGCCGCCCTGGTGGCCATCGGCGGTCGACTGCGGGAGCTCCGCGAGGAGGGTGTGCTGATCGTCGGATCCGGCTTCATGACCCACGGTCTTCCCTATCTCACCCAGGACGCCGTCATGGGCCGCACCCTGCCCGGCTGGTCGGCCGATTTCGACCAGTGGGCGGCCGAAGCCCTGGCGCAGGGTGACGTCGAAACGTTGGCGCGCTTCAGGTCTCAAGCGCCGGGGATGCCGTACGCGCACCCTACCGCCGAACATTTCCTGCCGCTGTTCGTGACGCTCGGAGCGGCCGGCAATCCGGAGAAGCCGGTGGACACCACCATCGAGGGATTCGCCTTCGGCCTGTCCAAGCGGTCGATCGCCGTCAGCTGACAGACGGTGCACCGGGGTGGGCCGGCTGATCAGAACTGTGATGCCGCACCGAGATCCCGCGCCCAGACGACTCGGCGTAGCCGCGCGTCGCCCTGCGGCTCCATGTCGACGATGACCGCCTGGGTGGGTTCGAGCACATCCCCGGTGTCCACCCGTCGGCCCTGCCGGACGGTGACGTGGGCGCGATAGCCCGACCCGGTGAACTCCGGGTCGTCGAAACGCGCACCGAGATCCGACAATGCCGCCACCAGCAGGTGATGCAGCGCATCCAGTTCGACTGAAGGCTCCACCACGGTCACCGGGATCGCTCCCGATCGCCCGAAGCCCTCGTCGCCCGCCGCCAGGAGGCGGAGGCTCGGACACTCCACGAGAGGCCCCTCGATGGCGGCCGAGACCATTTCGAGCACAGCACTGTCGAGCACGGCACTGTCGAGCATGCACCCGTCGTCGGAGCCAGCGTCGCGAGCCGGGCCGTCGAGGACGAAGGTGGGCGCGACCGTGACGTGAAGCGGCCAGTCCCGCAGGGCAAATGCCTCACCCACCTCGAGTCGGCGCAGTGGGAGAACGACGACCAGACGCATCCTGTGAACAGTAGCGGCAGCTCTAGCGACCGCGATCGCCCCGGACGTGTCCGAAGGTCCAGACCGCGGCGGAGGCCACGAACAGCAGCCCCCCGAAGATGCTGACCCCCACCCACCCGACGTGCTGGTAGAGCAGTCCCGAGACGGCCGATCCGATGGCCCCGCCGATGAAGATCGTCGTCATGTACACCGTGTTCAGACGCGCTCTGACCTCGTCACCCAGCGCGTAGATGTCGCGCTGCCCCAACACCTGATGCCCCTGGACGGCCAGGTCCAGCAGCACCGCGGCGATGGCCAGCAGGACGACGCTCGACGAACCGAAACCGGCCAGGACCATCGACAGGACGCCCACCAGGATGGCGCCGAACCGGCCGAGATGACCGTGCCCTCGGTCACCCAGCCGGCCGGCCAGCGGCGCCGCGGCGGCCCCCGCCGCGCCGACCAGGGCGAAGATGCCCACCTGGGCCTGGCTCAGACCGAATTGCGAGATGAGCTGGTACGCGATCGATGTCCAGAAGCTGGAGAAGGCGGCGAACTGCAACGCCTGCACCAGGGCGCGATGGCGCAGCACCGGCTCGGTCCGCAGGAGGTGCACGACCGACTTCAACAACGCACCGTAGGTCACGCCCCGCGTCGGCCGGCGCCGGGGGAGCACCACCCGAAGTGCGGCCGACAGCAACAGCATCAGCACCGCGGAGATGACGTAGATCGTCTGCCAGCCGAAGGCTGCCGCCACCAGGCTGGAGAGCGTGCGGGCCAGCAGGATGCCCAGCAGCAGGCCGCTCATCACCTGCCCGACGAACCGGCCGCGCTGGTCCGGCGGTGCCAGATGCGCCGCGAAGGGCACCAGGATCTGCGCGACCACCGACGTCACACCGATCAGCACCGAGGCCGCCAGGAACAGGCCGAAGTCGGGGACGAAGGCTGCCGCCCCCAGCGCCAGCGACGTCCCCACCAACGTCCGGCAGGCCAGCGTCCGGTTCTCCAGCAGGTCGCCGAGGGGGAGAACCAAGGCCAGGGCGAGGGCGTATCCCAGTTGGGTCGCGGTCACCACGACACCGGCAGCACCACGCGTGACGTGGAAAGAGTCCGCGATCACCTCGAGGAGCGGTTGAGCGTAGTAGAGATTGGCCACGGTCAGACCGCAGGCGATGGCCAGCGCCCAGGTGACGACCTTCAGACCGAATCTCGGCTGCGCCGACACCCGATCCCGGATCTCCTCGGACACCATGAATCCACGACCTCCCCTGACTGCTGCTGTTCGGACGGTCTCCAGCATGCCTGGCATCGGATCGGGGTGTTGCCACCCCGTGCGGCGGGTAGTACGCATGCGTGCCAGAACTCCCCGAGGTCGAGACCGCCCGCAGCCTGATCGCCGACAAGGCGTTGCACCGCCGCATCATCGCGGTCGACGACGCCGACACCTTCGTCTGTCGACCACATTCACCCGGCCAGCTGCTCGATGCCCTGGTCGGGCGCGCGCTTGTCGCAGCCCGCCGTCGCGGCAAGACGATGTGGTGCGAGACCTCGGGAGTCGGACGGTCACGCACCGCCGGACCGGATCTCGGTATCCATCTGGGGATGGGCGGCCGCATCGTGATCACCTCGAAGGCCGGCAACCAGGAGCAGGGTGGCGGTCCCGGACGTGGGGATGCGCAACCACGCAAGGCCGAGTGGAACCGATTCACCCTCGAATTCGCGGACGGCGGCAGCCTGGTGCTCTTCGACAAGCGCCGGTTGGGGCGGGTGCGCCTGGACCCGGACGTGGACGCCCTGGGGCCTGACGCCGAGGAGATCAGCAAGGCCGAATTCCGGGCCTTGGTCACCAAGGGCACCATCGCGGTGAAGGCCCGGCTTCTGGACCAATCCAAGATCGCCGGTATCGGCAATCTGCTCGCCGACGAGGTGCTGTGGAAGGCGAAGATGTCGCCATCCGCGCCGGTGGACACCCTGCAGGCCAAGGACGCCGACCGGCTGTTCCGGGCGCTGGAGTCAGCCCTGGCCTCGGCCATCGCCAAGGGCGGCGTCCATACCGGCGAGGTCATCCCGGCCCGTCATCCGGGCGGTTCCTGCCCGCGGTGCGGCGCCGAGATGAAGCACGGGACAGTCGGCGGCCGATCCACCTGGTGGTGCTCCCGCGAACAGGTGGCGTGATCTGTCCTCGACGCGGCCTGCGATCATGCAGGGGATGAACGATCCAGCGCAGGACCTCACCGCCTTCCTCTCCGCCGCCCCGACGCCGTACCACGCGGTCGCCGAAGCGGCCCGGCTGCTCGCTGCGGCGGGCTTCATCGAGCAGCTCGAAGCCGAGCCGTGGGAGGCCCGGACCGGAGGCCGCTTTCTGATCCGGGACGGGACTTTGCTGGCTTGGTTCGAGCCCGAGGGCGTCGAGACCGGCGCACCGCTGCGGGTCTTTGCGGCCCATACCGATTCGCCGACCCTCAAGGTGAAGCCGCGTCCGGACATCGGACGTGCGGGCTGGCGCCAGGTGTCGGTCGAGATCTACGGCGGGGCGCTCTGGAACTCCTGGCTGGACCGGGATCTCGGACTCGCCGGTCGGCTGGCCCTGTACGACGGCAGCACCGTCCTGGTCAATGTGAACCGGCCGCTGCTGCGAGTTCCACAGCTGGCAATCCATCTCGATCGTCAGGTGAACCAGGGTCTGACCCTCGACGCGCAGCAGCAGATGCTGCCCATCTGGGGACTCGGTGAGGCGCGCGAAGGCGACCTGATGGAATTCCTCTGCGCTGGGGTCGGCCTCGACGTCGACCAGGTCGCGGCCCACGACCTGGTGGTCCACGACCTGACCCCGCCGGCCACCCTCGGGCGGGACCACGAGCTGCTGGCGGCACCCCGGCTGGACAATCTGGCATCGGTGTACTCCGGCGTCACCGCCCTGCTGGCTGCTGCAAAGAACCCGGGCGGAACCATCCCGGTGTTCGTCGGGTTCGACCACGAGGAGATCGGCAGCGAGTCCGCCACCGGTGCGTCCGGCCCGCTGCTGGAGAACCTGCTGACCCGACTCGCCGGCGGATACGACGCCCGTGCAACGGCTTTCGCACGGTCACGGTGCCTGTCGGTGGACGTCACCCACGCCGCCCACCCCAATTACCTGGACCGCTACGACCCGACCCACCAGTCGCTGCCGAACGGCGGGCCGACGCTCAAGGTCAATGCGAATCAGCGGTACGCCACCGACGCTCCGGGTGCTGCCGCGTGGCACCGGGCCTGTCGGGCGGCAGGCGTGCCCAGCCAGGTGTTCGTCGGCAAGAACACGGTGCCGTGCGGTTCCACGGTCGGGCCGCTGATCGCCACCCGGCTCGGGATCCGCACCGTCGACGTCGGGATCCCGTTGCTGTCCATGCATTCGGCACGCGAGCTGTGTGGAGTGCGGGACCCGGGGTACCTGGTGGCCGCGGCCACCGCCTTCCTCACCGACCCGGCCTGATGGAAGAACCGTCGGACGTCACGCAGACCAGGGTCGCCTACAACACAGTGGCGGCCGATTATGCGGCGTTGCTCGAGCACCACCTCGACGAAAACCCCTACGACCGGGCGGTGCTTGCCTTGTTCGCCGACCTGGTCAAGGCCGGCGGCCAAGGACCGGTCGCCGATCTGGGCTGCGGGCCAGGCCGGATCACCCAGCACCTTGCTGCTCTGAAGCTCGACGCCTTCGGGATCGACCTGTCACCTGCGATGGTCGAGGTCGCCCGCCAGTCGTATCCGGGGCTGTCCTTCTCCGTGGGCAACCTGGCGCGACTGGACCTCGCCGATGGCGGTCTTGCCGGGGTGGCGGCCTGGTACTCGATCATCCACACGCCACCGGAGCGAGTCCCGTTGCTGCTGAGCGAGTTCCACCGAATTCTGCGCCCGCAGGGTCATCTGGTGCTGGCGTTCCAGGTCGGTGACGAACGGGTTCAGATCATCCATGGTTACGGTCACGACGTCGAACTCGATGCCTACCGGCTGTCACCCGACCACCTCACCCATTCGCTCGAAACCGCCGGCTTCCGGATCACCGCCCGACTTACCCGTGCCCCGGTGACGGGCGAGAAGACAGACCAGGCCTACCTTCTCGCCCAGCGGGTCGACTGAAGGTCACGGTTCCGACAACTCCGGGCCAGGCAGGAATCCCACGGTCATCCGGCCCAGCTGCCGGGCGAGGAGACCTGCGAAAGGTTGGCCATTCTCTTCTGCACGGAGGCGATCTCGCGAACCGCCTGACCGACGAGGCTGCGATCGAGGGGGGAGAGTCGTCTCATCGACAGGACGTCCGAAGGAGCTTCGCCCCGATCGATCTGCGCCAGTTGATACCGGATCCTGGTCTTCTGCAGGACCTCGAACACCTCGACGAGGCTGTCGGCCTGATCCTGCATGAGCATCGGCGACCCGGCAGCCACGGTGAGTCGGCCCCCGGTCGACAGTTCTTTCGAACCGACCGCCAACGCGGCCCAGCGGGCGATGTCGACCACCGGCCGCAGGGCGTGGGTCTTGAGATCGAAGGTGCCGCCGCGTCGGGCCAGCACATCCCGCATGGAGCGCAGGCGGGCACGGTGGGACAAAGATTCGGCCAGCAGCAATCTCAGCGTCGCCGGGTGTCCGTGCATGTCGCCGAAGACCTCGTTGACCACCGGCAGCCCCGGGTCGCCCTGGACCGGTCGCGCGTCCAGGAGGAGCGACGTCATCATCATGCCGTTGGCCTCCAGCGGGGACGCCATCCATTCAAGGGCCGCCGACCGCCATGACGAACCCGTCCGGGCAAACATCGGCACACCAGGCGTCGCGCCGTGCGGATCGATCGACAGCCCGCACCTGGTCAGGATGGTACTGACGTCCTGAAAAGCATTGCGGTACGGAGCTTCCCGGTCTGGCGAGTCCACCGACTCGGCGAAAACCACGGCTGCGTCGATGTCGGAACTGGGGACCGGTTCGCGACGACCGTTGCTGCCCAGCGACAACCACGTCACCTCCGCCGCATCGAGGTCGGGAAGAGAATCCAGCGCCAGCCCCAGTGCCCGACGCACCACCGCGTCCACCACCGTCGAGTAGATCGTGGTGACCTCGCCCGCGGAGCGACCACGCCGCAACAGATCTCCGAGCAGCAACGGCATGCGGCGGGCCAGCACCTCCAACTGCTCAACGGTCGCGGTCCGGCCCACCTGCTCGCGCAACGAGACACCGGCCGTCGACGGCGACACGATGAAGTCGTCCCGTGCGACTATGCCTTTCAGCGCCCCCGCTCGATCGGTGACCAGGAGCGCGTCCAGATGCCGGTCGGTGAGTTCCAGCAACGCCTGCGCGGCAAGCGTTCCGGTCACCACGGACGGTGCCGGATCGAGCATCACGGCGGAGACCCTGGTGTCACCAGGGAGCCCGGCGGCCACGATCCCTGCGCGCAACCGCCCGTCGGTGAGCAACCCGTACCGGCCACTGCCGGTGTCCACCACAGCCCACCGGCTGCCCCTTTCCGTCATCAGCCGAGCGGCCTGGGCGACTGTGGTGTCGGCTGCCACCAGCACCGGCTCGGTGAAGATCAACTGATCGACGATGCCGTAGGTCGAGGCCGAGGAGGGCCTGGCCACCGCAGCCGTCAGATTCCGGGCGAGGAAACGCAGGCCGGCGGCCGACGAGAAGACCGGCTCCACGGCCTCGGCCGGAATGCGGGCCAGACGAACCGGTCCGAGCGCAGCCGCCAGCGGACCGACGGCGGACCGGCTCAACATGGCGGAGAACCCGAACACGCCGCCCGGGCCGAGGACCTCGTCGGCCTCCCGGGTCCCGGCCTCGTCGGAGTTCCACAACTCGACCTGCCCGGACATCACGACGAACATCTCCTGGCTCGGTGCCGCGAAGGCGTCGAGGATGCGTTGTCCGGCGGTGAAGTCGGTGATCAAGGCGGCCGCCGCGATCCAGTGGAGATCGGACTCGGGCAGGGCGTCGAACGGTGGGTGTCCACCGAGGAACCGCTCCAGATCGTCCATGGTGGCATCGTGCCAGCCGGGTACCGGTGCGAGTACCCACGGGGCTACGCCGTACGAGCCAAAGGCATGTCGCACTTACCCGGATCTTTAACTTTCCACCACGCGCGGCATGCCGCTGCAGTTGGACAGGGATCCGATGACCACGACCGAAGACCGAAAGTGATCGTTGGATGCCGAACAAGTCGGCTACGAACAATCGCTCGGGCGGCGCCACGTCCACATGATCGCGATTGGCGGTGTCATGGGGACCGCCCTGTTCCTGGGGTCCGCATCGCGTCCGCACGCGACTGGCCCGGCGCTTCTGCTGAGCTACGCCACGGTCGGCGTCATCGCCTACTTCCTGATGCGCGCCCTGGGTGAACTCGTACTGCACCAGACGTCCGGTGCATTCGTCTCGTACATGCGGGAGTTCTTCGGTGAGCGCGCCGCATTCATCACCGGCTGGATGTATTGGCTGAACTGGGCTCTCACCGGCATCGCCGAGCTCTCCGCAGCAACCCCGGCGGATTCTGGCCGGCCTCCGGCGCCTTCGTCTGGTATAGACCGATCCTGGTGATGTCGGGCGTTGTCTGGTCTGACCGCCTCCGACACGGTCGATACCGAAGGTACTGGTCGTTCGTAGTCGAACGACCAGGACCTGCGCTGTTTGCAGTCTGTCTCCATCTGACCCGCGGAATTCGCCGGTACGTCGCGTCGTTGACCATCAGTGGCTGCCACCTGCAGTGAGTACTGTCGAAACAAGGCAGGCCGACGGAAGGAACCGACGGTGGTGGCCGGGTCGGTCCGCGAAGACGAAGGAGCACATCTGATGACGACGAACCAGACGGCGATTCTTGCCGGCGGATGCTTCTGGGGCATGCAGGATCTCATCCGCAAGCGCCCGGGAGTCATCTCGACGAGAGTCGGCTACACCGGCGGCGAGAACGCCAACGCGACCTACCGCAACCACGGGTCGCACGCCGAGGCGATCGAGATCGTATTCGACCCGACCAGGACCTCCTACCGTGATCTGCTGGAGTTCTTCTTCCAGGTGCACGATCCGACCACCCGGAATCGTCAGGGCAACGACATCGGGGCCAGCTATCGGTCGGCGATCTTCTTCACGGACGAGACCCAGGAGCAGGTCGCCCGGGACACCATCGCCGACGTCGAGGCCTCCGAGCTCTGGCCGGGCAGGGTCGTCACCGAGGTCAAGCCGGTCGGACCGTTCTGGCAGGCCGAGCCAGAGCACCAGGACTACCTCGAGCACTACCCGAACGGCTACACCTGCCACTTCGTCCGACCGAATTGGAAGCTCCCCCGCCGGCAGGAGAAGGTCAGCCAGTAATTGGATCTCGGCGATCCGCTGGAGAGAACCCGTCCGCGAGCACCCGCTCGCGAACCTCGCTCCAGCGGATTTTGCCGGTGTCGGCTCGCAGCAGCTCGTCGACGATCAGTATCGACCGGGGCACCTTGATGCGTTGCAGTCTCGCGGCCACCCAGTTCAGGATCTCGCCCGGTCCGGTCTCCGCGCCGGCGGTGTCCCACCACCGCGTGGACGCGCTGTCCGAGGTCGTCGTCCGGCAGTCCGATGACGGCGCTGGATCGCACTGCCGGATGGGCGTCGATGACGGCCTCGACCTCGGCGGGCGCGAGGGCGGGGGACAGGGGCGCCGGGGTAGCATCCAGCTTCCAGATGGCCACGCAGGCCAACACCATCTCGGCGCTGTCCGGCAGCGTCACACTGACGAGATCGTCATGCCCGACGCCAGGTTCCGCATAGGCCCGGGCAAGCCAATTGCTCTCACGATCGAGCTCGCGGCGGGTCAGCACTCTGTCCGGCGCACGGACGGCCACCGCGTCCGGCTCCAGGTCGGCCAACGTGGTGATGACCGCACCGGTGGACATCCTGCTCGTCTGCCTCATGATGCCCGAGTCCGGGGATACTCTTTGCCCGATGAATCCGGACGACGACGCCATTCCTGATCCGCGACAGTGGTCCTGGGGCAGCGACGACGACTCCTACACCGTCGAGATTACGGGAACGCTGATCCACTGGACGGATCAGTTCTACGACGAGCGGCTCGGCGGCTTCCAGCACAACGGTCGCAGCCAGACTCTCGAGGACTTCCGCGGCTACGGCCCGATGGCGGCCGCTGCACCGCCCGAGGTCGTCGCCGAACTGGCCGCCCATCTGGGCGTGCTCGACCCGACGTGGGCGCGGCCGGTCCCGCCGGAGGTCACCCGGACCATCCAGCTGGCCGGGAAGGGCGACACCGCGGCCCTGAACGCCCTCAGGGTGATGGGGGCCGATGTCGACCTGCCGGATTCCCAGGGCAACACGCCGCTGTGGTGGGCGATCGCGCGGCGTCACGACGACACCGCCCTAGCCCTCATCGACTGGGGCGCCGACGTCCACCGACCTCTTCGTCATCACCGGGACATGCTGATGCTCGCGGCGAGCGTCAGCGGGCCGCCGTTGGTCCGCGCCTTGTTGAGTCGCGGTGTGGCGCCGCTGGCAGTCGAGACGATGTATGGCGGAACGGCTCTGACCCAGGCCATCGATCGAGGTCAGAGCGAGGAGGTCGTCAAGCTGTTGATCGACGCCGGCGCCGATGTGGACCACCGACCGGCGGACGGAAGAACGCCACTGTGGATGGCCGAACGCCGCGGGCGGCCGGAGATCGTGCAGGCGTTACTCCGGGCCGGTGCCACGCCGTCGGATTCGCACTGGGCAGCAGGCAACGGGCACGTGCCACCGGTGCGCTACGCCGGGCGGGCGAAATGTCCGCACAATGGGTTCAGCCATCGTTCATCCTCGGTTCATCTTTGCGTTGCGTCACGAGTTACTTCGGCGGAGTGAACTACCGATCATGCAGATGCCCCGAAGTGACCATCCCTTGACCGTTGACGAATACAGCGAGTGGAACGCACGAGAACTGGCTCGCCATCCGGTCAGTCGGCGGTTGATGCTGAAGGCCGTTGCGGCCGGTGCCGGCGGATACGCGCTCGCCCAGTTCACCCTGGCCACTTCGGCGTTCGCTGCCGGTGGTGGTACCGCCGGTACCCAGGGCGTGGTGGTCTCCGGACGTCACCTGTCGTTCATGGCGATGTCGCGCTACGGGCACCTGCCGAGCAACTCGATGGCGGTGACCGCTCAATTGGTCAGCAAGACCGGAAGCCTGCCAAAGGGGTTGCGGGCATTCGTGGACATCGGGACGGCCGCGGGTCAGTACGGCCGCAGGGTCGAGACCGACATCCAGCATCTGATCGGCCAGTACGCCATTCCCGGCGGCCCGATCGGTAGCCAGTTCTACGCCAAGGCCGAGCTGACCGGCCTGCACGCTGCGACGCGCTACCACTACCGCTTCCGGCTGAGTGACGGCACGGTCACGGGTGATGCGTTCTTCACCACCGCGCCTGTGCGGGAGAAGTGGAACTCTCGGAGCAAGGTGCTGGATCCGTTCACCTTCACCGCATTTGCTGACGTGGGCACCAACACCTTCCCGACCGACCCGCAGTACGCCTGGGGCGAGGACCCAGCACTGGTCAAGGCGGCCGGAGGGGCATGGCCGAAGGCAGTGTTCGACAACAACTACTACAACCCGGCCGATCCGGTGGCGGGCTTGGGCGGCACCGATCCGACGCCTGCCGTCACCCTGACCCATCTCATGTCGACGCAGAAGCCCCGCTTCACCCTGCTCGCCGGCGACATCTGCTACGCCGACCCCAGCGGGACGGGTCTGCCGGCCGACGACAGCGGCGCGCTGACGACCGGCGCGGCGCCCGGGAAGAACCTCTACAACCCCTACGTCTGGGACGTCTTCCTCAACCAGATCGAAAGCCAGGCTGCATTCACCCCGTGGATGTTCGCCACCGGCAACCATGACATGGAACCCCTCTATGGGAACACCGAATTCCTCGGCGGAAGTGCCAACCACGGCTACGGCGGGCATCTGAAAAGGCTTGATCTGCCCGGAACCGGACCCAAGGGCTGCCCATCGGTATACAGCTTCATCTACGGCAACGTCGCGGTCATCTCGCTGGACGCCAATGACCTATCGGCCGAGATCCAGACCAACACCGGCTATTCCGGTGGGGCCCAGCTGAAATGGCTCGAGGCGACGCTGAAGGAATGGCGGACGAACCAGCACGTCGCGGAGACGATCGATTTCGTGGTGGCGTTCTTCCACCACTGCGCCTACTCGACAACCAACAACCACGCGTCGGACGGCGGCGTCCGGGATGCGCTGGACCCGTTGTTCACAAAATATCAGGTGGATCTGGTGGTCCAGGGCCACAACCATCTGATGGAGCGGACGGATCCGATCAAGAACGGCAAGGCGACCCGCAAGGCGCCGGACGGTTCGACGATCAACCCCGCCCGCGACGGTGTGACCTACCTGACCGTCGGCTCGGGTGGCCGCCCGCGGTATCCCTTCCGGGCGGCTCCGAGTGCGACCGCCCCAGCCGCGCCGGGCACCGACCCGTTCGGTCCGCAGTTGCTACCGGAGGGCCAGCGCTACCGCGGCTACCAGGCGCCGGGTGGTGCGAACACGACCGAGAACAACACCGAGAACGTGGTGAACAGCTACGTCTGGTCCACGGAGGGCACCACGGTCAATGCCTCCGGTTACCCCGCCGGCACGAAGGTGCCGGAGGAGATCGAGTGGTCCCAGGTGCGGTACGACGACTACGCCTTCATCGCGGTGGATGTCGTCCCGGCCAAACCCGGCGGGAAGACCACGTTCACCATCCGCACCATCGCCGACGCTCTCCCGGGGAGCGGGAAGCCGTTCCAGGAGATCGACCGGCTGACCCTGCGTCGGGTGGCGGGGGAGAACGGCATCGGTTGCGGCTACGGACGCAGTGCCCTGATTCTGCCCAACGGCCAACCGGCTCTGTCGACTGCCACGTCCTGACGAAGCGGTCGGGGATCCGCCCTGCCGGGTGGCTCCCCGACCGACCGAACCGCTCCATCAGGACAGGACCATGGGCAGGCCGAATGGCTCGAAGTGTTCGCCGCCGATGAAGGATGTCACGTCCGTGATCAAGTCACCACGAAGAGTCAGCACGTTGATCGACCAACGGGTGTGGGCGGCGGCGGCCTCGTTCCAGAGGTAGAGCGCTACGGCGGGTTGTCCATTCGAGTTCACCGAAACATGTCGCCAGGAACCACATCCGGTCAACGGGACCTTCGTCGCAAAATCGGTGACGGCGTCGATCCCGCGGTACCAGTGCGCCATCGGCGGCATCGACCAGGTGACGTCCTCCGTCAGCAGCGCCACCAGCGCATCGGCGTCGCCGCGCTCCAACGCCGAGCTGAAACCGGCGACCAACTGGCGAAGACGGACATCATCGATCCGCCGGAGCGTCTGCTGCTGGGTCCTGGCCGGCACCTTGTCGGCCACGATAGCGCAGGCCCGTTGCAATGCGCTGTTCACCGAGGCGGTGGTGGTGTCCATCATGGCGGCGATCTCGGCGGCCGTGAACCCGAGCACCTCGACCAGCAGCAGAGCCGCGCGCTGGTTGCCAGGAAGGTGTTGAAGCGCAGCCACGAAGGCCAGCTCGACGGCTTCCCTCTGTTCGTAACGGGTTTCCGGCCCGGCATGACGGACCGGCAGGCCGCTGTCCTCGTAGGGGCTATCACGCCAACATCGAGGCAGTTGCCATGGTCAGCGGCCGACGATGACCGGCACCCGGACACCACCGCCGCTCGATTTCCAGTTCACTGCACCAATCGAGAAGGACGGTGCCGGCTGATCGGCAAGGGGGAAGCCGGCGACGAGGTCGACATCCACCTGACCCGGCGCCTGAGCTGACGCCGGCCGACCTCGATACCCCCTGGGGTGTCTTTGGCATCGGTCAGCCGGCGGGATGCCAACCCAGCGCGGGGCCGAGTCTGGTGGCCATGTCAGTGAGGATCTGGACGTAGTCCTCCTGCTCGAAGCTGAAGGGAAGCGCGAACGCCACCTCGTTGATCTCGCGGAACGCCGCGTGCGCGTACAGCTTCTCCGCGATCTCGTCCGACGTCCCGACCAGATCCACGGCGAACATCATCCGTGCCGGCCCCTGCGGGGCAGCAGTCCGCGCAGTCCGCGACTCGGCGTACCGCTGGTACTTCTCGCGTTGCGCCGAGGTGGCGGTGTCCGTCGGGATGACCACGAGCCCCTGGGACACCCGGGCCCGGTCGCCATCCGGGTGCCGGGCGCGGAACGCACGGATGTGGGACAGCTGGATCTCGGCGAAGTCCTCGGACTGCTCCGCTCTCACGACGCTGCTGGCCAGCAGGTTCAGGCCGTGTTCGCCGGCCCACTGTGCAGACTTGACACTGGCTGCGCCGAACCACATGCGCTGGGCGAGACCCTCGGCGTAGGGCTGGATCCGGTCCGAGAACACCTCGATGCCCTCCTTGCCGCTGAAGTCGGTGACTGACTCGCCGCGCACGAACCGCAGCAATCTCTCGACCCTGTGGTAACTGAAGTCCTCGACCTCCGCCGTGTCGGGATAGAGCACCTGCTTGACGCGGTCGAAGTTCATCGGCGGACCGACGCTGACGCCTGGGTTCAGCCGGCCCCCCGACAGGATGTCGACGGTGGCAAGATCCTCGGCGAGGCGCAGCGGGTTCTCCCATCCGAGCGGGATCACGGCGGTGCCGAGTTCGATCCGTCGAGTGCGCTGCGAGGCGGCCGCCAGGATTGCGACAGGCGACGAGATCCCGTACTGCAGATGACGATCGCGTAGCCAGGCACTATCGAATCCCAGTTGCTCGCCGAGTTCGATGACCTCCAGCGTCGACTCGTGACCGGGACGGGGATCGCTCCCGTCGAAGACACCGATGGTCAGGAACCCCATCTTGAGCAGGGGCTGTGAGGGCAGGGGCACGTTGGTTCTCCTTCGTTCCACCCGTATTCTGCCCACCACACGTGTGCGACGACGAGCCGAGGTCACGATGGTCGAGAGAACGCAACCTGCCCAGGTGGCGGATGTCCATCGGCTGGCGCGTGACATGCCCTTCGTCACGGTTGATGTCAGTCGAAATCCCGTGTATCAGGTGGGCGGCAGGTCGTTCATCTTCTTTCGCAATCCGCGGCCGGATGCCTTCGACCCCGTGACCAAGGACCGCTACGACGACGTAATCGTCTTCTGGGTGGCCTCCGAAGCCGACAAACAAGCGATGGTGAACGATCCCGGCTCACCGTTCTTCACCACGTCACACTTCAACGGCCACCCGTCGGTACTGCTGCGTGCAAGCCGGATCGGTGAACTCGGCCGGACCGAACTGGCGGAACTGGTTCAGGACGCGTGGCTCTCCCGTGCTTCGGCCCGCCGCAGTGCCGCCTGGCTGGCCGATCACGACTTGGTCTGAGCGGCAATTGGTCCGGCCGACTGGGTTGTGGCCGCATCACACAGGTCGGGCCCCCGCGAGCCAGGTCATTGAACTCATCGGTTCAGTGATGTATGGTGAACCGTATGGTTCAGCAAGAGGTTCTCGACCGGGCGTTCGCGGCGCTCTCGGATGCCACCCGGCGAGGCGTTCTGGCCCGCCTGGGGGAGGGACCGGCCACCGTGGGCGAACTGGCCGAGCCGGCCAGGATCACGCTCACCGGGATGCAGAAGCACATCAGGGTGCTCGAGGATGCGGGGTTGGTCATTACCGAAAAGGTCGGCCGCGCAAGGCAATGCCGAATCGGCAAGGAGCGATTGGATGACGTCATGGCATGGATCTCGTTCTACCAAGGCCTGTGGGAGCGCCGGCTCGACGGCCTCGAAACCTATTTCACCCTCCAGAAAGGGAAGACCCGATGAGTGACGAGAATGCACGCGGTGCCGACACACTCGAGATGCGGATGTCTCGATTTCTACCCGCCACCCCGCACGAGGTGTTCGACGCGTACACCGATGCCGAGAAGCAGAAGATCTGGTTCAGCATCCTGGACGAAAAGCCCGGGATCGTGGAGATCGAGGTCGACCTACGCGTAGGCGGGCTGCAGACCGCCGTCTGGGGACCGGACGAGTCGAACCTCTTCCGGGAGACGCAGACCTTCCTGATCATCGTCCGCCCGCATCGTCTGGTCACCGAGTCCACCGGCAGCACTCCCGACGGAATGACGATGACCACCCACATCGACGTCACCTTCCAGGCCCAGGATGACGGCACCCTGTTCAGCGTCGTGCAGAGCGGATTCCCGAACGTCGAGATGCGCGACTTCTTCAGCCAGCACGCCTGGGTCGGCGCCATCGACCGTATCGGGGCGTTCCTGCTGGGGGAGATGGAATCCAGCAGATGAGCCCGAAGAGTCGCCCCGCCGATATCAACGACCTGATCGAACGGATTTCGGCCGCGATCGTCGACTTGCACCAGGTCTGAGCCGGATCAGGACCCGGTCAGTAATCACCCTCGACGACGTTGAGCAGTTTCTCACCGCCGAGGTAACGCCGCAGTTGGGCGTTCACCAGGGCGAACGCCCGTGGACCGGCCTGCTTCACGTGGCCGGCCGCGTGCGGGGTGATGATGACGTTCGGTGCAGACCAGAGTGGATGACCCTCCGGTAGCGGCTCCGGGTCCATCACATCCAGGCCGGCCCGGAGCCGGCCGGAATTCAGCTCGGCGAGCAAGGCGTCCGTGACGACGATCTGACCGCGGGCGACATTCACCAGCATGGCCCCGTCCGGCAACCTGGCCAGGAACTCCGCATCCACCAGGCCGGCGGTCCGGGGCGTCAATGGCAGGGTGAGCACCACGACGTCAGCCGTCGGCAGGAGCTGCGGCAACTCGTCGAACGCCGAAGCCCCCTCGCGAGCGGTCCGGGCGACCAGGATGGGCACGGCGTCGAAACCCCTGAGCCGACGGGCGGTCTGCTCGCCGAGATCACCGGCACCGATGATGAGCACACGTTTGTCACGGAGATCGTCACCCTGGATCAGGTCCCACCGACCCTCGTGTTGGGCGGCCAGGAAGTGCAGCAATTGGCGTTGGGAGGCAAGGATCAGCAGCAGGACGAGTTCCGCGACGGAGGTCCCGTGCACGCCACGCGCATGGCACAGCGTGACACCAGGAGCGATGTGGCCGACCAGGTTCTCCACGCCGGCGCTGGTCAGCTGCATCACCTTCATCGCCGGCATGGCCGAGAACATCGTCGGCAGGTCGCCCTCGTCCTCGACCTTCGGGACCCAGAACTCCGTCAGTTCCAGCCGTGCAGGTTTCGGCCCGCTGCCGTCCCAGACGATCACCTCGACGCCTTCGGGCACCGTTCCGAGCAGCTCTACCGCACCCTCGTCGGGCACACACACCACAGTCATGACCGCCACGGTAGGCGATGCAGCCTGGGCATCCCGGCGCGGGTCCCGCCACACTTGCGGGGAGCAAAAATCCGGCGAATCGGACAAGGGAGGGACATTCGATCCCCGCTCGACTGCGGGGAGTGCGGGCACACATTGTCATCCAGCCGCAACCACTCTCGCCCATCAAGCGCAGAGAGCCACGCCATCGACGAGGCTCGCCCGGCCGGGTTGCTCCCGATCGTCCCCATCAAAGCGGACAGCGCGACGCGAACCTCCGACCGTCCACCGCGGTCGAGGCCGTCACCTGGGAGGTCGCCTGCCGTCATCTATCCATCAAACACGTTCGGCACCAGCGTTTCCGGCGATCGACGAACTCGGTCCTGCCCACCGGCGGCGAATCAGGCCGGGTTGGCCTGCTTCACCGGCGACGCAGTCAGATGCGCCGCAGTAGTCTGGCAGGCGCCCCGGCCACCACGGTTCTCGGCTCGACGTCACGAGTGACCACTGAGTTCGCGCCGATCACCGCACCATCGCCGATGTGGACCCCGCGAACGATGGTGCAGTGCGAACCGATCCAGACGTTCGACCCGATGACGACATCGCTCACGATCATCGGCCGCTCGCCCATCGGGGTGCCGTCGAACTCTGCACCGATCGCGTGATCGTCGTCGTGGATGGAAACCATTTCACCGATCAAACTGTCCGACCCGATGACCACCCGACGGAGAACGTTCAGATTGCACCCGCGGTTGAAGAACACCCGATCGCCGAGCACGAGTTCCCCGCCTACCCGAATGGTGACATCGCGCATGATGCGAAGTTCCCGACCAATGGTTACTTTCGCGCCGGGCGCGATCACCACATCTGCATTGCGGTCGATGAAGAACAGGGTGGACCGGAGCTGCGGATAGCTGATACCGAGTTTGACCAGTCTGACGAGCGCCGACAGGTTCTTCCACGACCAACGACGCCCGCCGAAGTTGGCGCCGGCGACCATCTCGCCACCTCGCCTGTCCTGGGCCAGCGCATCGGGGCCGGTCATGAACCCATTCCGCAACAGGAAGTAGGTCCTCGCTGCGATTCCGAGGGACACAAATGCGATTCCGTATCCGATTCTCCGGTAATTTTCATGGGCTAATGGTAATCGCCATCCGCCACTGGTAAGTCGCGTGCGGCCGAGCCCACCCGAATGCCGGTGGGCGACTCCGACACACTCGACCAGCCGTGCGCAACACCGTCGGGTCACCGCCTTGACATACTGATCACGTGCCGAGGAGAAAAGGTGAGACAGCCGCTCTGTGGTACGAACGAGCGATCGTGACGAACTCGATCGCTGCTTCGAGGCTGGATGATCTGGAGCGCTACGCCGAACCGGTGACCCAGGTGCTCCACCGAGCAGTGGCCAAGTCGGCCAGATCAGCATCTGCTGATCTCGACGCAGCCCTGGAAGCACTGTTGTCCGAGCGCGGCGCCGCACGGAGCTAGATCCCGTCACAGGCCACCGATGGGGTGGTGGTCGGTTGCCCGTTCGAGTGAACTCAACC
Source organism: Nakamurella sp. UYEF19 (assembly GCF_040546275.1). Lineage (NCBI taxonomy): Bacteria > Bacillati > Actinomycetota > Actinomycetes > Nakamurellales > Nakamurellaceae > Nakamurella > Nakamurella sp. UYEF19. The sequence goes on along the minus strand of NZ_JBEPNO010000010.1, from coordinate 7,009 downwards.
TGCCGGGACACGGTTGGCTCGTGGCAAAAGTTACATTCGGGTGACTGATGAGCAACGAGCTGAGCCGTGAGCCGGAGGGGACATGGTGAGTGGGTCGATGCGTGGACCTGAGGCGTCTTCGCGGCGCCATCTTGTCCGGACGAGCGTCGGCACGCTTCTCGTCATCACTCTGGAGTTCTTCCTCCTCACCTACGTCTACCACCACCGGGACGGCGTACGTAGTCAGCAACTCGCTGTCGCGAGAGCGTCGGGTGCACTATTCGCCACCCCCGACGACACCCGCATGGCGCAGACCGTGCTCGACCGCCTGACCAGCGCGCTGGGCAACCTCGATACCGACAGCACCCTGATCGCCCAGATCCAGCGGGCCGACGGACGCCTGACGGCCGGTGATCGGTCCCCGGCGGCGGCCGTGGCCGATGCACGTGTGGCCATCACGCAGGTTGCGGCCTCCCTCGAACAGTCACAGCAGGACATGGCCGTCCAAGCCGAGATCACCTTTGTTGTCCTCCTTCTCATCGCGTCCGTTGGTTGGATGGCCTGGTTCCGTCGGCTGGTGGCTCGTCACCGGCGTCTGCAGGACGTCCTGACCGAAGAGAAGGCCAGGACAAGATCGGACCAACGACTGGCCGAACTCATCCACAGCTCGTCCGACCTCGTCGCCGTCTGCACTCCGGACGCCACCATCACCTATGTGAGCCCGTCGGCCCAGTCGCTGCTGGGTGTGGGTCCGGCCGATCTGATCGACACCCGGTGGACCGATTTCGTCCATCCCGACGATCGGGTGTCCTTCGGCCACCAGCTGTCGGCTCCGGCAGCCGGGTGCGAAGCGGATCTGCGGGTCCGGTTGGTTCGCCCGGACGGACCGGTTCTTCATGTCGAGGGCACCGTCGCCAACATGACGACCTCCGAGACCATCGGCGGACTGGTCGTGACGGTGCGGGACATCTCCGGCCGGGTCCAGCTGGAGGCGCAACTGGCCGAGCACGCATTTCACGACCCGCTCACCGGCCTGCACAATCGCCGGCTGCTGGCCGATCGTCTTGATCATGCCCTGACGATCCGGGCGGATGACGCGTCACCTCTCGCGGTGCTGTTCTGCGACCTCGACGACTTCAAGAACATCAACGACCGTCTCGGCCACCGGGTGGGTGATCTCGTCCTGATCGAGGTCGGCCGGCGGATTGCGGCCATCCTGCGGGTCGAGGACACGGCTGCGCGGTTGGGCGGAGACGAGTTCGCGATCCTGCTGGAACGCACCGATCCGTTCCGCGCCGGGCTCGTGGCGCACCGGATGCAGGAGTCGTTCAATGCGCCGTTCCTGGTGAAGGGTGAGCATCTGCGGGTGGGCGTCAGCATTGGGATCGCGCCAGGCGTACCCGGCGAGAGCACCGGTGAAGAAGTGCTCCGCAATGCTGACGTGGCCATGTATCTCGCGAAGGACCGGGGCAAGGGTGGGGTCGCCACCTACGAACCGCACCTCCACATCGAGGCCGTTCAGCGGCTGGAACTGCGAGCCGACCTGTTCGCCGCGCTGATCAATGACGAACTGGTGCTCCACTACCAGCCGACGGTCGACATGGATACCGGGATGCTCGTCGGCTTCGAGGCGCTCGTGCGCTGGCAGCATCCGGAACACGGGTTGTTGTCGCCGGCCCGTTTCATTCCCTTGGCCGAGGAGTCCGGACTGATCGTCCGGCTCGGTCGTTGGGTGCTGATGGAGGCCTGCCGGGCTGCCGCGCTGATGCAGGTCGACGGGACCGGCCCGTGCATGGCGGTCAACGTCGCGGCCGGCCAGCTGGTCAGCGACAGCTTCCTGGTCGAGGTGTCCGACGCACTCATCGCGAGCGGGCTCCCGCCTGACCGGTTGATCCTGGAGATCACCGAGAGCGTCGTCGTCCAGGATCTGGACAACGTGATCGGGCGTCTTCGACGACTGCAGAAGCTGGGTGTCCGGATCGCAATCGATGATTTCGGCACCGGTTACAGCTCGCTGTCGTATCTGAACCGGCTGCCGCTGGACATCCTCAAGGTCGACAAGTCGTTCGTCGACGGGGTCACCGAGCGCGGTCAGGCTGCATCGGTGACCGCCGCGATCATCGCGATGAGCAGAACGATGAACCTGGACACCGTCGCCGAAGGGGTCGAGCACGCCGAACAGGCGGTCTGGCTCATCGAGGCTGGCTGCTCCCACGCCCAGGGTTACCTCTGGTCGCCCCCGGTGATCTTCGATCGAGCACTGCAGATGCTCCATGACGGGTACCAGTTCCTCCGCCCCTTACCCGAAGTTGCCGTCTCCACCCTCGGCGGAGCCTGATTCATCGCGTCCAGGGGCGTGATCGATGCGGGAGCACTCATCGATGCGGGAGCACTCAGTGGGCGGATCCGCTCGCGGGTGGTTCATCATGGCCGATGGAAACCACCGGACACCCTGAGACATGCTCCGGCGCCCGCGATTCGCTCCACTCGGCCCCACAGACCCGGCAGAGGCGATGACCGGGTCCGCGTTCGAACATCGCAATCACCGGATCGCCACCGGCCAGGGCGTTGGCGGCAAACGAGTAGATGCTGAGCTCGTCATCCGTTTGATCCTCGCGGGGTTTGTCGACGATCTTCTGGATCCTGTTCAACGCATAGCTGGTCCATGCCGTCCGCAGTGCCGCGTCCTGCTCCATCTGCCTCGCCTGCCCTGTTCTCCTTCAGCGTGCTGGTTCAGCCGGCGAAACCGCCGACTGCGGACTCATCCAACTGCTCGTACCTGGTCCCGGAAGCCACCATGGCCCAGCGGATCAGCCGGGCCAAGCGCACCGTCTCCGGCGTCCGTTTCGATGCACCCGGCGATCCGGCCACCGTCCTCCGTGTGCTGTACCTCGTGTTCAACGAGGGCTACAGCACGGCCGACACGGACTGGGCTCAGATCGTGGAGTGGTATGACGAGCTGGCCATGATCACCGACTCACCCGTCGTGCGCCTGAACAGGGCCGTCGCGGTGGGGGAGGCCGACGGAGCCCGGGCCGGTCTGGCTGCATTGGAGACGGTCGATCCATCGGTGCCCCGGCACCAGGCGGTGGAGGCCTATCTGCGAGAGCGGTCCGGCGACCTCGCCCACGCGGTGCGCCTCTACGCGGACGCAGCACGTGCCGCGACCAACCTCGCCGAGCGCGACCACCTCACCCGGCAGGCCGGTCGACTCCACGAGGTGCTACGAGGTCGACCGCACTAGACGCCTGCAGCCGCCGTGGCGACGTCCCACCAGAGCTTGTTGACCGGGTAGTAGCGATCGTCCGGGTCGAGGGCCTTCTCCCAGGGCTTGTCGATGATGTAGTGGATGTTCTTGACCTCTGCGATGTTCCACAGCGAGGGGTGTTGGAACGGCAGCGTTTTCAGCGCGTTGTAGATGTAGGGCACCGGCAGCCAGCGGCCGGAGTAGTACTCGTTGAGAAAGTCCTGCTCCGCGAACGGGTACCGCGACAGATCGTCAAGGTCCGCCAACGTCCGGATCATGTCGGTGTAGACCTCCCGGTCGGGGGTCAGCACCAGGAAGCCCCCGTTGAGGTAGTCGTCGACCACGCCGGGCTCGGTCGTGTGCTCCAGCCCGCGACAGTGCGTGTAGAAGCAGTTCTCGGGCTTCCAGCTCGCTGGATAGCTCGCAATCCTGTTGGGATTGCATCGGCAGGCGTGGCAGGCGGCGATGCCTCGATCGGCGAGATCCAGCGAGAACAGTTCGTCCATGTTCTGCGTCACGAGCATGTCCGCGTCCAGGAACACGACACGGTCGAAGTCGGTGAGCTGCCAAGCAGCGAGCTTAGTCCATACCTCCGCGAAACGGGCGTTGGCGTAGTGGTTCTCGAGATTGCTACCGGGGCGCAGCGGCTCGACGTCATGCAGCAGGCAGCCGTCGTCCTCGAGCTCCCGGCGGCTGTCGGAGTCGATGGCGTCCGTCACCAGGACGACGAGAGGGTAGGTGCTGCCGGACTTCTCGAGCGAGGCGCGCAGGGTTCGCACGCCGACGAGGTAGTTCGGCTGCGTCAGGAGCGTCGCCCAGGCCTTCATCGGTGAAGTCCTCCATCTTGTCGGCGTCCATGATCACCATCGAAAAGCGCCGTGGTGAAGGCATTCGCAAAACGATGGTGGGGGTCGAGCGCTTCACGGACCTCACGGAAGGCCTCCCACCGCGGATAGAGACTCGGCCAGTCGTAGAGGGTCTCGTCGAAGTACTTGCCCCAGTGGGGCCGACCGTCCTCGACCGCCAGGACCTTCTCGACGGCGTGCAGGAAGCTCTCGCCCTCCTCGGAAAGGGAACCGTCGTCCGCGTAGTAGACGACGAACCCGAAGTAGCAGGTGTCCTGCCCGTAGGACGGACTGAGCCAGGCGTTGGACGGGCCGGTGCTCCGCAGGATCACCGGATAGTGCATCCGGGGTCGCGTCTCGGCGTGCCAGTCCTTGATCTTCTTGATCACCCCGCCCGCCAGGTCGAGCGGGACACCGATCTCCACGTTGATTTGCGGCGTGGCGATCCCACGGCAGAAGACCTGGTAGATGTCGCCGGTGACGTCGGTGAAGTTCCGGAAACGGGTGACCGTCCGGGATGGCTTGTCGTCTTTTGCGACGGGCTTGGTGTCGTCGCGCAGGTGACGGAGGGTCTGATCGATGGTGTCGTTCATGGCTTCGCTGACCGTCGGGTGCTCTACCAGCTCACTGCCCCCGGCACGGTACCGATCGATCTCGTCGTCAGCGGCCTCCCGCGCGGCCCAGACCTGGACCTGACCCTCCTGCGGGAACCACCAGGCCTTGACCAGATCGTTCTCCACATTCCAGGTCCGGAGGTCGTCGTCCAGGGTGTCGGCGCTCATGGCGTTCTTGCGGCAGGTGTACACCGGGGAGTGCACGATGCGCAGAGTCACCGCTGTGATCACGCCAAGGCAACCGAGTCCGAGCTGGACAGCGCCGAACCAGGGGTGGTCGCGGTCGAATTCCTGGACTGTTCCGTCGGCCAGGATCATGCGGATGGTGAGCACCGAATCGGCGATGGTGCTCTGCTGCAGGCCCTGCCCGTGGGTCCCGGTGGACAGGGCGCCCGCCAAGGTCTGCGAGGCGATCACGCCGGGCGACGACGGCAGCATCTTGCCCCGGGGGGACAGGACCGCATAGATGTCACCCAACGGAGTAGCGCCCGCGAAGGTCGCGGTGTGCTCGGTGATCGAGATCAACCCGCTGAGGTGGCTCAGATCCAGCAGAGTGCCGCCCTCCTCCGTCACCTCGGTGAGGCGCCCCGGGGACATGCGGCTGCCGATCATCCGCACCTGTCCGCTGCTTGCCGCCAGGACGGCCTGCAGCTCTGCCTCCGTGGTCGGAGCGCTCACCGATCCGGGCGAGCCGAGGGTTGCGTTCCGTGCCCAGTTCCGGAGCCGGATGTCCTCGCCGACCAGCTCTGGTACGCGGCGTGGATAAGCGATGTGCGCGAGGGTCATGGACGACTCCTAACCTCGGGTCCGGTGCCAGGTTCAGCGATACCGGATCGTTCGGGCAATACCTTCGGGCGTGCCCATGAGTCTTGCCCCTGCGCCCCCCGGATGAACCCCTGACGGACCGTCAGGATGTGTGAACCCGGTCATCACCTGCTCTGCACCCAGGGTGCCAACTTTCGGTCGGATGCAACTTATGGTTGCGCACATTGACCTCGTCCGCTAGATTCGCACGCAACGATAGGTTGCATATCATGGAGGCAGGGATGGAATTTGGGGGCATCGAGCGGGAGATCTTCGTGGACGCCTCACCGGACGTCGTGTTCGACGTGGTGAGTCGGCCCGAGCACGTCAGGCAGTGGTGGCCGGACGACGCCACCTACGAGCCGACCCCTCGCGGGACCGGCCAGATCGTTTTCGGCGTCGACGGGCAAGCGACAGTGGAGTCCTTCACCGTGGTCGAGTGCCGACCGCCGCGGACTTTCTCGTTCCGCTGGACGCACCCGGCGGGGGAGGAGGCCGGCGTGGGCAACTCATTGCTGGTCACCTTCGAGCTCATCCCGGCGGGCGGCGGCACAAGGGTGCGGATGATCGAAACCGGGTTCCGCGAGAGAGGTTGGGAAGCTGCTCTTCTCGAGGAGCAGTACCACGCACACGAAACCGGCTGGGACTTCTACCTGCCGCGGCTGGCGCCCTACCTCGCAACGCTCGGGACCGGGTCGTGACGACGGCGCCGATCGATGACGGCCTCTGGTCCGCCATCGGCGACCCGACACGGCGGCGGTTGCTCGACCTCCTGCTGGCAGGCGGACCTGGCACCGCGACCGGGCTCAGCGGGCAACTCCCGGTCACCCGTCAGGCCGTCACCAAGCATCTCGTCGTCCTGGACCGGGCCGGGCTCGTCCGGTCCGTGGCGGCCGGAAGGGAGCGGCGCTACCACGTGGACGAGGCCCAGGTGGCCCGCGCCGTTGCCCAGATGAACTCCGTCGGCAGCACGTGGGATGCGCGACTTCGCCGCATCAAACGCCTCGCCGAGGCGATCGAACAAGCCAAGAACAACCACGGTCAAGGGGAATGACAACCTCGACATCCCGATCCTTTTGAAAGCGGGCGTCTCATCCAACCTCAGAGCGGTTGGAGACGCGTCTTGAGGAGGCAGAACTCATTGCCCTCGGGGTCGGCGAGGACGTGCCAGGACTCCTCGCCGGTCTGACCGATGTCGACCGGTCGCGCCCCGAGCGCAAGGAGTCGTTCGAGCTCGGCGTCCTGGCCGCGGTCGGTGGCGTTGACGTCGATGTGCAGCCGGGGCTTGCCCTCCTCGGGCTCGTCCCTGCTGCTGAGGATGATTGTCGGCTGCGGACCACCGAACCCTTCACGCGGCCCGATCTCGAGACTGCCGTCCTCCTCGCGATCGAGCACCACGAAATCCAGAACCTCGCACCAGAATCGCGCTAGTGTCGCGTGTTGCAAGTGACTTTACTGTGGATGTTTGAGAAAATGGGGTATGTCCAGAGCTGCCCCGCTGATACTGCGTCCCGGCGACG